>JBCBQD010000296.1:0-6545 GCA_039820425.1 Cyanobacteria bacterium J06635_1
CGCGAGCAAACCCTTAACCAGTTGCTTACTGAGATGGATGGCTTTGAGGGCAATACAGGCATCATAATCATCGCAGCCACCAACCGGGTTGATGTACTGGATTCGGCACTGTTGCGTCCGGGCCGCTTTGACCGTCAGGTGATGGTTGACCCGCCCGATGTCAAAGGCCGGGTTGAGGTGCTCGAGGTTCACGCTCGCAACAAGAAACTGGGCGATGAGATTTCCTTAGAGACAATTGCCCGTCGCACCCCCGGTTTTACCGGTGCAGATTTGGCAAACTTACTAAACGAAGCGGCTATTTTGACAGCCCGCCGTCGTAAGGATGCCATCACTATGCGAGAAATCGACGACGCAGTTGATCGCGTGGTGGCTGGCATGGAGGGCACCCCTCTAGTAGATGGCAAGAGCAAGCGTCTGATCGCCTATCACGAGATCGGTCATGCGATTGTCGGCACCCTGGTCAAAGCCCATGACCCTGTGCAAAAAGTGACCCTTATCCCACGGGGTCAGGCCCAGGGCTTAACCTGGTTTACCCCCAGCGAAGAGCAGATGCTGATTTCTCGGGCCCAGCTGCTGGCCCGCATTACCGGAGCACTGGGCGGTCGTGCCGCTGAGGACATCATTTTTGGTGATGCCGAGGTGACCACGGGGGCCGGTAACGACCTCCAGCAGGTGACCTCGATGGCTCGGCAGATGGTCACCCGGTTTGGCATGTCTGACTTGGGGCCGCTATCGCTCGAAAATCCTCAGGGTGAGGTGTTTTTAGGCGGTGATTGGATGTCTCGCTCAGAATATTCTGAGGAGGTCGCCGTGGGTATCGACGCTCAGGTCCGCAATATTGTTGAGCATTGCTATGACGACGCTAAACGACTCATGGAAGAAAACCGCGAGGTGATTGACCGCCTGGTGGATCTGCTGATAGATAAAGAGACTATCGACGGTGACGAGCTGCGACAGATTGTAGCGGAGTACACCGCTGTCCCTGAGAAAGAGCAGTTTGTGCCTCAACTGTAGGCCACTGGTTGATTAACTCGGTACTTTACAAAGGCCCGTCGACTTAGCTCGACGGGCTTTTTTTGGCCCTAAGACTCCTGAGCTGTCTCTGTGTCTAGAGTACTAAAACCCTCTAGAGTAATTGGCGGACTATCTGGAAATTGCACAACCAGCTGTAGCTGTCCGCCCATAGCTTCAACGTAGCCTCTCAGGGTTGATAGCAAAAGATCAGAACGTTTCTCAATACGTGACACGTTTTCTTGCTTAATATTCAGTTTGGCTGCCAGGGATTCCTGCGTTAAATTATGGGCTTTACGTAATTCTTGCAGTGTGAGATATCTAGCTCTCAGCTCACTGTAGCGGTTATCTATCTCTGCTTTTTCCGCATCCGTGAACTCATCCCAAAATGCCTGTAATCGTTTGCCTTTTGTCATGAGCCCTCTCCTGTAAATTCTGCCAAATATTTCGAAAATCGCTCGTCTGCTTTTTTGATCAAATTTTTATAGAAGCGTTTCTGGCTGATGCCTGATTTATCACCACCGATCAGTAGAATTGCTTTCCTTTCTGGATCGAAAGCATAGGCAATTCGCCAGACACCATCGCCAGCATTAAACCGTAGCTCCTTCATATTTGAGTGAGATGAGCCATTTAATGTATCGGCATAGGGCCTTTTTAACTGTGGACCAAATTCTTCGAGAAATTTGATAGATGCCGCCAGTTGCATCTTGACTTCTTTTGCAAACGCTTGAACCTCTTCAGCACAAGCTTGATGAAACTCAACTGTCCAAACCATATAAAATTATATCTTGAAAAGCATATGCGTTCAAAAGCATTATTTATTCCTGACTGCCCTCTATCCTTCCCTCAAAGAGCACCTCCTCACTCCTTGCTCAAGAACCGTTTCCCCTTCAAATTTGCAGTCTGCTTTTTCTCGAAAACTACTATCGGTAACTTCCTATGGCTCATCCTCCTACGCTTTATCTGGCGATTACGAATCATGGTTTTGGTCATGCCACGCGGGCGGCGGCGGTGGCAGCGACCCTGCAGCGGCAGCTACCTGAGCTGCGGTTAATTGTGGCGACGACGGCACCGACCTGGCTGTTAGAGTCTTACCTGGCCCCTGGCTATGAGTATCGCGCTCAACAGTTTGATATTGGGGTGTTACAAAGCGATAGCCTGACCATGGACAAGGCGGCGACCTTAGAAAAACTGCAGTGGATTCGAGCCAACCAGGACGACATTCTGGCCGATGAAATTGAGTTTTTACGGCAAGCCCAAGTTGATTTGGTCCTGGCAGATATTCCGCCCCTGGCGACGGTGTTGGCCCAAGCGGCGGGGATCCCTTGCTGGATGATGAGTAATTTTGGCTGGGATTTTATCTATCGCCCCTGGGGTGGAGAATTTGAAGCGATCGCAGATTGGATTGCGGCGTGCTTCAGTCAATGCGATCGCATCTTCCGCCTCCCGTTCCACGAACCGATGGCGGCGTTTCCAAATATCATCGATGTGGGGCTGACTGGCGGCTCACCCCGCTTTTCGGTAGACCAGCTGCGCGCACGCTATGGGTTCACCGCTCCGGTTGAGAAAACGGTGCTGCTGACCTTTGGCGGGTTAGGGCTAGCGCAGATTCCCTACCAAGCCATTACTGAGTTTGCCGACTGGCAGTTTATTACGTTTGACCGTGAGGCTCCTGACTTGCCTAACCTGTTCAAGGTAAGCGATCGCAGCCTGCGCCCGGTGGATTTTATGCCGATTTGCGATCGCGTTGTTTCTAAACCTGGCTACAGCACGTTCTCAGAAACTTGCCGTCTGGATCGGGGGCTGGTGACGCTGCCGCGTGAGGGCTTTGCTGAGGCCGCCCTGTTGTTGCAGGGGATACAAGACTATGCGCGCCATCAGATTTTAGATGCCGATGCTTTTTTCTCAGGGGACTGGTCGTTTTTACATCAGCCTCTACTGTCGCCCCGCCAGGCACAGCCGATTGATAAACGAGGGAATGAGGCAATTGCAGGTGCGATCGCAGATTATTTTCTTATCCCAAGTAAATCCTATAGCCATTCAATATGACCTTTCCCCAGACCATGGGATTGCCTCAACCTTTGACATATCCGTCTGTCTCAATCTGTGTTTCAGAGAGCTAACCCAGCAAGGTCTTCAATCAGCTACCCGCGCACCCTGCCATGCGATCCCTGCCATGCGGTTTTAGAGGGTTTACAGCGTATAAGTAAAGCCATCCACCAGCATGCCAGGCACGGTTAAACCGCCAAGGTCTCGGTAGCTGTAGCTGCCCACCTCTGGCACAAAGGCAACTGACTGGGTCAAGTCAATCAAGCCTTTGCCCCAAAAGTGATAAAGACTCTCGTCAAAGCGCAGGTCTTCGATCGGGGCGATAATCTTACCGTTCTCGACCCAAAAGCAGGCGTAGCGAGTCATGCCGGTAATGCGACCATTGGGGCGGTCGCTCCAGTTTAAGTAGTGCAGATTCGACAGGTATAGCCCCGTGTCGAGGGCTGTCAGTATGTCGGCCTCGGCCAGATTCCCAGGGGCGATGATGGGCGATCGCAAATATTCCCCCACCTCTGCATAGGTAGAGGTAATCTCATACTCTTTGGCAGTGCGGGCACTGACCAGGGTATTGATTAACTGGCCGGATTGAATCAAGGGCAGCCTTAACGGAGAGAGTTCGCCAAATGCATTAAATCGGGGCATCTGGCCTTGGGAAAAGTCCTCTATCAGGGAGAGTTTTGAGGAGAGGGGGCGCTCTCCCCTCTGCAAAGGCCCCAACGCGCTCCCCCCACGCCGCAACGACGCCTCGCTAATGCCCCCCCAGGAGAGCATACTGGCCAGGTAAGCCACTGCATCCGGAGACAAATAGGTGCGATATTGCCCCCGCTCAACTGCCTTGCGAGGTTGGGCCATGTTCTCCAAAAGTTGCTTTGACGCAGTCAGCTTTTCGAGATAATCCGAAGTCGCCCACCCTCGCCCGGCATAGGTGCCTTTTACCGCTTTACCGTCTTCGTTAAAGAGCGAATAGTCGAGGGTAAAGGTATCTGTCTCAAACCAGTGGCGAGCCCCCGCAGAGTCAGCATAGGCGCGGATGACTTTCCCCCCGGCATAGAGGCCAGCGGCATCCACATCTGCCAGCGGTGGCATTAGCTCAGGCACCGGCTCATCCAAGAGTTTGCCGTTGTAGACTTCCCGACTGGTGGCCTCTGTGACAGGCAAGACCAGGTAGGGATCTTCCGGTAGCTGGGGTAGCTCTGAGCGCAGGTCTTTGAGTGCCCCCATGAGCGCAGGCCAATCAGTTTCTTTCTCCCCGGTGAAGGGCACTGACTGGTTAGCACTGCGCTGATTCGCCATCAGCGTCAAGTCGAGTCCTCCTTTCACCACGCTGCCGGTCTGGCGAACCTTGCCGTGGTTAAACCGAGTAAACTGGCTATCTTCAGCGATCAAAGAGAGTTTGAGATGTTCAGCATCCTGCAGCTGAGGCAGCAGAGCATCCACAATTTGATTGAAAGTCGTTTCCCAAGTCACTAGCCTGCCCCCCCAAACACTTCGATGTTGTCAAAGGCACACACAGGTGAGCCATGACCCACCCGAATTACCTGGTTAGGTTCGCCCTTGCCACAGTAGGGGGTGCCGTAGGCTTCCCAGGTATCTTGATTGCCGACCTGTACCAGGCTGTGCCAAAACTGGGGCGTCGTGGCGCGGTAGTTGGGGTTACGCAGAGTTTCGGCCAGTTTGCCATTGCGAATGCGCTTGGCATACTCGCAGCCAAACTGGAACTTAAAGCGCTGATCGTCAATCGACCAGGAGCGGTTGGCTTCCATATAGACGCCGTCCTCGATGCTAGCAATCAGGTCGGTGAAGTTGCGACCTGACAGGTCAGGGCGATCGTGATCGCCCGGCTCTAAATTAATATTCGCCATTCGGTCAATTGGCGGACGGTCCCACGAGGTGGCGCGGGCACAGGCAACACCGTCTACCCCCAGCCGCAGCTGACTTTCGCGACTGCCCAGCCCCCGCTCAAGCTTACCGTTACGAATCAGGTACTGACGCTGGGCGGGCACGCCGGTGTCGTCAAAGCCGTAGCTGGCAAACTGGCTAGTCACTGTCGGGTCAAAGGTAATATTCATCAGCCGAGAGCCATATTGCAGGGTGCCAAAATCGCTGGGTTTGACGAAGCTGCCCCCGGCGTAGTTGCGCTCATCGCCCAAGATGCGGTCTAGCTCGAGGGGATGGCCAATGCTTTCATGGATTTGCAACATCATCTGGTCGGGGGCAAGTACCAGTGTGGTGGCCATCTCGGGGCATTCGTCTGCGGTGAGTAGCTCTACGGCCTGGGTGCCGACTTGATCAACCGCTGCCCAAAGGGTGTCTTCGGTCAGGTTCTCCCAGCCGCCCTGGTAGCAGTGGGCACCGGGGCCATTATGATTGCGGGTTTGGACCACGGGGCCTTCTTGGGCGGTGGCCCCAAAGTGAGTCATGAGGAATGAAAATTGCTGGTGAATGCGGGTGCCGCGGGTGCTGACCAGCCAGGTATCGACGGTACGGGTGCTGGCGTTGGCGTTGGTTTGGACAATTTGGTCGGACACCTTGAGCCGGTGGCAAATGCGGGCCAATAGATCATTAATGTCTCCAGCGGTAAAGCTATCCAATGGTTTCACCACGGGCGACTGGTAGCCATCGGTGACGGTGGGGCGAATCTCGGGGGTAAAGCGATGGATTTGCCAGGGGACGGCGGCTTTGGCTTGCTGATAGGCGCGAGTGGCTGCGGCCCGTAAGCTATCTGGGGTGAGTCGATTGGTGGCGGCATAACCGAGTTGGCCGTCGACCATGATTTCTACCATGGCACCGAGTTCGTTAAAGCGCCGGTTGCCTTCGGGTTTGCCGTCTCGCATGGCACGACGAGTGCCGGTCTCGCGAACGGCGCGAATGCCTACCCAGTCAGCGGCTAGGGTAAGGGAATCGAGGGTTTGTTGGAGTAAATCGGTCAAGTCGGTGGTTGGGGTTGAAGCCAATACCATGGGCACCTCAGATGTCTGGAAAACTGTTGATAGATTTCTATTGTATTCAGAACCCAACTGAAAAGGTTAATGCTGGTTTTGAGCCAAACTACAGGCGGTTGTAAACTCTATCTGAGGCCAAACCACGGGGCTGGATGATGTCGGAAGGCAAATTTTGGTCATACCCAATGAATGAAAACAACCTATATAGCCGAGATCCCTTTGCCGACTTTCTCATTGAGAGACTCAAATTAACGCCTCTAAAAGCATTTTTTCTATTACTCTTTATGGCGTTCAATTTAAGCCGGGAAACCCAGACAGTGTAAGTATTCAGGAGTCAGGAGTCAGAATCCAGTCCCCTACTGACTCCTGACTCCTGACTCCTGACTTCTATCCTTGGAAAAATTTCCCGCCTTAGGCGGATAGCCGCTGAGCTTATGGCTTGAAATGGATGAGAACAGCTGCTTGGACTAGTGCTGAAATTTTAAGATAATCCATCAGTTTAGATAGAGTGAGATATGGATGGCATAGTCTGGGAAAGTACAT
>JBCBQD010000297.1:0-6545 GCA_039820425.1 Cyanobacteria bacterium J06635_1
AAGCATCCAGGGCCTCTGGAATAGCCTCCTCTAGATAAAGCGCCCGCCCCTGCTCTAAATAGTCACTGGCGGTAAATTTGAGACGGGCATTGGCAGCTTTGAGGGCATTCAGCTGGCGAGTTAACGCCTGCAATCTTCGCTGAAGCTCTGGGGTAGCGCCTTGCATGGGGGCAGGCAATAACTGGGTCAGCTCTTGAATGAGGGTATCTTTTTCCACCTGGGCGTCAGAGTTAAGCTGCTGTAGTTGGGCAGCGAACTCATCCCGCAGGGCTTGAATTTCTAGCTTAAAGGCCTCAGTTTGCTCCTTCAGCTCGGCTTCGACCTCGCGATCAAGCTGCTTATGAACTTCATCGTGCAGCTGCTTACGGGTTTCGGCCATGACCTGGTTAATCACACTGCGGCGAATAAACCAAAACCCTGCCGCCGTCAAAATCGGAATCGCAGTCAGCACCACTAGTAAAACGTTTAGCAGAGCTGTGGTGTGGGAAAAGGTGCGATCAACCTCAGCTTGGATGACCTGGCGAATCACCAGGCTTTTTTGCAAATCTTCCTCGACCAGCCGCTGTAGCTGGGGGTCATTGCGAAATTGTTCGAACTTATCCCAAAGTGAGGCCGAATAGGGATAAAGAGGGACTGAGGGAGGTGACTGTTGAAACGCCCCTGCCGAAGCGGGCTGCCCCTCTGATGGGGGACGTAAAAAGGGGGGGGCAAATTGTGGGGTGGCCTTGAGTGCGTAGGTGGGGGGTGGTTCTGTCGGAGTCTCAAGGGCTAGAGCCGGGAGAGGAAGCGCCAAGCCAAAGAGCAGCAAGGCTAAACAACATCCCAATGCGAACTGACTAATCAGCAGATGTACTATTTCATAGCCGCTTTGGAGGAGCCTTGCTACCATAGCCCCTAATCGACGCTGCCAATCTTGCTGCCATAGGTTACCTTTGGAATTTAGTGCCAAACCTAGTCAACCTCCGACTGTCGCAGCGCCCAGCGTCATCCTAGCATGCCAAAAGTTGGCCTAAAAAAATGGCCAAAAATCAGCCCAAAACACGGAGCAAAATCTTTATATCAAGCCATTTTGAAGAGAGCACAAAGCCCCTCACATTGATGCCCTCTACTTATCAGCTGTATGCAACACTAATCTGCAGCGTGCCTGTGCAAAACTGTGAACAATCTGGCGCTTCACCGGATAAAAAAATCAGAACTCGTTCAAAAAGCCCTGAGCCTATCCCCCACCCAGCAAATTCTCCATCGTCATGTCATCACGCTCTACCACCGCTGAAAACGTCGTTACTAAGTCCAACGGTGCCGGATTAGGTACATTTGGCGGCGTCTTTACCCCCTCTATCCTGACCATTTTGGGGGTGATCATGTATCTCCGTTTTGGTTGGGTTGTAGGTCACATGGGCCTATGGCAAACCCTGTTAATCGTAACAATTGCAACCTCCATTACTTTTGTTACCGGACTCTCAATTAGCGCCATCGCCACCGACCAGGTGGTGCGGGCGGGCGGTGCCTATTACATGATTAGCCGCTCCCTTGGGATTGAGACCGGCGGTGCTGTGGGCCTGCCCTTGTACTTTGCCCAAGCCTTTTCGGTGGCACTCTACACCATTGGCTTTGCCGAAAGCGTGGTGAAGGTGTTTGGAGGCAACCAAACCCTGGTAGCACTGATTACCACCCTGTTAATCACCGCGTTGGCCCTTAAGTCAGCTGAAATTGCCATCAAAGCCCAATATTTCATAATGGTTGCGATTGTTCTATCGCTGATCAGTCTGGCGTTTGGTCATACGGTTCCCCTGACCGAGTTGCCTGTGCCTGAGGAACCTGGGTCGGTTGGATTTTGGGCCGTGTTTGCAGTCTTTTTCCCAGCGGTCACGGGCATTATGGCCGGGGTTAACATGTCGGGCGACCTCAAGGACCCCTCCAAATCAATTCCCACCGGGACCCTGGCCGCCGTTGGCGTCGGCTATATCATCTATATGCTGATTCCATTGCTGCTATTTTGGCGGGCTGATCCTGAGACTCTGGTGGCAGAGGAGCTGGTTATGCAGCGGATCGCGTTTTGGGGACCGTCCATTTTGCTGGGGGTTTGGGGAGCCACCCTCTCAAGTGCGATTGGCAGTATTTTAGGCGCTCCGCGGATTTTGCAGGCCCTTGCCCGAGATAGCATTTTGCCCAAGCGCCTCCGCTGGCTCGGCCAGGGTGAGGGGCCTAGTGATGAGCCCAGGCTGGGAACGCTTTTTACCCTTGGGATTGCTCTGGCGGTCGTGGGTCTGGGCGATCTAAATCTAATCGCACCGGTCCTCTCGATGTTTTTCTTGACCACCTATATGGTGCTCAATGTCGCCGCAGGCATCGAAGCTTTTTTACAAAGCCCCTCCTATCGACCGACCTTTAAGGTGCCCTGGTATGTCTCTATCTTGGGGGCTCTAGGGTGCATTGTCGTGATGTTTTTAATCAATGCGGTGGCCACTGTCATCGCTGCGCTAATCGTCCTGGGGGTCTATCTCTGGCTTGAGCGCCAGGAAATCCGCACCACCTGGGGCGATGTGCGCCAGGGAATATGGCTTTCGCTGCTGCGGGTAGGGTTATT
The DNA here is from genome assembly GCA_039820425.1 of Cyanobacteria bacterium J06635_1. Taxonomy (GTDB): domain Bacteria; phylum Cyanobacteriota; class Cyanobacteriia; order Phormidesmidales; family Phormidesmidaceae; genus SIO4C1. The sequence goes on from JBCBQD010000297.1 coordinate 2,588, forward strand.
TAACATCGACGATAGCCCTGACCCCAAAAATTGGCGGCCCCACTTGTTAGTGCTGTCTGGGGCCCCCACTAGACGCTGGCACCTGATCGAAATGGCCACGGCACTGACCCACGGTCGCGGACTGGTGACGGTCGCGAGCGTCTTGCCCAGCGGCTCCCGCGATCTCGCTCAGCAAGAAACCATGGGCAATACGATTCGAGAATACCTGGAGCGCAAAGGCATTCAAGCCTTCGTCAAATTAATTGCTGCCCCCGATCCCTTTGCAGGGGCAGAGCAACTGATCGAAGCCTACGGGATTGGGCCGCTAGTTCCTAACACGGTTTTGCTGGGGGATACCGAAACGCCTGATCCAGAAATCCAGCAACGGTACTACAACATCATTGCTAAGTGCCACCAAGCCAAACGCAATGTGATCATTTTTCGCAGCCAACCTGACAATATCGAAGCACTTTATCGCCGCCAGCCTAAACGCATTGATGTTTGGTGGGGGGGGCTCCAAGCTAACGGGGGGTTGATGCTAATCCTGGCTTATCTGCTGCGCAGTAGCTGGCAGTGGCGTTCAGCCGACATTTATCTAAAACTGGTTGTCTCTGATGAAACCGCCGCCCAAGCCGCTGAAGCAAATCTTGAAACCTTAATTGAAACAGTGAGAATTGGGGGCGCAAAATCAGAAGTCATCGTTGCAGGTAAACGCCCTTTTGAAGATATTCTTAAAACCTCTTCGGCTGGGGCTGATATTGTCTTTATGGGCCTGGCAACACCGGGCGAGTCCTTTCCAAGCCAATATCGGGCTTTGCAAAATAGAACGGCGGCCTTACCCCCCACCATCTTCGTATTGGCTTCAGAAGAACTGGCGTTTTCTGAGCTGTTGCAAAAAGACTAGCCATCCGAACCCTAGTTACTCAACCACCCGAAGCCGACCCTGAGTGAGGGCATCATAAATCTGATTGATCAGCATTTTGTCGTTGGGGCTGATATTGCCCCCCGCAAACATTGACATCAGCACGTGCTGATCGGTGCGGGTAATGCGGCGGGTGGAAAAAATTTTGGCGACCATTTCTTCAACGGATGTCATAGTCATACGGGTTAGCAGCGGGGTTGGTTAGGTAGGTAATTAAGTCTACATACACAAATTTATAAGGTTCGATTTGATACAGCATCAGTGATCTATCGTATTTGCTGATGCCGTTAGGTTTTCGCATTACGTACGCATAACCATAAAAAAGAAGGGTCGCTGTAGACCCTTCTTTTTTATGGTTTACCAGATGGGCAAGACGCCCACCCTAAGACGTATTTTGCGCTTTAGTATTTTGCGTTTTGAGTAAACAACTAAACAGCCCTGAGCAACTTAAACAGCAGCCAACTCAGGGGTGGGACGCTTGCTGTTGCGAATGCCACTAATCGCTGCTGCATAGTCATCGGTATTGAAAACAGCTGAGCCTGCAACAATGGCATTTGCCCCGGCTTCTAATACCTGCCAGGTGTTGTCTACCTTAAGCCCCCCGTCTACCTCAATCCATGGGTCAAGGCCTCGCTCATCGCACATTTGACGCAGCTGACGAATCTTGGGCAGCACTGCGGGGATAAACTTCTGGCCACCAAAGCCAGGGTTAACGCTCATGATCAAAACCAGATCGCAGACCTCTAGCACGTGCTCGATCAGTGTGAGCGGGGTCGATGGATTGAGGACAACGCCAGACTGCTTGCCCAGTTCACGGATTTGGCACAGGGTGCGATGCAGGTGGGGAGAAGCGTTGTGCTCAGCATGCACGGAGATAATATCTGCGCCCGCTTTGGCAAAGCCTTCGACATATTTTTCGGGCTCGACGATCATCAGGTGTACATCGAGGGGCTTTTGGGTGAGCGGACGAATGGCCTTGACGATCAGGGGACCAATGGTGATGTTAGGGACAAAACGGCCATCCATCACATCAACGTGAATCCAATCTGCACCTGCTGCATCGGCAGCCTTGATTTCTTCACCCAGGCGGCTAAAGTCGGCGGACAAAATCGAAGGGGAAATAACAACAGATTTTTGAGATTGGGTTTGCATGGTGGGACAGCCTCCTGCGATCGCAAATAATTGTGTATATCGTAACAAAATCTTTAGACTCAACTCAAATTCCACGAAATATCTAGTTTGAGTGTCATGACATCTCAAGCTCAGTTTGAGCAGTCCCCCGACACTACCAACCGAGGAAACCCATAAGGCGAAGGGATTGCGCTAAAGTTGCTGTTAACGGCCCTTTACCCTTTAAATAGCAATGCAGCAAATTTGGCAAAAGCTACCCAGACGAATCGGTGCCCTCAGTGGTGGACTGGGGCTGGCGGTAGGCTTACCCGCCTGGGCATTATCGACATCGGTGGGAGCGGACGGGATCGATGCCCTCAGGCTGCATGCAGAACCCTATAACCTGACCGGTCGCAAAATTGCCATTGGCCAGGTCGAGATTGGCCGCCCCAGCGTCTTTGGGGTCGACAAAATTGCACTTGAAAATATGCCCTTTCAGGTGGCCCAGGCCCTGCAGCTAGAAAGCCACGGGGCCGCAGATGAGTTTGTTGACCCCCACGCTACCAATGTGGCCAGCGTCATGATCTCCCAGGACAAATTTTTGACCGGGGTTGCCCCCGATGCGGTGCTTTTTTCAGCCGCCGTTGGCCCCCTCAATGAGTTCTCAGGTCAGCCAGAAGAATGCATTACAACCCAGGCCGTTGCCCTCCGCAACAGCGGCGACGTGCGTGCCATCAACTTTAGCTTTGGAGAGCCGCTGATTCGAGATCCGCGCCCCGAAGCCATCTTAGACGGTAATGCCTTACTCACCCAGTGTATCGACTGGTCTGAGCGGGTTCACGATGTGCTCTATGTGATTGCCGGTAACCAGGGTGGCGGCGGGATTCCCATCCCCACCGACAATTTCAATGGCATCAATGTGGCCTACTCAACTCGCGTGGATGGCCGCTTTGTCAAAATTGATTTTGCCAACCTGAGCAGTGAGCCCACCTTTAGCTCCCCCCGTAGCCCTGCCCCCGAGTCGAATGAAGGGGCCAGGCGGTCGATCAACCTGGTGGCCCCAGGCAGCGAGATTGAAATGTTTAACCCCGACGGTCAACGCACTGTAAGTAGCGGCACCAGTTTTGCCGCGCCCCATGTGGCTGCGACTGTGGCTTTATTACAAGAATGGGGCGATCGCAAGATTCGCGAAGGTGCCCCAAACTGGAGTTTAGATGCTCGCAAACCGATGGTGACCAAAGCAGTCCTCCTCAACGCCGCAGATAAGCTGCAAGACACCGGCGATGGATTGCGCCTGGGCATGGGACGGACACTGCTAGATGAAGCCAATCGCACCTGGGTAGAGTCAGATGCCTATGCAGATCCGGCCATCCCTCTCCATGCAGAGTTGGGCACTGGCCACCTAAATGCCTTTCGAGCCTACCAACAATTTAACAGCGGTCAATGGTCATCAGCGGCCCCTGTGCCTGCCATTGGCTGGGACTTGAGCACCGTAGAGCTAGACGGTGCAACCTATCAGGACTATGTGATTGAGCAGCCCTTACAGGCCGACAGTTATTTTTCGGCCACCCTAAGCTGGGAACGGCATATTGAACTCAACGACAGCAATGGTAATGGCTTATTTGATGTGGGCGAAGCGTTTAGCGGCCAAAGTCTTAATAACCTCGACCTTTATCTGATGCCCGCTGATGAGACGGATATTAGCAAGAGCGTTTGGTCATCGGTCAGTGCAGAAGACAGTCTTGAGCATATTTTTCATCCGATTCCTGAGACGGGACGATATAAGCTACGCGTCGTCTACCACGAGACGGCCAATGGAGAAGCTAGCCAGCCCTATGCCCTAGCCTGGTGGGCAGCCCCAGTGGCGACCTCACCAGCGTCTACGGACGATAGCTTATATCGTCCCGTCTCAGGAATCGGATGAAAAATATGCTCAAGACTGTCTTC
>JBCBQD010000298.1:0-6488 GCA_039820425.1 Cyanobacteria bacterium J06635_1
AGGCCCCTCAGGGTTTATTGCCCTACCAGCGTTTCCCAGCCATTTGTTTGGTCAGGCATTTGCAGGGCTCGGTGGCATCAATGGCAGCAACCTGATTGATTTTCTGGCTATCCTGCTGGTATTTCTGTTTGTCGATATGTTTGACACCATCGGCACGCTGATGGGGGTGGGCACCCAGGCGGGCTATATCAACGAGCGGGGAGAGTTACCTCGGGCAAACCAGGCGCTGTCAGCGGATGCGATCGCAACCACCACTGGCGCTATTCTAGGCACCTCCACCGTCACCACCTTTGCCGAATCGGCGGCGGGCGTTGCCGAAGGTGGCCGCACCGGCTTTACCGCCGTGGTTGCAGCGGGGATGTTTTTGGTAGCGCTATTATTTGTGCCGATTTTTGAAGCCGTTCCAGCTTACGCCACTGCGCCAGCGCTGGTACTGGTGGGGGTATTGATGATGACCAGTGTAAAGAGCATCAACTGGGAGGATCTCACCGAAGCAATTCCAGCCTTTGCAACGATCTTCTTTATCCCTTTCGGTTTTTCCATCGCGGAGGGTCTCGCCGCTGGTCTAATTCTCTATCCCTTCACCAAACTCGTCAGCGGTCGCGCCCAGGATGTGCCGGTGATCACCTGGATCTTGGCAGCGATATTCATTTTCCGCTTTGCGTTTACGACGCTGCGATTTGGTTGATCTGGGGTTATCCCAAGGTGCGCTCGAGGGTAATCCTCTCCACGTCCCCGCGTTTCCCCTTTCCCCGCGTCGCTGATTCCTCCCTCACCTTCCCCATCTCCCCCATCTCCAATGACTACGACTCACTCACTGCCGCCCGCTCTGCCTGGACCCGTGCCTCAATATCATCCAGGGTCTTAATCACCAGGCGACGGGCTTCCAGATTCCAGCCCCATTTTTGAATCGAGAAAGCTGCGTAAAAACCGGCAAAGGTGGCGACAATATCGAGGGGCTGCTGCATCGAGATGCCGAGTAAGAGTCCCAAGCCACCGATCCCCCAGAAAGGCAGGGCACAGAGCTGACGCTGGGTCTCAACCATTTTGGCAATGAAGTTCTTCGGCATATCCGCTGCGATGGCATCGCGAACTTCTTTTTGCTGAGGGTACGGCACTGCAAAGCCAAACTTGCGACGCAGTTTTTCAATCTTGCGGGCTTCGGTACTGTACTCGGTGAGTTCGTCCTCGGCCATGAGGATGAGTTTTTGGGCCTGATCCATGGGAGATAAGCGATGGTATAGGGTGTTTAGTTATGTTACAGGAAGCAGGGAGAGCAGGGGGAGAACGACATGGAGATGGGGAAGATAGGGCAGATGGGGAAGGTGTAGAGGAGAAAATCCTGTAGGGGCATCACGGCGTGCGCCCAGTGCAAGATATGGGCAATGAACCGATTCACCCATCACCATTATTTCCTGGATTAGCCTACCGATTCAGATCCTCCAAAAATCCCGGTGGACCAATATCGTTAACTTTGTACCCTTGGGGATAGCTGCGAATCTTCTGATCCGCGAAAAAGTCAGGTGTGTTGCGCGGGGGCAATTTTTGCAACAGACGGCTGCGGAGTTTGAGGGTGCTTTGAACCAACCTTTGCACCGCAGGTGGGGCGGGTTGCCATCCGAGGGCAGTCAGCAGGGGCGCGTCGAGAATAGCGGGGATACCGAGATCGACCAGCGATCGCAACGCCCTTGGAAACCAGCCCAGCATCATCGCCCGGGTGACATCGGCCACGCGCTGATTGGTGGCTGCATACCGAAAGTGCTCGGCTTCGTAGGTCTGGTTATAGGTTTCAAAGGCTTCGTAAGACTCAGGGATTTGCTCGATGCCCATGCGCTCACCGACGGCGTGCCAAAAGTAGTAGGTAGCCTGTTTCTCAATATTGGAAAAGGGTCGCCAGGCGTTGCGATCGCACCAACGAATGGGCTCATAGATAAACGTAGACAGTACGTAGAGGTAATCTTCGTTGCGAATGGGAAAACGGCTGTGAATCGTATTCATCCGTTGTAAAAAGGCTTGCCCACGGGGATCTTCGTAGCCCCATTTAAATAGCTCAGAAACAATAATGCCGGTGTCGTCATAGCGTTTTTGGGTGTGGTGGTGAAACTCCCCCGTGCGATCAAGCAGGGCTGAGACGCTTGGGATACAAAACGTACGCAGTAGCGCTAGCTCTAGGGCACGGGTGATATCCCAAGGAAACTCGTACCCGGCTAGCAAATGACAAATCTCAATGGCATCGCGTTCGGGGTCAAGCTGCTGAATGTGTTTGGAAATGTTGTATCGGCCCATGGTAAGCATCCCTTCGCTAACCGGCGGTATCGCAAGTGCAGATGCATTTGCGCTTTGCGCGTCACTTTGCCCATTGCTTTTGGGGCTCCCAGTCAGCATAGGTGCCGTGAGCAAAGTGGCAGACGTTATAAACTTAAAGGATATAGCGTTGAGGGCGCTTGATCGAGCGCTAGACCTATGACGACAGCTCTTTTACAACAAACCTGTATCCCCTGCCATGGCAACGTGCCCCCTGTCACCGCCTCAGAGATCACTGAGCTACTGGCAGAGATCCCCAAATGGTCCATGATTAAGCAAAATGGTGAACCACGTCTACAGCGAGTGTATCAGTTCAAAGATTTCAAAACAGCCCTGGCCTTTACCCAGCAGGTGGGTGAGATCGCTGAGGCCGAAGGTCATCATCCCACGATCTTGACCGAATGGGGGCAGGTGAGTGTCACTTGGTGGACCCATGCGATCCATAACCTGCATCGCAATGATTTTATTATGGCGGCTAAGACGGATGCGATCGCGTCAGCGGACTAACCCTCGTGGGCAAAGCGATTATAGAGACAGTCGAGCCCATAGTTGCGGAGTTCATAGTCAGTCGGGTCTTCCATCATCATGCACGCGATCGCGGGGCCATGCAAAGGGAATCATCACCCGCACAACACTGCATCGGGCCGAACCCGCTTTCCCAAGGATGCGACTGTCTGCCAGGATCCGGGCACGAAACCCGGCCACCCAAAAGCTGGGGCCATGCCCCGGCTTTTGGGTGGCCGGGTTTTGAGTCAAAACTTGTGCGCGTGCAGTACCTCCATCACGTCACAGAGATAGGCGATGCCTGAATAATCATCAAAATACTTCGTTGCGACCTCATCCGAAATCTTCACAGCCATTTCTCGATTAGGGGTGAGCACCTCGAACTTTATATTCGAGAAGGCATCGGAAACGGTAGGTCGTCCCGACGAGCGCACGTTGCGACTGCCTTTACCGCCAGTTTCTATTACCGTGTAACCGGTAGCCCCGGCTTCGTCGATGATCTTGGCGATCTTTTTCAGCAGCAACTTTTCTGTGACGATAACGAGCTTGCTGGCTTGCTGAGTCATGTGTGTTTTACCTCCTGACGCTTGTTGTAGTCATTGAACTGGGTGATCGTGTTTCCTGTCCCGCGTTGGTCGCCGGGCCACGGGAGCGCAACCCATCTGGGATTCAGCCGCCCAGCGCCTGGGCGAGCCCAATGAAAAGCGGTATTCCCAGGGCAAGCGCAACTGGCGTGCCGACGGCTGTGGACGAACCGATGTAGGCAGAGGGATTGGCCGACGGGATGCCGGCCCGTAGCGTAGGCGGCCCTGAGATATCTGAACTGGAGCAGGCGATAACGGCCAGGATCACAACGCCGCCAAGGCTGAATCCTGTGGTGACATGGGCAACCATGCCGAGACCAAAAGCGATGAACCCATGCAGCAGCGGTGCCACCAGGGCATATAGGGCGTACCACTGGCCCACCTTGCGCAGCTCACCAAGCCTTGCCGTGGCCTCCATCCCCATGACCAGCATCAGGATCGACAGCAAGCCGCGGAAGAGGGGATCGAAGAAGCTCTCATAGACACTTTCTGGCCGGGTTAGTATGCCTAGAGCAAGACCGAGCAGCAGTGCCGATAGGGCAGAGCCCTGGAGGCTTTCCTTGACGATGGGCCAGATCTTGACCCGCTCGCCTGCGGTATCGCGCTGGGGATACCCGCCTGCGGTGATGCCTTGCTCGCTGGAATACCCGCCTGCGGTACCGCGCGGCTCGCTAGGATACCCGCCTACGGTAACAGGCTGTTTGCTGAGATATTCCTGCTTGCTAAGCTGCTCCTCTGCGGCACTGCGCTGCTTCTGTTTGCTGAGATAAAGGCTAGCCAAGACGATCGCAGTCACGAGCGCCGGGATGTCCATGAAGGGATAGAGGGCGGCGGCCCAGGCCTCATATTCCAGACCTTCTGATTCCAGCAGCGTCAGGCCAGCGGCGAGGGTAGAACCACTCACGGCACCGAACAAGCCCGCGGTCGCAATGGCATCCACTGTTTTGACGCTCGGTAGCTTGGCCAACGTGTAGCGCCCGATGAACACAATCAGGATCCCCACTACCATGGCGAACACTGCGGGTAACAGCATCTCCGCCAGATTGGCATTGCGAATCGCAATGCCACCACTCAGGCCAACTTTTAGGAGCAGCATGAAGACGATGAATTTATAGATCGCATCTGGAATTTGCAATCGGCTATTGAGGGCGGCAACGACCATACCCCCAATTAGAAAGCCGAGTGTCGGAGACTGCAACTTCGACAGGAAGAGCGTCAAGAATTCGGACAAAAAATCCATATTTTAATTTCTCCTTGAATCAGTTCTCTATTTAACAAAAACGACCCTACCGCTACCGACCCGGTTGTCGTAATAAACTTACGATGGGCAAACTTTGAAAAATTGGTCATAGTGTCTCTGTAGACACGTCTGAGTCGGTGTCGAATTGCTGTTGATAAGTTGTTCAAAAAGTACTTTGAGAAAAAGTAGGGGTGTTTCCCACCCCTACTGCTTTCACAGGTGCCCAATTCGGGCCAGCGAGATGGAGTTGTAGGAGTGTACGACGGTCTCGCTGAGAGAGTAATGAAGATCTGAGATATCTTCACCAGAAGATTGATTTAAATCAATCTTTTTGTAATCTCTCATATATTTAAATCTATCTTATTAGATGAGAAAATTCTCAGGCAATTTCGGGAATTTTGAACGAATTCTTAAATCTTAAATATAAGTAAAAATTATCATAAAAGCATGTCGCTATATATTCAGCTAATTTAATGACCCCCTAGGGGTCTTGTTAAAAATTTTCTCAAAGCCCTCTGTCGAGGGCAGTTGCCCCCTTCAAAGACAAACGGCTCCCGCAAGCTTTCTCAAGAGAAAGCTGCTTTAACAACAATTGGTTCTCAGTTAGGCTCAATCCAGGCGCAGCAGCAACTCATTGGTCTTGGCAGGATGTTCAACCGCAGCCGGGGGCAGGGTTGATGTTTCAGGAGAGTGAGCAGCGGCGAATCGATTTAAATTCATTCCAAACAGGGTAATGAGTATGCCGATACCCAGCCCAGTGCAGAGAGCCCAACCATGGGAAGGTTCTAGGGTGCAACGCAAACGACGGTTGCGATCATAAACGTGGACAGCCCACCCTTCGTCGAGGGAGGTGTCTAACTTTAAGTCTTTCATGAAGAGATCCCCTTGTCTTTGATGTAGAGAGAGACTCAATAGAAAACAAGATGTTTTATTTATTGAATTAACTCAATTCATCAATAGACTTTGATATACGTATATATATGGTGTCTAAGTCGTTCGTTTCTGTAAAGTGCCAATTTCAGAATCCACTAATAAGTTTTCTGTATACTCCCTGGAAGATTGAAGCGACTCAATTTCAGGGGTTTATATTGATCAATCTGTGAAGTGTTGGCGAGATTTTCTCAATCTGGTTACCAATTTGGAAACCTGCGCGCAAATGATTACGCCGTCAGTCATACTGGCTCCATCCAAAGCCTCGGAGGAAGCTAACTGTGCTCAAGGATGCGCGGGATTATCAGATTATATTTCTAGCTTTGTTTTTATTACTCGGTGTGGCAATGCGGGATTGGTCATTGCAACCAGAGATGGTAGCAGTTGCAATCGGAGTGAGTTTGGTTACGCAGGCAGGACTGTCATGGATTGTGGGGCGAAGGGCGAAGGGGGGAAGAGGGAATGAATTAGCCATTACCCACTACCCATCACCCATTACCCATCACCCACTACCCTTCAATTGGCGCAGTCCCCTGGTTACCGCGCTGGGTCTCAGTCTGCTACTCCGTACCGACCACCTTTGGACGATGGCCCTGGCGGCTGGTCTCGCTATTGCTAGCAAATTTCTCTTTAAGGTCAATGGTAAGCATTTCTTTAACCCAGCTAACTTTGGCATTATTGCCGCTCTGGCTCTCACCTCAGATGCCTGGGTTTCGCCGGGGCAGTGGGGAGAGGAGATGTGGTACGCCTTGATTTTCTTGGGGGCGGGGGGAATTGTGCTGAAGCGGGTGGGTCGTTGGGATACGACGGGGATGTTTTTGGGCAGCTATGCGCTGCTTGAGGCGGTGCGAAATGTTTACCTGGGGTGGACCTGGGATGTGTGGGCACACCGGCTGTCGAGTGGATCGCTGTTGTTGTTTGCGTTG
>JBCBQD010000299.1:0-6479 GCA_039820425.1 Cyanobacteria bacterium J06635_1
TGGATCCCCCAGAACGCTGAAGAATTCCGCCATGCGCTGGGCTTTTTCCATCGTTAGAACCTGCGCGTCAGATTGTTCACTCATAGAAATAACCCAGGGTCAGTCAATACAGAGGCTTGAGAATTTCAATATATGAATACCTGTTCATAGGTTAAGATTCTAAATATGAGCAGTTGTTCAGATATTAACCCTATTGTATCGATATAAGGAAACCCCTCATGACTACCGTGACTCAAATGAAATGCGCCTGTGACTCCTGTCTATGCATTGTCGATATCAGCAAAGCCCTGCAGCGGGATGGTCAATATTATTGCAGCGAAGGGTGCGCCAGTGGCCATGCCGAAGGCACCACGGGTTGTGGCCACACAGGCTGTAGCTGCCACAGCTAGGATATTCCCCTGGGGTTGCCCTACTTACTTTACTGTGGGGGCCTTACAATAGGTCGATTATCTTTGCTCGGCGATGGCTGTGTTCAGCAGATATTCTGCATCCAGATCCAGGGAAAGCAAGGCGGCTGCTCTTGTCCGCATGAAAACCGCTGACCAGGCGGTTTCAGCCTTCATGCGCTGGGGTCGATATGGGGTCTTATTGATTACCAGCTTTTGCCTGGTGTGTAGCGTTGCCCTGGCTGCCCCAACCCTGATCACCTGGGACGATTTACAGCCCCCGACGACCTCCCTACAGGACCCTTACGCCCAGCTTTCGATTGAACAAACCTATGACCTGGCGACCCTGGCGCAACTGCAAACCTGGGTCGAAGAAAGTGATGCCAGCCCTAATACCCTGGAAGCTCAGGAAGTCCTCCGGCTGGAGCAACGCTTGCAGGCCCAAGGGCTGGATATCAAGGCTTTGTTATCTCAGGTGGAGCAGGCCCGTCAGTATTGGCAGCAGCAATCCCAGAACGTTAACCTTGCGCTGAATGGACAGACGGTCAAACTCTCGGGATATGCCCTGCCTCTCTCCTGGAATGAGACTCAACAGGTCACGGAATTTCTCCTGGTGCCCTACGTAGGGGCCTGCATCCATGTGCCGCCGCCGCCACCCAATCAGGTTGTGTATCTCAAACCACCCTCGGCCATTGACCCGCCAGGATTATTTGCTCCAGTGACGGTGGAAGGCATACTCCGGCAACAATCCGCAAGCTATGAATTGTTCCGCGTCGATGGATCTCGCCCGGTTGAGGTGAGTTATGCGCTGACCCTCACCGATCTCGCCCTGTCCCCCGCCGAAGATGCCCCAGCCACGGCTCTGCCCCCAGGCCCCTGGTGGCAGTCGATGCCAGCGCAGATCTCGGCAGTGTTGACCCAGGCCGTGGGCAATCTCGATCGCCAGCGCTCTCCGGCGACCTTCGGGTTAGGGCTGTTGATTGCCTTCAGCTATGGTGTGCTGCATACCCTGGGTCCAGGCCATGGCAAAGCGGTGATTATTACTTACTTTGTGGGCCAGGGCGGGAGTCTGAGGCGAGGCATTGCCATGGGCGTAAGGATTGCGGTTTTCCATGTGCTGTCGGCTGTGGTGGTGGTGATCCTGACCGATCGGGTGATTCGGCAGGTGGGTGGGGCAACCTCTGCCAATTACCAACTGGTGCAGTTGATCAGCTATGGTGCGATCGCAACCATCGGCGGCTGGATGCTCTGGCAAGCCATGCTGGCATTGCAAACATCCCCTCGCAAGACCCCAGCCCCCAAAGACTTGGGTACCAACGCTGCCGATTTAATCCTATACCCCGACCTCTCTCGACAGGTATTAGATCCTCAGCCAGCGCCGGAACCCCCAGGGCAATTGCGACCTCACCGGTCAGCGGCAATCGATTGTGGCTGTCTCAGCTGTGGAGAACCCAAACGGGCCGGGGATTGGCTTTCCCTCGCCATTGGAACGGTGCCCTGTAGCGGTGCCCTACTGATTCTGTTCTACGGGTTAGCGAATAATCTCCTGTGGCCGAGTGTGGCCATGGTGGTTGCGATTTCCCTAGGGATGGCCACTACGCTGGCCTGGATTGGAATGATGGCCATTTTTAGCAGACAATACGCCGACCGTTACCTCGGGCGTCAACCGTCGCCAAAAACATACCAAATCATCAAAATTGCGGGAGCCGGTTGTGTGTCCTTGATCGGCCTGGGGTTGTTTGGCATCACCCTGGTGGCGGCAACCTCATAATCCTTAAACTACCCGTGTTAATAGGCCCGAGACCATACTCGTAACGGTCCTGATTGGCTACCTGAGGGCGGGTAAAATAACTTTGCTCAACAGCATCCTGACCCATGAGTATGGGAAAAAGGTGGCGGTGATTGTCAATGAGTTTGGCAGCGTATTAAAACGAAGCATGCTGGCCCAGCATGCATCGGGCACAGTTGCAGGTCAGAGCGTCCGTGATGGGATTAGAGTCTGCTTGAACCAGATTAGGTAAACCCTCGTCATGCGCTTCGGAGGCTAAGGGGCTCGCCATCGCTGGCTGAGTAGCTGCCAAGGTAAGCGCCAGTGAGCCTGAGCATCCCAGGAGGGTCAATACATTCCGCTGGTTCAGCATAGTTGTTTCGCCGAAGTAGTTTGTCAGGATAATAAGTTGCCAGTCTATTTAGGAAAAACTGACTTTATTGGCCATCATAGCCAACCCATGTAGTCCTGACAATGGGCAACTCGACATACAAAAGAGACCGAATGCGACCCTTCAAAAGCAGGTTGAATATTAGCACCACAGGCCTACTGGATATTTTCCAGGGTCATCACAGCCTGGGGAGTATCGTTGGCCAGTAAGCTCTCAGTAAACGGTCGGATAACTGTGGTTGCATATCGTTGCTAAAAAGCTCGATACAAGAACGGGACTGGCGCGATTCGAACGCGCGACCTACCGCTTAGGAGGCGGTTGCTCTATCCAGCTGAGCTACAGCCCCAAAGTTTATCGTCGCATTTTGCAAGATAAACCATGAGCAATATATACCCTAGCAGCTCGTTTCTAAGAATGTGTACCGCAAATAGCCGTAATTTTGCAGATACTTTTACTAGACTCTCCAGCCCCTATCCCAGGACTGACCACCGACTTCGAGACCGGCTAAGTAGCTAACCGCCTCCAGCATAGGCGCTTCGGGTGCTGAACGCTCCCACAGTTGTAGATGCAAGGATCCATGGGTGGTGTCGCGACAGCAGAACCGGAGGCCCTCGCGGGTGGGCACACGCACCCAGCCGCCTTCATTATTAGCCTTGCCAAGTAGCATGACTCGATAGCGATCAGTCTCGGCGCTGAGTCGCCAACTCCCCCAGGGTTGAACTTCCCAAGATAGAGAGGTTTCAGACGATAGGAATTTGTAAAACTGGCCACCATAGTGGATACCAATCAGGGCGACTTCTTCCTGACGGGTGAGCACCTGACGAAGCCCCCCAGCGGCGGTCACGCTCAGATCAGGCAACTGCTCAAAGGCGTTGCACTGAAACCAAAACCATTTCGTGGGAAAAGCGCCGCCCCAATTTTTCTCAGCGTAGGCGGGGGCGTCTTGAAACACGTAGCGCTGGCCTTGCCACTCAATCCAGCCCGTAGAGTACCCATGGGCCATGAGTACCTGCCAACCGGGTTCAAAGATTTGCAGGTGGGAGAGCCAACCTGCTGTCGATAGTTGGGGTTTATCGGGCGCGCCCCAACCATAAAGGGGCTGGGTCTCGTAATGCCAGGTGACGGTTTCGCCAGCAGGATCGCAGAGCTGGCCTTGGTGAGTCATCGCGGTGACCTGATAGCCTTCTGATACAGTTTTGTGAAATTGGTCAGGCGGGAGATATCCAGGCGTTTTTGGTGGCTTACGCCAGTGACCGAGGCCAATGCGATCGCGCCAGGCCCAAAACCCCTTTACATTGGGAAAAGTCCGACAAAAGTAGCCCTCATCTGGCCCCAAAATCTGCGCCGCCCCACCGCTCTGAGGCATGCCCCCCGCCGGGTCGTCGATGGAATACATAAACGCAAACGACTGACCATACTCAGGCAGCGTCACCCGAAAATACCAACCCTCAAAAAAGCGACGAGAGGAACCGTCCCAGTGATAGCCACTGTGAGGAGTCTGTAGAGGGATTAGGTCTCTAACCATCTCGGCACGTACTGCCAACCTTTCTTCAGAGCTTGGCGATGTAAATGATAGTCCGGCTGCTTTTCACCCACCAGTGCCCAAAACTTTTTAGAGTGATTCATATGAATGGTGTGGCACAGCTCATGAATCAATACATATTCGACCATGGGTGCAGGTAAAAACAGCAGCTTATAGTTAAGGCTGATGTCTTTGCGGCTAGAGCAACTGGCCCAGCGAGTTTTTTGCCCACGGATAGACGCCTGCTTAAACGGCAGGCCAATCTCAAAACTAATCTGCCGAATCCAGGGCACGATTTCTTTATGGGCTTTATGGGCTAACCATTGACGCAGCACTTCGTAGCAGGTGGGTAGGTGGTCGATATGGCCGCGAATTTTGAGCGTTTTACTCGGCGTTGGGATACACAGCGTGGGGCCGTTATGGGTCTGATAAACAATTTTCCAGGTTTCAGTTTTAATATCACCGGGGTTGCGACTCCGCCATTGCAGTTCTAGCTTTTCGGGCCGCTCAGCGTGCCAATCTGCCACCGTACCAGCCCGTTCGGCTTTGAGTTTAGCCTGGGTCTTCAAAATCCAGTCACGGCGATTTTCTAACAGTTGCGCTAACTGTTTGCGATTAAATCGAGGCGGAATAACGACTTCGACATCACCGTCGAGAGACACTTTGATAGAGACCCGCTTCGCCCGCGGACTTTCACGCACCGTGTAGGGTGGCATAGCGGGTTCATCTATGGGAAATAACTCCATTTGGTACATGGGCAAGTCGCAGGGGCGCTATCTGGGATAGATTATCGCTTATTTTTTGATTTTCCTTCAATGAAACCTGCCAACAGTCGATGGACAGGGCAGTAGCAGGGCCTATCGCTGGCTATCAAATCAAACAAAAAAAGCGGCTGTCTCAAAAGCCGCTTTTTTTGATGACACTTTTTAATGGCACTATGACCAATATTTACCGGACCGTGCCGCGCACCGCATCAGCGTTAATCGGCTTCATCAGATACAACTTGAGAATATCAACGCCGATAGTAGCAATGTGAGGAATCCGGCGCAGCAGCTTGATGAAACCAGGCTGGTTCGACTTGCCGATGGCAACCACATGGTTGTTGGCCGCAGCAGCGTGATCCAGAGTATCGAAAAACTTCGGATTCTCAACGTCGAGGATAATCGGGAAGACCCGCGCCGAAGAATCATTGGTCTTCTTAATAACGTGGATGTCGTACTCGCGGGCATCTAGACCAATGGCAGCGTAGAAATCTTTACGCTGCAGATCATTTAGATACATAGTGGCAAAGACCGACAGTAAAAAGAAGCGGCACCACAGTCTGGCTCTCCAATCATTGAGAAACTGGGGTTGGGATTTCATGATTGCGGAAAAGAAATCGCCGTGACGGTTTTCGTCCTGACACCAGTTCTCAAAGAAACGGAAGATGGGGTAGATACAATTTTCAGGATGCGACTCCAGGTGGCGATAAATGGTGATGTAGCGCCAGTAGCCAATTTTTTCGGACAGGTAGGTCGCGTAAAAGATAAATTTGGGTTTAAAGAAGGTGTACTTCTTGCTCTGGGTCAAAAAGCCCAGGTCCAATTGCAGGCTGAAGTCAGACATGGCTTTATTTAAGAAGCCTGCATGACGCGCCTCATCGCGGGACATCAAGTTAAAGCATTCGGCGACAACAGGGCTCTTGTCTTTAAGCTTGCGGCTGAGTTCTTTGTAGAGCAAAAAGCCAGAAAACTCAGCGGTGCAAGAGCGCTCTAAAAATTCAATGAACAGCTTGCGAGTATCGCCATCAAGGTGATCCCAAGATTGCTCAAACTGCTCATCGCGGACGAAATGGTGGCGATTATAGTCAGTGCGAAACTCTTCTAAAATGGCCTTGATTTCATCCTCATTGACGGAGATATCCATCTTGGCCATCTCGTCAAAGTCAGTTGTATAAAAGCGCGGCGTTAAAATCGTGTCGCTTGCAGGGGCCTTAACCCCAGGCCGGATTTCGTCAACACTCGGTTTTCTTAGGGAATCTACCATGAGTCCTCTATCAAGCTATTTATCAGAACTGTGCCAACGAATTTGCCACATAGGCAAAGCCGCTCTTATGGATTGCGCTAGCTAAATTACCAGCGTGTAAGGCTCAGTGTATCAAGGTAGGCGGCTCAGATCAGCCCCCAGGGGGAGATCGGTTTAAAATTCGCAACATTTGGTTGGGTTGCTCAATGATTGCCCTTGACGGAGAGGCGTTGCATGCAACGCCTGTACAGAAGCCATGCAATGCCTACCCAGAAATCAGGTGTTAGAGTCAAAGAAAGCATGCGTTCTCAGATAGCTGGCATAAACCAGTCAGGGATCTAGCGAGGGATTTATGGTCGAACTGCCCCAAACTAAACCACGCCGGGTTGAGTATCCCGAAAGTGATGG
>JBCBQD010000300.1:0-6429 GCA_039820425.1 Cyanobacteria bacterium J06635_1
CTTCGGCGCTGGAAAAGGCGACCTGGTTGATATATTTTTTGACCTCTTCGGCGGTCATGCCAATGCCGTTATCGGTAAAGCTAAGGGTCTTGGCATCTTTATCAATGTGAATTTTGATTTTAGGCTCGCCCAACTCGCCAGTGAAGTCCTCGGTGCGGGACACCATGCTGAGCTTATTAATCGCGTCAACGCCGTTGGACACTAGCTCCCGCAAGAAGATTTCGTGATCTGAGTACAGCCATTTTTTGATAATCGGAAAAATATTCTCGGTATGGATGCTGATATTTCCGTTTTCGAGCACTGTAGTCATAGCGATTAGCAGTTGAGATCAAATTCTAAACAACCATTGTTCCGACTTCACGCCTTCTACACAAGGGGAGTCTTCCGTCTGAGAAGTTCGGGTTACCTCACCTGGGGTATTGGGTAATGGGTAGTGGGTGATGGGTAGTAGGGAGATGGGGAGGGGAGGGGAGATGGGGAGGGGAGGGGAGATGGGGAGGGGAGGGGAGATGGGGAGGGGAGGCTAAGCTGCCAGCAGTTTTCACACAGATCCATCATCTACAAACTTGCGAGCCCACCCTCCGAACCTATCGCTTATCTGAAGGCGTGGATGAGTCGATGGGTGTCTTGTTTGAGCCAGCGGGGCAGTAGCAGCCAGAAAAGATAGCCATATAGGATTAGCAAAATGCCGTTGGCGCATTCATCTAGGATGGAGACGTTGGATAGGTACATGGTTGAGAGTGCTGCCAGCAAGGTGATGATCGGTAACCAGGCTGAGGGTGGGTCAAGTTTGGCGGCTTTGGTAATGAGCTCAAATAGCTGTGGCAGGGTCAGCAGGATAAACAATAGCCGATAGTCCCAGCTGACAGATACCAGAGAGGTCGCCATAAAGATCGAGGCTCCCAGACGAAAGGCACTGACATAGGGGCCTTGATCAAGGCCAGGCGCTTTTCGCAATTTGGGGTGGGCAGTGCGAATCAGGTTAATCACCCCTGGCAGCAAGCAGAGGAACCCGAAGATATTAGACAGCCCTCGGAAGAAGTGCTGAGACTGCTTAAGCTGTAGCCACAGAATCTTGGGACCGTAGGTGAACTTAGGTGAACTTTCTGCCTCCCGTGAAATGCTTGAAATTGCATCAATTTCGGCACCAGCCAGACCCAGATAAATGGCTACGGCACTGCCGATGATGAGTGCGGTCAACCAAAATCGCTGACGTCGCTCTCGCAAAATAACCACCAGGCCAAAGATGGGAAATAGTTTCAGCATCATGCTGAAGTAAACCAGGCCATAGCCCAGCAATCGAAAAATGTACTGACGGGCGCTTAGGAGTGCGATCGCACCCAAAAAGAGATAAAAAATCAGGATGTCATTGTTGCCTCGCTCAACCATCAGCATGGCAGTGGGCGAACAGAGAAATAGCCCGTAAAAAAAACCCTGGGCCCAATTGAGTTTGCCAATGAACAGAAAAATGAGGCCGTAAAGGATAACCGCCATGGCAATGCCGATGGCGACTGTATGGGACTGATCAATCCCCAGACTGGCCAGGGACCACCAGAGTCGAGGATAGGGACTGGGTCGCCCCCAAGGGTCGCAGGGGTTATCCAGGGTGACGTCATAGCCGAGGCGGGCACATTCAAATCCAGAGGTTAGCACCCGGAGATCGGCGAAGGCCGGGTACATGGTTTTAACGTTAAATAATTTTTGCCAAAAGACGTGGTATGGGCCAAAAAAGCTGCCCAGCAAAATAATTGAGAAATACCCTAGCAGCATCGCCAGGGTCAGTAGCCGATAGTCAAACTTAGAAGGAGCCACGAGGGCAGCTTGTACCCTTGAGAGCCAATAGGGATAGTGTCGAGTCAAATCTATTTGGCGCATGACTTATGAAGTCAAATTTTAATTAAGCTTTCCAATTGCGTTGCCCCGGTGTGAACGCCCTAGCTTGTGTATAGGGTATTTGATTCGCCCCTGCTTCACAAAATCAGCAGGTAATCCGCTTCAAAGCATCGCTTGTTTTAACAGCACCGCTGACACTTCAGATGGCACTCGCTGGTCAGCCAGATAGCGTTGAATACGCTGCTGGCGAATCGAACGGGGAATCAGCTCACTGCCAACGATTTTCACCAATTTTTTGCAATAAAACGCAGTGTATTGCCAGGTCGGCACCGAGGCAGCATTTCGGTAGATGCTGTTGACCATGTGCTCTACGTTGTGGGGCGATTTACGATTGGTCAAATTTTTGAGCACGCTCCATTTTTCGGCCAGCGTCGGGCTCAGCGACCATTGAATCCAGAGAGGCATATAGCGCTTGACGTCGCTGGGGCTATAGTCGGTGGTGGCCTGCAACAGGCTAGAGAGCTGTACCTTGTACCCAGCGGCTTTAGCTCGACAAATATATTCAAAGTCGCCGCCATAGTGGCGAAAGCGTCGGGTATCGGGCAGGCCCACATCGGCAACTAGCTGAGTGGGCATCACGGCAATATTGCCGTTGAGGGTGTGCACTGACAAAATCGGCTGCTGGTCAAACTGACGGATGTCGTTAATCGGGCGACTGGCCACCACCCCCCCAAAGACCAACCAGTCAGGATAGGCCTCGGCACGGATCACACCACCGGTAATAATTTTTTGGTCACCGATGCGATCGCACTCCGCCCCTAACTGCTCAATAAAATCATCCGCCAGCACAATGTCGTCATTGAGCCACACTACATAGCGAGCATTGAGCTGCTGCACGGCATAATCCATCCCCTGGGCAATCGCTCCGGTCCACCATAGGTCGCCATCGCCTCGAATCAGATGCACCGCTGGAAAGTCTTGCTGGATATAGCCAGGTGTACCATCGGTCGAGTCATCATCCACGACAATCATTTGGATGCGGCTGTCTCCTCCGATTTGCGCTTCCCCAATTTGCTCAGTCAGCTGGGTCAAAATCACCTGGGTATACCCCAAGCGATTGCGCACCGGAATGATCAGGGCAATGTCAGCTGCGGTCACAGAGCCGTTCGAAGTTGTAGACAGAGCCTGGGATATCGCAGTCATAGCGTGGCCAGATTAACAGGAGTGGATATGACCCAAGGTGCCCAAACTGGGGGGGGACTATAACCGAGATTCTCTGGAAAGGGCGAAATGGGTAGTGGGTGGTGGGTAATGGGTAGTGGGTAACGGTTCGTGGGTATGTGCAAATCCCCCATTACCCATCACCCATCACCCATTACCCATCACCATCCCCTCCAAAATCTAAAATCCAAAAATCTACCCCTCTCCACATCTAGCGTTATACATTTCTTCAAAACACTAGAAAAATTGGAATTATGGTGCTACCTTAGGCACTCATGTAGTTAATCGCCTAGTTAATCGCTACCTACATGTAGGGTTTTTAGATATTTCAATCGCTCGAAGGGCACTACATCTACCTGTCAGATCCGTTCCGCCCATTGCCCATTTCAACAAACAATTTCAATCTTTGCTCAACCCCGATTGACCTAAGCTGTAAGGAAATCTTGACGAATGGTTCAGGAATTAGACCGTCTCCGTAAAACATCTCCGTTCCCAGTGACTGCCCCCGCTGCCTACCCGGTGTTTTATCGCACCTACAGTCGTCGGCTCGCAGAAGGCCAGCGCGAATCTTGGCAGGAGGTATGCGATCGCACCCTGGGTGGCCTGGTGGAACTGGGCAAACTCACCCCCGATGAGAAGGCACTCGTGGCCCGAATGCAGCGAGAATTGAAGGCCCTACCATCGGGGCGTTGGCTATGGGTGGGCGGTACTGAATGGAGCAAGCAGCCGGAAAACTTTTCGGGGGCCTATAACTGCACCAGCACCAACGTCACCGACTGGCGCGCCTTTGGCCTGATGATGGACCTGGCGATGATGGGCTGCGGCACTGGCGCGGTGCTAGAGCCTAAGTACATTAGCCAACTGCCTGCCATCCGTAACCGACTGACGGTGAAAATGCAGAGTAATGTCGGCACCACCCCCGCTGGGCAGCGTCGAGAAAAGACAGACGTAACCGTAGACGGCAATCGTGTCGAGATTCGGGTGGGCGATAGCCGCAGCGGCTGGGTGTCTTCTTACGAGAGCCTGCTTAAACTGTCTACGGATGAAAGCTTTACAGGTGAAGTTGAGGTCACCGTTGACCTTAGCGATGTGCGCCCAGCTGGCGAAAAGCTCAAGGGCTTTGGCGGCATGGCGAATCCGATCAAGCTACCGGGGCTATACAATCGCTGCGCCACCATTTTGAATAACGCCCATGGCCGCCAGCTCAACTCGGTGGAATGCTGCCTACTGATTGACGAGGCCGCTGCCTGTGTCGTGGCCGGAAACATTAGGCGCAGCGCGGGGATGCGTCAGTTTGCCAGCGATGATGAGCTGGCCGCCGCGGCAAAGGAAAACCTCTGGCAGCAGGACGCCGAGGGCAACTGGCGGATCGACCCGGAGCGGGATGCGCTCCGGATGGCCAACCACACGCGGGTGTATCACCATAAACCCTCTAAGGAAGAAGTCACCGCTGCGGTGCGGAAGCAGTTTTACTCCGGTGAGGGGGCGATCCAATGGGCGGGGGAAGCTGAGCGCCGTGCCCAAGGCGAGGGGCGTTATGGTCTAAATCCTTGCGGGGAAATTTTGGGACAAAACTTCCACTGCAATCTGGCGGAAATTCATCTGAATCAGATTGATCCGTTTAACGAACAGGAACAGGAGGATGCCTTTAGGGCGGGTGCGATCGCAGTTGCCGCCTTGCTCAACCACCAGTTTGTCGAGCCCCGCTACCAGCAGTCACGATTGGAAGATCCCATCGTCGGAGTTTCCTTTACCGGGCTGTTCGACTTCTTAGTCCATGCCTTTGGAACAGAGTGGCTGGAGTGGTTTGCCGAAGGCCGCCCCGACACCATGAAAGGTCTGGAGTTTAAAGCCAAGGAGCAGGCCTACCTGAGCCGTTGGAAAAAAATCGTCCATGACACCGTGTGGGATTATTGCGATCGCCACGGCATCCAGTGCCCCAACCGCTGTACCACGGTGCAGCCAGCGGGCACCAAGAGTCTGCTGAGCGGCGCGTCTTCGGGGTGGCACCCGCCCAAGGCCCAGCGCTTTATTCGGCGGATCACCTTCCGGAAGAATGACCCGGTGGCAATGGCCTGTATCGACTATGGCTATTCAGTCGTCCCCTCCCAGTCAGACAAAGATGAGAACGGCAATTTACTCACTGACCCGTTTGATCCACGCTGCTCTGAGTGGCTGGTGGAGCTGCCGGTGGAGGTCTCCTGGGCAAACCTGCCGGGGGCTGATCAGATTGCCATTGAGAAATTCTCAGCTTTGGCCCAGTTCGACTTTTACATGCAGGTGCAAACGCATTACACCGCCCACAACACATCGGCCACGGTGGAGTTGCGGGAGGCCGAAATCGAACCCCTGGCTGAGCGCATGTATCAGGCAATCCAAAACGATGAGGGTTACATTTCGGCGGCGTTGTTGGCTCGCTTTGACGACCTGCAAACCTTCCCCCGGCTGCCCTTTGAGCCCATCGATAAGGCTACCTACGAGGTGCTCACCCGCCAGGTCTTAGCACGGCGCGATACAGAAAATTTCCATCGGGCACTGGAGCGCTACGACGCGGGCGAACTGGTCGAGGCGGGGCCAGCGGGCTGTGACTCTGACAAGTGTTTATTGCCAGAGAAAAAGCCAGATTAATGCCCGGATAGTTCAAAGTTACAAACGTAAACGGAGGTACGAACACTAAATTTAGTTTTGAGTTCTGAGTGGGCGATGTTAGACGCCTTCGCCCCTTAACCAGACGCCCAATCATTCAAAACTCAAAGTTACAAACTCGATTTATCAGCATTGTCCGGTGGACATCGCTTCTCACCACCGACAAACAGCGGGTGAAACCATATCACCTTCTGCGTACCAAGGGGGCTTGCTTACACAGCAGCCCCTTTTTCTTTTGGTGAGCTTCAGTAAAGATTTTCGGGAATTTTAGACACATCTCGTGTATTTCATGTCAACAAGGGAGTAGGGCCAGCGGTTCTTACAGCAAACGTCCCAATTGCTGGGGCGGTTGCAAGCCACATTGCGCCTCTAGCAAAGCAGTGCAGCGTTACTAGGTGTACTCAGCAATGTGGCCAATGTTAGAGATGGCCAAACTTGTAAGACTCTACGGAGGGCTGCAAGCTGTGCAGTCAATTTATTGGTTCTGTTTGATTATTGGCGGCGTCTTTGTCGCGATTTCAACTCTGGGTGGCCCTGGCGAGCTGGAGTTTGACGCCGATGCCGACCTTGATTTTGATGCTGACTTAGACGCTGACTTAGACGCTGACGCCGACTTTGACGCCGATCTGGACGCCGACGCCGATCTGGACGGGGGCGCAGATTACGAAGTGGATACCGATGTTTCGCTCGATCGCAAAGCCAGCGAAAGGGCCAGACGCAGGCAGTTTC
>JBCBQD010000301.1:0-6280 GCA_039820425.1 Cyanobacteria bacterium J06635_1
ATAGAGTTACGTAGAAACCCCTTTAGAATATGGAAAGACTGGACAGCTATCCCAATGCAAAGTAACGACCGATTAGACCGCATCGAATCAATCCTGGGCTCAGTAGCCGAAAGCATGACCGAGTTCAGACAAGACATGGCTGAGCTGCGAACAGCCCGGGCTGAGACCCGGCAAATTGTGGATGCCAATGCCCAAGCGATTGAGGCTAACCAGGCAGGCATGGCTGAGCTGAGGGCTTCTGGAGATCGCATGCAGCAGGCGGTTGAGTCTAATGCTCGAGCCAGCGAAGCCGGTATGGTTGAGCTGAGGGCTTCTGGAGATCGTATGCAGCAGGCGGTTGAGTCTAATGCCCGAGCCAGCGAAGCCGGCATGGCTGAGCTAAGGGCTTCCGGAGATCGCATGCAGCAGGCGGTTGAGTCTAATGCGCGGGCCAGCGAAGCCGGTATAGCTGAGCTGAGGGCTTCTGGAGATCGCATGCAGCAGGCGGTTGAGTCTAATGCCCGAGCCAGCGAAGCCGGTATGGCTGAGCTCAGGACTGAGCTGAGGGCTTCCGGAGATCGCATGCAGCAGGCGGTTGAGTCTAATGCCCGGGCCAGCGAAGCCGGTATGGCTGAGCTGAGGACTGAGCTGAGAGCTTCTGGAGATCGCATGCAGCAGGCGGTTGAGTCTAATGCCCGGGCCAGCGAAGCCGGTATGGCTGAGCTCAGGGCTTCTGGAGATCGCATGCAGCAGGCGGTTGAGTCTAATGCCCGAGCGATTGAGGCGTTTATTGGGGAGTTGCGTGACTTTCAGCTCTCTATCACAACTGAGTTACGCACTAACCTGTCCGATGCGGTTTCAATGGCCACCACATTGGCAGACACAATGCAGGTGCGTGATCGAGAAACCGATCGCCGAATTCAGGCCCTGATTGATAGCCAGCAAGGGACTGATCGCCGGATTCAATCTCTGATTGATAGCCAGCAAGAGAATGCTCAGGAACATGCCGCTTTTAGGGAAAACTCACAGCGCATCTTCCTTGAAATTCAAAGTATTTGGCAGCGCCTTGCCAGCTAATGGCTTTGCTTCACCATTACAAGGCCAAACAGGTCTCGGTCAATCGCAAGCGATACTTTGAGATCGAGGGTAACTGTTATCCCGGTGTGACCACCATCCTCTCGGCGACCAAGCCTTGGGAAGACAAAGAACGCCTGTTTCGCTGGCGCGATCGCATCGGCACCGAAGCCGCCAACCGCATTACCACCACCGCATCACGGGCAGGTACCAAAATCCACAAGGTCATCAAGGCCTATCTGCGGGGCGACCCGTGGGATCTGCCCGCAGGCACAGAAGCCTTTTGGCAATCCATCCTACCCATCCTTAACCGCATTGACGAAACCCTCCTGGTCGAAGGCGCGGTGTGGCATCCCCTTAAATTTGCGGGCTACCCCGACGCCCTGATTATCTACGAGGGTCAGCTGATCCTCTGCGATTGGAAAACCGCCCGTCGCCCTAAGCAACCTGACTGGATTAGAGACTATTTTTTACAGGTCGCCGCCTATAGCTGGGCCGTGAATTGGGTCTATCGAGACTGCGATATTAGAGTTGAGCGCGCCATGGTTGCGATCGCCCTCGAAAACGCCGACGCCCAAACGTTCATGTTAGAGACCGATGAGCTGAATGAGCACTGGCGCGGGTTTCAGCAGCGGTTGCGGCAGTTTTATGCGAAGAGGTAGAGAGTGGAGGGTAGAGGGTCGTTAGAGATAGCCTTATGGCGTGTGATCTTTGTCTGCAAGGGTGTTCTGCCCAGTACGATATTGCCCCACTACTCACCACCCACTACCCACCACCCACCACCCACTACCCATGTCCTTCATCCCCGAGCCCACCGCCGACGGCTCCTACACATTTTTCTCAGAAGAATTTGGCGAATGGTTTCACAGTCGTGAGGGGGCCTATGCCGAGGCACATCAGACCTATGGCATCGTCACCCAACTGGCTACCCGGGCGGCGGCCGCCGAGGAGATCACATTGCTAGACGTGTGCTATGGCCTGGGGTACAACACGGCGGCGGCGCTAGAGGCGATCTGGCAGGTTAACCCAGCCTGCAAAATCACCGTCCGGGCGTTAGAAATTAACCCGGAGGTACCCAAAAGTGCGGTGACCCACCATCTGACTCAGGCCTGGTCGAGCCCGGTGCAAGCTGTATTGACGACCCTGGCCGATCAGCAACGGGGCAACGCCCTCCCAGAACACGCCCCAGAACACGCCTCAGAACACGCCCCAGAACACGCCCCAGAACACGCCATCGATGCCTCCTTGCTGATTGGCGATGCCCGTCAAACTATTCAAACCTTGGTGAGAGAGGGGTATCAGGCCGATGCGATTTTTTTAGACCCGTTTTCGCCAACGCGCTGCCCCCAGTTGTGGACAGTTGAGTTTATCCAGCTGGTAGCTCGCTGTCTGAAACCGAACGGTCGCCTGGCGACCTATTCCTGCGCAGCGGCGGTACGGACAGCATTAACAATGGCGGGGTTATCCATCGGCTCAACCCAGGCAGCGGGTCGGCGCTGGCCTGGGACTGTGGCGAGCTATTCAGCACTGGATTTGCCACCCCTGTCGCAACAGGAACAGGCCCATCTCCAGACCCGTGCCTCTGTCCCCTACTGTGACCCCACGCTACAGGGCAGTGCCGATGAAATTGTGACGGCGAGAAAGCGGGCTCAAGCCTTGTCACCGTTGGAACCCACCGGTCAATGGCGTCGCCGCTGGCTTACGTAATCGAGAGATATTTTGAGTAATCTTAGTCACGACATCATCTTTACGAAAAGCCTACATAGCTAAAAAAAATATGAGTTTAGGCCAAAAAATATTGTTTTCGCGGCCGAAAATTGTGATTATGCAGTCAAATTTAAAGGCTGGCTTCCCTCTACTATCATTCAGTTTTTTTGATTCATATCTTTAGGATTTTCCCTTGCCTTCAGGGTCTTCGATTTTCACACCATTCTTAAGATTTTCAAGGTTTCATCTGTGAATTCTGTTGATTTTGCCCCCAAGATTTCCCCCAAGATTGCGCCTACGGGTGCCCCGGCGACTGTTCTGGTTGTAGACGATCAAACCTCTAGCCGTCTGATTATTTCTGAACTGCTCTCAATCGAGGGTCATCAGGTCCTGGAAGCCGATGGTGGTCACCAGGTGTTTAACTGCATAGAAGCGCACAGACCCGATCTCGTCCTCCTAGATGTGATCATGCCTGAGGTTGATGGCTTTGAAATCTGTCGCCAGCTCAAGCAGGCGGAGCGGACCCGGTTAATTCCAGTCATTTTGATGACGGCCTCGAGCGATCGCAATGCCCGATTATCGGGGTTGGAGGCCGGGGCAGATGACTTTTTGCTGAAACCGTTTGACCAGACCGAACTATCGGCTCGGGTCCGCGCTTTGATTAACCAAAAGCGCTTCAATCAGGGTATCGATGATGCTGAGCAGGTGCTATTTGCGATGGCGAAGGCGGTGGAAAATCGAGATCCGAGTACCGGCGATCATTGCGATCGCATCGTCCAACTTAGCCAGTCCTTCGGTCAATACTTAGGACTCTCCAGTGAAGAAATTCGCAATTTGGTTTGGGGCAGCTATCTCCATGACATCGGCAAAGTGGGCATCCCGGATGCCATTTTGCTCAAAGCCGATCGCCTGAGCGCCTCAGAGTGGGTCAAAATGAAGCACCACGTCTTAATTGGTGAAGAGATTTGTAAGCCTCTAAAGACCCTCCATGACGTCACGCCAATTATTCGCCATCACCATGAAAAATGGGACGGCTCAGGCTATCCAGATGGCCTGGTGGGGGATCAAATTCCCAAGCTGGCGCAAATTTTTCAACTGTTGGACATTTTTGATGCGCTATCCAATGCCCGCTCGTATAAGCCGGCTTTGAGTTTAGAGAAAACCCTGCACATTATGAAAGCTGAAACTCGAAAGGGATGGCGCAACCCCGACCTATTTGCCCAGTTTGTCAAATTTATGCAGTTGGAGGATTGCGCCTGTAGTTAGTAATTTGTCAGCCTTAAATTTTCGGGTCAGACCGACGCGGAGACGCGGGGAATGGGTGACACGGAGATCGCTTATGGCTGCGGCTCCCCGTGTCCCCGCGTCTCCGCGTCATCCCTAACCGAAATTTTCAGCTTGACGCAGTACTCGCAGGACTTGGGTCTGTCTGCCCAGGCGCGGTATACTCCCCCCAGCAAACGGTGGAAAGGGATAACTATGAGCGATTCATTGGCGGTGGCCATTTTGGCGGCGGGCAAAGGCACTCGGATGAAATCTAGCCTGCCCAAGGTGCTGCACCCCCTCAGCGGCCGCACCCTGGTTGAAAACGTACTGGCCAGCTTAACCAGGGTGGAGCCCAGCCGTCAGCTGGTGATTGTGGGCTACCAGGCCGACGCCGTGCGCACGGCGTTGACGAGTCTTGCCAATCTAGAATTTGTCGAGCAAACTGAGCAGCTAGGGACCGGCCATGCAGTGCAGCAGGTGATCCCTGCCCTGGCTGGGTTTGAGGGTGATTTGCTGGTGCTCAACGGGGATGTGCCCCTGCTTCGCCCTGAGACCCTTGAGCAGATGCTGGCGCTGCATACCCAACACCAAAATGCGGCCACGATTCTCACTGCCCAGATGGACGACCCCACCGGCTACGGTCGCGTATTTTGTGACGATAACAACTTAGTAACCGAGATTATTGAGCACCGCGACTGCACCCCTGAGCAGCGCCAAAATCAGCGCATCAATGCCGGGATCTACTGCTTTAACTGGGCAAAATTGATGACCATCTTGCCCCACCTTAAGGCCGATAACGACCAGCAAGAATATTACCTGACCGATGTCGTCAAAGATCTCTCCCCGGTGATGGCGATGAATGTGGCCGACCCCCAAGAGATTTTAGGCATTAACAACCGCAAGCAGCTCTCGGTCGCCAATGACATCCTGCAGCGACGGCTCAAAGCCGACCTGATGCTCTCCGGGGTCACCTTAGTTAACCCCGACAGTATCACCCTTGATGCCACAGTAACGGTGGAACCCGACGTTGTTATTGAGCCCCAGACTCACCTGCGGGGCAACACCTTGATCCAAGCAGGCTGCCGCATTGGCCCGGGTAGCCTGATTGAGAACAGTACGGTTGAGTCAGGCAGCACGGTTCTCTATTCGGTGATTAGCGATAGCACCGTGCACGGGGCCTGCCGTATTGGTCCCTATGCTCACCTGCGGGGTCAGGCCGTGGTGGCCGAGGGCTGTCGCATCGGCAACTTTGTTGAAATCAAAAACTCAACCCTCGGGCACAAAACCAACGCCGCCCATCTGTCTTACTTAGGTGATGCCACCCTGGGTGAGCACGTTAACATTGGCGCTGGCACTATCACCGCCAACTACGACGGGTTTAAAAAACACCCCACTGTCATCGGCGATGGCACCAAAACCGGCTCCAATAGTGTCTTGGTCGCCCCTGTGAATCTGGGCACAAACGTCACAGTGGGGGCTGGGGCAGTGGTGACCACCGATGTGGATGATAACAGTCTGATTGTCACCCGAGGAGAACGGCGGGTGATCCCGAATTGGAAACCCAGGGGACAGCGACCTTAATCTTCTTCTCAGAATTGCTGACTACACTGGCAGTAGCATCTTATGAAGTGGCATGGGCATAGTGGCATATCTGAGGCGACAGCAGTGATTCAGCAGTTTTTAACCGATACTGACATTGTTGTCCCTGCGATTACCACTGCGCAGATGGTGGAGGTTGATCGCATCGCCATCAAAGAAACCGGACCTAACCTGTTTCAAATGATGGAAAACGCAGGTCGTCATTTGGCCTGTCAGGCCATTGATCTGCTGGGAGACACCTGGCAGCAGGTGCCTGTTGTGGTGCTGGCTGGGAGCGGGGGGAACGGCGGCGGCGGGATGTGTGCGGCACGTCACCTCGCCAACCGGGGGGCTCAGGTCAAGCTGTGTCTCACCGCGCCCGAGCGGTTAAGAGAAGTGCCTAAATGGCAGTTTCACATCTTTCAATCAACCCCAGGCCAGATCATCTCGATGGATGATCTGCCCACTTTTGGTCAGCCGCTTGATCGGCCCCTGGGCCTGATCATCGATGCCCTGATTGGCTACAGTCTACAAGCTGCCCCTCGCGGCGCGGCGCGCGACCTGATCCAGTGGGCCAACGCTGAAACTGCGCCGATTTTGTCCCTAGATGTGCCCTCAGGGGTCGATTCCACCACCGGGGCGACCCCGGGTGTCCACATTCGCCCCCGACAAACCC
>JBCBQD010000302.1:0-6251 GCA_039820425.1 Cyanobacteria bacterium J06635_1
AGGACACATGGGCTTTTTGACTGAAGCTTACCTCAATCAGCTACCCTACGTGATTGAGCAGGTCCTGGCGGGGAATTACGAAATCGAAGAGCGCGCCATGGTGGTGGTCAAGCTCTTAAACCAAGACACCCTGACCTGGGAAGCCCTTTGCCTGAATGAAATCGTGCTGCATCGAGAACCCCTAACCAGCATGTGCCACTTTGAGGTCTCCATTGGTCGCCATGCCCCCGTCGATATTGCCGCGGATGGCATTATTATTTCAACGCCAACGGGGTCAACGGCGTATTCTCTATCAGCGGGTGGGCCGGTCATTACACCGGGGGTTCCCGTCTTGCAGCTGATTCCGATTTGCCCCCACTCTCTGGCTTCACGAGGGTTGGTCTTTCCCAACTCAGAGCAAGTCATGATTGCCTCGGCCAATCCAGATCCGCTGGTGATGGTGGTGGATGGCAATGCAGGCTGCTATGTCATGCCCGAAGACCGCCTCTATTTAGAAAAATCACCCTACACCGCAAAATTTGTCCGATTAGACTCCCCCGAATTCTTTAAGGTCCTGCGTGAAAAACTGGGCTGGGGGCTCCCCCACATTGCTAAGCCCACCTCTGTCGAACTCCCTTAGGCCCCTAATTTGACCAGGCAGTTTGACCGGGAAGCGCTAGTATAGGGCGTAAATATCGAAAGCAACTGATTTTGATAGGGGAATTTAAACCGTGGGAGCAGAAACGATGCCTCGCGTCTTATTGGTCGAGGCGAATGAAGACTTAGCAAACCATGTCACCACCGACCTCAAGGCATCGGGCTACGCACCAATTTGGGCCGGGGACATCGCTTCGGGGATTCAGCAGGCGAAGGACAATCAACCCGCCTTGATTGTGATTGACCGGATGCTGGCAGGCGAGTCGGGGTTAGATATGTGTGTGCATTTGCGATCGCAGGGCAATCGCACCCCCATGCTGCTATTAATGGCCCGTGACTCTTTGGACGATCGCATTGCATGTCTCGAATCAGGGGCCGACGACTACTGCCTCAAACCTTACCGCAGCGAAGAGTTTCTCAAGCTGGTCAACACCTATCTACAGCCCCATCAGCAAGGCGTTGAGCAGCTCCGATTTGGCGAACTCACCCTGGATGTTAACCAACGCCAGGCCAATCGCAATGGCCGACTGGTCGAACTCACTATGAAAGAATTTGAGCTCCTCAAGTACCTGATGGAGCACCCCCGCGAAGTGCTGACCCGAGAACAGATTTTAGAAAATGTATGGGGCTATGACTTCATGGGCGAATCCAACGTGATTGAAGTCTATATTCGCTACTTACGGTTAAAAATTGACGGCGAAAATGAAAAGCGTCTGATCCAGACCGTTCGAGGGGTGGGCTATGTCTTACGAGATGCCTAGCTGGGATTCTAGCTTGGGAAAAAAGGCCCTGGGAAAAATGAACCCCAGCAAGATGAGATGGACCTTGCCAATCATCGGCCTGTGCTGTCTGCTATTGGGCTGTACCACTCCGATATCAGCAAACGACCCGGCGGTTGAGATTGACCCAGCCCCTCCCGGCCAAGAAATATCCACCCCTGACCCAGCCCCTGAAACCACTTCAGAAACATCAGAGTCTATGCTATCTGGCCCAGGTCAGCTATTGCCCGTCACCGCCCAGGCCAATATTGCAGGCGAAATCATTGACCTCGAAGTGGCTGAAAGCCCTGAGCAACAGTCGCTAGGGCTAATGTATCGGACCGAGCTTCCCGACAATCGAGGCATGCTGTTTCCGTTTGAGTTTCCGCGCCGCACCGCGTTTTGGATGAAAAATGTGCCCATCCCCCTAGACATGGTGTTTTTACTGCGGGGTCGGGTTCAAGGCATCTCCGCCGATACGCCCCCCTGCACAACAGATCCCTGCCCCATCTATGGGCCAGACTCGGCCCTGGTTGATCAGGTGATTGAGCTGCGAGGCGGGCGAACTGCGGAGCTAGGACTGCAACCAGGGGATAGGGTCACCATCACCCAGATCGTGCCTGACATAACGCCCTCAGCAGCCCCGTAACCCTGGGGCTGCTGAGGGCGTTATGTCAGGCACGATTGCTATGCACTACATTGACGAGAATAAATACCTAAAAAAATAATTAATTTTCAAGCAATCTAGCGTTTCAATCTCAACGCTTAAAGCTATCCTAAAGAATCTACATTTTTAGAACTGTTTTGGTGAACCGTGGTATCTAACCGGGTATAACTCAACTGAATTTAACCTCAGCCTCATCGATAGGAACTATCTTCCTGCTAGAGATAGGGTAAGTTCGCGCATTTGAGAAAGAAACACAAAACCACCTATAAATTGGGGCAACGGACATGATTCCAGAAAATTACGGCAAGTTAGTCAACTTCTTAAAAGAAGAACTTTCAATTTCACCCGCGTCTATCGAGACCGCTCTCAGACATTGTGAACAGGACCCAGGTCCTTTGCCAATGGTCCTCTGGCAGTACGGGTTTGTATCCCTCAAGCAGCTTGAACAAATTTATGATTGGTTAGAGACCGCAGCGGCGTAGCCCTCTGCCTTGAATCCAAGTGATTTCTATGCTGGGCAATTGAGACCTTAATCTGTAGACCGCTTAAACCTATGCCAATCACTCAAAAGCGGTGAGATCGCCTCCGATTTCACCGCTTTGTTTTTTAGATTCTGGATTCTAGATTTTAGGGTTTGGTTTTTAGCTTTTACCCACTACCCACTACCCACTATCTATTTCTCCGCTTATCCAAGGACTTTGCTAGCAGCGGCTATTCCACTGCCAGGGGTAAAGCGCTCATATCCGAGGGAGTGCAAGGTGGTTTCTAGTGCGCCTACAGTGGTGAGGATGTCGCGATCGCAAATAAAGCCCAGATGACCAATCCGGAAAATCTTGCTCTTGAGGTGATCTTGCCCCCCGGCCAACGCAATATCAAACTGCTTACGCATCACCGAACGGATTTGCTCCGCTTCAACCCCATCAGGTATCACCGCCGTCACCGCCGTGCTGGCGTAGTCATCGGGGGCCAATAGCGGCAGCCCCAGAGCCTTTATCGCCAGTCGGGTTGCTTGTTTATGGCGCTGATGGCGAGCAAAGATCTCTACCAGACCCTCGGCGCGCATCATCTCTAAAGCCGCGTGCAACGCAAAATAGAGGTTAATCGGTGGTGTAAACGGCGTACTGTCCTTCGCCGCACTCTTGCGATACTTACCCAAATCAAAATAGTACCGGGGTAGCTTAGCCGTTTCATAAGCTGCCCAAGCCTTGTCACTCACGGAGACAAACCCTAGCCCTGGCGGGATCATAAACCCCTTTTGAGACCCCGAACCCACCACATCCAGACCCAGCTCATCAATGGGCAAGTTATAAGCTCCCAAACTGGTGACCGCATCCACGATCATTAGCGCCTCACCGTGGGCTTTGACATAACCATTGATGGTCTCCAAATCATTCAACACCCCGGTTGATGTTTCACTGTGGGTAATCACCACCGCCTTGACAATCTTGGCCGCATCCGTCTCCAACACCGTCCGAAATGCCTCTGGGTCCAACGGCGTGCCCCACTCAGCAGAAATAATCTGGACATTCAGGCCAAAAGCTTTAGCAACATCAGCCCAGCGCTCACCAAACTTGCCGTTACAGCCCACGATGACATGATCACCCGGACTCAAAAAGTTAATCATGGCCGCTTCCATCGCGCCAGTCCCACTGGCCGCCAACGTCAGCACATCATTTTGCGTCTGAAACAGCCACTTTAAGTGGGCATTAATCTCAGCCGTAATTTTAGAAAAATCACCGCTGCGGTGCCCAATCGGATGCTTTGCCATCGCCCTGAGCACTTTCTCGGGCACCGGCGTCGGTCCCGGAATCATCAGTATTGCCTTATCGTCCATGAGACTGCCTGTTGTGAGGTGCATTTTCAAGAATGGCACAGGTTGAAGTCAGGCTTAGATTTTTTAGCAGTGTTGTAAGAGTTGAAAGGGGGAAGGGGCGCATAGCCCAAGGGGCATTCAAGGAAAGCATAGCCCTAGCGTTCGCGAAGCTATGCCGAAGGCTTTAGCCATGCCTTTTAGGCTATTCCGTAGGACTACAGGGTGAAAGGCGAAGGAGGGATAGGGAGTGGGAAAGATTCTGAATGTGAAGTACGCAATTGTTAACGTTTCCCCCTATGCTGAGAAGGGAAGTATAGGCTGGAGCCGGTCGGGGATTAGCGCTGTGACCCACAGTTTTTTAATCGAACCAGGTCGTTGGACGCTTCAGGGCAATTGGTTAGAGCGCGACTCTCGCCCGATCTTGGTCAAAGGCAAAATCCTCATCGCCTGGAATCGGGACAACTGGTTCACAATGGTCAATAAGCTATACTTTCCATCCGGTGAGTTGGACGAGGTCGCTCTGCAGTATAAAGGCCGCCTGACCACCAGCGATCGTCAGTACACGTTTGTCCTGCAGCATAGCGTCCTGGGTCGAGTTGAGGGCGAGGGCTGGGTTGCGCCTGAGTCTATCGTCCAGCGGTATTGGGTGCTGAGCGATCGGCAGCGACGGACTGGCTTTGAAACCCTCTATCGAATTACTGAAGATAAATATCATTTCTCTAGTGGGATTATGGCAGGTCACTATCTCACCAGTACGATGGAGGCTGTTGTCGAGCGCCATCATGATTGATCAAGACCCCTGGCACGTAATTTGTAGTCAGCGACGTGTATTAAGTCATTAGGGTGTAATTCGGTAGAGTTGGGAATATTTGTTTAAAGCATTCATGGCTTAACCCAGACTAGATTAAACCCAACTGGATTGAGCCGGGTGCGATCGCATCCAAAACTAAGCTGAGCCCAGAAATTCTGCAGAGAGTTTACTGACGCTTCATCCTAGTCGTTGTAAAGAAGCGATCAAAAGAGTCATCAAAAAAGCAACCCAGCCGCTTGGCAACGCATCAACGCACCTCCTCGAGAATGACGGATCTAAATTTCGGTCGAAAACTCGCCAACCGCTATGAAATCATGGATACCATCGGACAGGGCTCCATGGGCAAAGTGTATTTGGCCGAAGATCTCCTGCTGGGCGGCGTGCCCGTGGCCGTCAAATTTTTAGCCCAAACCCTCTTAGATGAAAAAATGCGCGAGCGCTTCCTCAGAGAAGCCATGACCTGTGCGCTACTGGGCCAAAAAAGTATTCACGTGGTGCGGGTTACCGATTACGGTGTCACCAGCGACGAAATTCCCTTCTACGTGATGGAGTATCTCCAGGGACAAAACCTGGGTAAACTCTTGCAGCCTCAGCCGCTGCCCGTGCCTCGATTTTTAGGCCTGACCCGCCAAATTTGTTTGGGTTTGCAGGCCGCCCACGACGGTATCGTGCTCAAAAACAAAATTGTGCCGATTATCCATCGAGACATCAAACCCAGCAATATTCTAGTTACCCAAGATCCAACCCTGGGGGAGCTGGTCAAACTGCTCGATTTTGGGATTGCCAAACTCATGCAGTCCGAATTTGACCAGACCAATAGCTTCATGGGGACCCTCGCCTACGCCTCCCCCGAGCAAATGGAAGGGCGTGAGCTAGATATCCGCTCGGATATCTATAGCCTGGGCATTGTCATGTACCAAATGCTATCGGGCAACTTACCCATTCGCCCGGCCACCAATACCTTTGGCAGCTGGTACAAAGCCCACCACGAGCACACACCTCCCACCTTTAAAGACATTGATGACACCATCAGTGCCCCGAAACTGCTCGAAAATATCATTCGTCGCTGTTTGTCTAAAGAACGCGAGAACCGCCCCCAAACCGTCGGTCAAGTTTTAGATGAACTTGCCCCGTTGGACAATCGATTTGGTTCTGGGTTCAAAATTAGTCAGCGAATTGGCACCACCCTCTCAAAGCTGCCCGTCACTAAAAAAACGAGTCCAGCCACGACGCTCAATGACACAGATGAAGATCGGTTTTGCAAACTGCAGCTATGGCCTAAAAATAAGCCCGTTGCCGAAATTGTCTTTCCACAGATCATTGAATCCAGCAACCAGCGCCTGGCAACCCTCTGGGTGATGCTTGCCAAGGCACAAATTGAACGCCGCGCCATCAGCACCCGCTATAACAATTTCATCTGCACCATGTCGCCCCATCCCATGATCCTGTGGCTCACGGTGCTCTATAACCAGACCGAAGGCCCCCGCTGGCTACCCTGCTACCTTGACCTCAAGCAAGGACTTCATCAGCAAATCGCCTGGCAGCTGGGCGATGATGGCCTATATC
>JBCBQD010000303.1:0-6218 GCA_039820425.1 Cyanobacteria bacterium J06635_1
CCCGCAGAGCCCTGCCAGGCAATGAATTGATCTGGGGTTGTGCAGGTCAGCTGAATGGCCTGTCGCTGTTCTTGGGTAAGCGGGATATTGGCCAGGGCTTGATTGATGTGCGTAGTCGGCGCGATCTCATTCACCTTTCCCTTATCCTGCTGCATCAACCGGATCGTATTGAGTTCGAGATTCAGGGCTGCTTGAGTCGTAAACTTTTGTGCCTCGACTTTGATGAGCTCGGAGTTCGATGCGATCTCACCTTCCAACTCATCCCAGCTTTGCTCCCCCAAATGCTGCTCAAACACGAACCGCTCCAGGTGGGTTTGCCGAAACACCGCATCCCGCTCGCCACAATGCTGAATGGCAGGCTTCAGATTTGACTCAGCATGTGTTGATTTTTGGGGAGCGTTGGCGAAGCCTCTCCATGGGAGAATCGCAACCTCCCCCTTCGGTAATTCCGGTAATTCAAAACCCTTGAGCTGAACAAACACCTTCCATCCCTTCACCAGCCGATCAGCTTTGGTTAATTTTGGTTTATTTTTTCGTGTCTTCAGATTTGCCGCTTCCCGAAGTAGCATCTCTGACTGGATTTCCTTGCCATTCGAAGCCGTCGGTTTCTTGCCTTCTGCTTCCCATTGTTCCAACAGAGCTAGAATCTGCTTTCGTCTGGTAGAAAAGGCTTTCAGCAGCTCGGTGGAGTAGTCCTTCAGCTCAAATTGACCATGAGGTTTCTGCTCGATTTGATATCCCTGCTGCTGAAGCAGGTGGGCCAGTTCGTTCTGATAAAGCTGACCGAGGAGCTTTTTATTTGCGATCGCTTGTTCATTACTAAAACTAAACCAGCGCCCATTGGGTAACTGGGTAGCATTCATCACCACGCAATGGCTATGCAACTGAGGCTCCACTTCTCGACTGGTGCCATGGGTAAAAACTGCCGTGACCAGGTTCTGTGTTGTCACCCGCTGTCGTCCAGTTTCAGTTGAAATCCGGGTCTGGGCATAGCGTTCTTCCAGGACTGAGAGGGCTTTTGCAACCGCTTGATGATGGGCTTTTAACACTCGCTCATCCTGCTGTACCAGGGCAGCTATGCTCACACTCTTTGGCGCACTGAAGGTAAAGTCCGTCGCAGCTCTGCGCTTGTCCGGGTCTACCTTCCGGCTAAACATCGCCTGTCCATCCGGCGTCTGTCCCCTTAACATTTGCCGGAACGTTTCTGTATCCACATCCCCCGACAGCCCCAAAATCTGGGCACCTTTTCCCATCCAGCGAGACGGTGATACCCCCTCCTCCTGGCTGTAATAGTCCTCTTTTGAGTAGTAGTGGGCGGCCTGATGAGCCGATAGATTACTGGTGGATAACACGGATGCTCTGGGTCTAAAACGACACGTTGATAGTGCGAACCGTGGTAGATGCGATAAAAATCGTTAAACGGATTGACCTGTGGGGTTTAGGGGACTTTTTGCCAAAAAATTGGCGTCCTGTGAGGCCTCTCCGTGAAGCCTCTCCGTGAAGCCCCCGATAGGGGCGTAACAATTCTGATTCCAGACTATCGGCTAACGTCTATCGTGAAACGCCTCTGACACGAATTGTCACGAATAAGCGTCTATTTTCTGAGTTTCTAAGATTAAGTTTCACGAACTATCACGTTTAAGTGTGATTGTCTTGCCATAATGAGCCTATCGATTTTGGAGAAAGTCCTATCCTGCATTATTCATGAAGGATCGGGAAAATCCCCAAAACCCTTGTCATTCAATGAAGTCAGCGAATGTCCTTAACTACAGTCTGTTTTTGGAAATGTCCTAACCATTGGGGTTACAGCGATTGAGGAATTATTCAGGCTATGGTCTCTCGTTCATCTTTGTGGCCCCCGACCCTTTTGCTGGCCTGTGACCTGGGTAAATCAGGGGGTAAGTTTTTCTATAAGTTGCGCCAGGGCCAAACCCAGGCGTTGTGGATGGATGCGGAAGTGGCGCAGCGGCCTGCTTCGGGCATTGGTCGGATTAATCATGGCGGTCGTCCTCAGGACAATGCCTGGTATCGCATTGGCGAGGCGATGAGCTGACCTTTGTGGGCAAAGCGGCTCGGGCGTTTCTGGATTACAACAGCTTTAAGGAGGACAAGTTTTTGAAGGCTCCGGAGCGGATTGCGGCAGCGCTGGGTGCGATTTCAACTATCGAAAAGCTACCCACCAAATTCGACGCTACTATTTGGATTCTTCTGCCGATCAATGAGTTGACAACTCGGCAGAGCATCGCTAATCGCTTGACGGAAATCTGCCAGAGCTTTCGATTCCATGACGATCAGGAGTGTTCAGTTCGCCTACAGATGAAGTTTCGGCCTGAAGGCTATGGCATCTATGTGCAGCGCAAACAGCAGCTTCAGCAAAGGGGGATGGCAATTTCTCAACGCACCACCTGGATTGAAATGCTGGGCCATCGCAATGGCACCCAGTTAGCGTTTGAAACCGGGACGCTGAATACAAGTAAATCGATGTCTAGTTTTCCAGGCTTCTGGGAGACCTTTGAGAAAGCAGCCAGTGCGGCTGGGGTGTCTGCCCCGGACTATGATGTGTTGCTCACCGCCCTGGCCATGAATAAGCCCCAGCAGTACTCCGTGGCGAAGGGACGTCTGGTGGATTTTAGTGATGCGGTTCAGCAGGTTGAAACCGCTTATCTGTCGGCCCTCGATCCCCATTTCAATGACCATCTGATTCCGAGCTTAGCGACAGGCAAAGGGGATGTGGTGCTGGCGGGTGGAGCGTCCTATCTGATACAGAAGGGTTTACAGAGCTATTTTGAAGAACGGGGATTAGCCGATAAACTCTCCTTTGCCTGGGAAAATCAGGATAGCCTGATCCAATTGGTCAGGGTGCAGCTGCCGGAAACCTATGAAATGGGCTCAATTCCCATGCGGATGACAGACTGCTTTGGTCTTTTCCAGGCGTTGTTGGGTGAGATGAGTCAAAAACAAGGAGCAGCTTAATGGCAAAGTCTCAAGAAACACGGAGGGAAACGCGAGGGGAAACACGCTCTGACCGGGTGAAGTTTGTCTACAATGCGCAGTTCCCAGCACCCACTGCGGTGGTATTGGACTACTTGCTGAACAATCCCCATTTCACCAGTCGGCAGGGGCGGCAGCAAGGGATGGATGCGATCTCAGCGTTCTATCGCCCCATGGCGGAAGAGGCCAGGGCTGAGTTGCCGGAGGATGAGGTGCGAGAGATTGCCCGCCATTGTGTCGAGCAGCTGGCCAAACAGATTGACTATCTGTGTAATCGTTATCAGCTAGAAAACCTGGAGCGCTCTGGGGTGGACACGGGGAATCTAGCGAAACTGGAGGCGGTTTTAGAATCGGGTTTTCAGACCATTGCAGAGGCCCTCAAGTCGGGCGGGCTATCGACTGGTAGCAATCTGCCACTGGGTGACTCACCCATCTCTGATCTCGAGCAGGGTGTTTTGATGGATGGGGATGAGCTGGGAGAGTTGGAGGCCCTGATTTAGGCAATTCTGTCATGAAATTTTCCTTTAGCTTGCGGCAAACGTTTGAACCCAAAATAGTTTTTGTAAATCGTCATGAGTCTTAAACCAAAAGAACCTGAAACAGAAGCTGGAAAAAAGGCACGTCAAGACTATCTGAAGGTTGTACGCCAGGTGATTGGGGAACCTGATTTGGATTACACGACCTTGTACGAGCGGTTTGTCCAGAATGATTGGGCAGCAATCAAGTTAGATGATGCAGTAGCCGTAGCTGCATTGAAGGCAGGACAGTCGGCTAAAGCTGTTTTCACGCTGTTACTACAGAGTCCCTATGTGCAACATCAGGTACATATTAAGCAGGTGGTCGGGGCAGTCATGGGGCGATATGTGGAATCGACTGTGCGGCAGGCATTAATTCAGTTGCAGGGCCGAAAGGTGGTAGTGACATCGGCTCAGGCGAAAACACAGCAGGCTGAACCTGAATATTAAGTCATGATGTCTTGGCTCCAAGTTACTTAAGCAAGGGACTCAGACAATCCCAGCTGTAGACTGAATGAGCTGCTGATAGGGACCATCTGTTACCTGCATTTGTTCGTGGGTGCCTCGCTGCACAACCTTGCCTTGATCGAGCACAATGATTTCGTCGCAGTCTCGAATGGTGCTCAGTCGGTGGGCGATGATAATGCAGGAGCACCCCCGGCATCGGAGATTGCGATCAATTAGAAGTTCCGTTTCGGCATCTAAGGCACTGGTGGCCTCATCCATAACCAGAATGGCCGGATTGTTCACCAGGGCGCGGGCAATTTCCAGGCGTTGGCGCTGCCCCCCGCTCAGGTTGGCACCGCCCTCGAGGAGCTGAGCGTCAAAGCTCCCCGGAATCGTCTGAATTAGCTGGTAAATTTCAGCATCCTGACAAGCTTTGATCATTTGTTGTTCTGGAATGGTGGTATCCCAGAGCAGCAAATTTTCTCGCAGAGTGCCCCCAAACAGAAAAATGTCTTGCTCTACCAGGGCCAGAGAGTGGGTCACAATGGGGCGAGGAATGTCTTGAATGGGTATGCCATCTAACAGGATTTGACCAGACCAGGGTAGATAGAGGCCCGTGGCCAGTTTGGATAGGGTCGATTTACCAGATCCACTTTTACCCACAAATGCGACCCGTTCTCCCGGTTGCAGTACCAGATTGAAGTTCTCGATCAGCGGGGGCTCTACTCGGGAGTAACCAAAGGTGACCTGCCGGAATTCTACGTGTCCCTGGAGGGGGTGAGACGCTCTATTAAATTCACCACCAGTAAATTCGCCGCCAGTTGGTGAAGCTGGCTGGAGCATAGGGTCCACAGAATTGCGTAGCACATCATCGAGGCGGTTCAAATCGCCTTCTAGCTCTTGCAGGGCACTGCCAAAATTAACCAGGGCACTGACGGGGGTTAGAAAGCTCAGCATCAGGCTCTGAAAGGCTACCAGCATACCAATGCTGAGATCGCCATTCATGACTCGCAACCCGCCAATTACCAGAACGCAGAAGCTGGCCAGGGCGGTCAACAAAATCGGTAACACCCCCAGGGTCTGGTTGGTCAATTCCAGGTCTTGTTGAATGTTGACCACTTTGGCATAGTGACCGGCCCAGCGGGCAAAAATATCGGACTCTAGGGCAGAGGCTTTGATAGTTTCCATACTTTGCAAGGCTCCAATGGTAACCCCTGCGACTTTGCCGCGATCTTGAATGAGGCGCATACTGGTGTCGATGCGGCGGCGGGCAATCCATTGCAGGGCAATCATATTCAGGGCTGCGAAGGTGATACCAATGCAGGTGAGTAGCCAGTCGTAGGCTAGCATCACCCCAGCATAAAAGATAATCATGACGGCGCTGATCACCGTGGTAGCTAACTGGCCAGAGAGAATCTCGGCGACTTTGTTGTTGAGTCGGATGCGATCGCTAATTTCCCCGGCATACCGCTGAGCGTAGAACCCAATCGGCAACCGCAGAATGTGCCAAAGAAACTGGCTGGACATCCCTGCCGCAAGCTTTACCCTGAGCTGACGTAAAAAACGCAGTTGCAGCAAGTTCAGCAAGGCTTGTACTACCAGGGTCAGCCCCAACCCTAAGACCAGCGGACGCAGCCAGTCAAGCCGATTTTCGATCAGGATTTGATCGACAAACACCTGACTAAAGACCGGGATCGCAATGCCCGGAACCACCAGTAAGAAACCCGCCAGCACACAGTATGTAATCGCTAAGACTGAACCCCTGAGGCGATCGGTCAGGGCCAGCATCAGGCTGGGTTTTCGCCCGCCTTTGCGAAAGTCGGGGCCGGGTTCAAGCGTCAGGACGACGCCGGTAAAGGCGTTGTCAAAGTCCTGATAGGAGACCGTACGGGGGCCTGTGCCCGGATCGTTGAGGAAAACGCGCTTGCGGCTAAAGCCCTCAACCACCAGAAAGTGGTTGAAGTTCCAAAACACAATGTAGGGCGGTTGCATGAGCGCCAACTGCTCCAGCTCAACCTTGTAGCCCTTGGTTTGCATGCCATAGCGCTGGGCCGCCTGGAGTATGTTTGCGGCTTTACTACCATCCCGTGAGACGCCGCACTCGACCCGCAGCTCCGCCAGGGGAACAACCCGGCCATAATGAGCCAGGATAATCGCAAGGGCAGCGGCACCACATTCGACCGCTTCCATCTGTAAGACGGTGGGGGTTTTAACTCGGCGGGGCAGCTTGGCTAGG
Organism: Cyanobacteria bacterium J06635_1; assembly: GCA_039820425.1. Classification (GTDB taxonomy): domain Bacteria; phylum Cyanobacteriota; class Cyanobacteriia; order Phormidesmidales; family Phormidesmidaceae; genus SIO4C1. The sequence goes on from JBCBQD010000303.1 coordinate 6,190, forward strand.
ACAGACGACATGGGGAAGCAAGCAGGCGT
>JBCBQD010000304.1:0-6192 GCA_039820425.1 Cyanobacteria bacterium J06635_1
GCCCTTGCCACCCAAACCAGGCCCCTAACATCGCCGCTAACTTAGCATCACCGCCCCCCATAGCGGTTTGACCTAAGAGGGCAGTGCCCAGCAAGTTGATCAAATCAAACAACCAGATCCCTAAGAGAGTTGCCCCAAAACTGGCAATGAAGCGAACCAAAATATGGCTCAGGGTCGGCGTCTCATGTAGGCCAGACCACTTTGAAATAGCCAGCCCAATACGACCCCTGAGGCCGTCAGCGGGTTGGGCAGCGTCATCGTATCAAGATCAATCAGCGCCAGGACAATCAGCCAACTAACCAGCACCCAAAACCCAATGGTTTCAAAGGTCCAACCAAACTTGCCAAAAACACTGAAAAATAAGACCCCCGTCAAAAATTCAACCAGAGGATATCGCACCGAAATCGCCGTGCGGCAATACCGACAGCGACCCTTTAGCCATAGCCAACCCAACACCGGCACATTATCGTAAGGCTTGAGCCGATTTTCACATTTGGGACAGTGGGACGGGGGGAATAGCAGCGACAACCCCGCCGGAAGGCGATAGATCACAACATTGAGAAAACTACCGACCGCAGCCCCAAAGACAAATACAAAAACGGCGGGAAGAAAGGTTTCCAAAGCGAAGGTAATTTTGGATTTTAGATTTTGGACTTTGGAGCACCTGCCCAATCTAAAATCGGCAATCCAAAATCCAAAATTAGGTTTCCCATTTTCTAATAACTTATTCGTCCAGTGACTTTCCAGTAACTTAATGGAGTCCTGGCTCAATTTGACTGAGGGGAATAAAGCATTCGTGGGGCAGTAACACCGGCTTATCGCCAAAGATCAGCTTGCCACGGTAGGTCGAGCGACCAATGGCGACACCAATGGGGCGCTGGACTACCTCTGGATGCACCTCGTAGTAGGTGCGATAAATATGCCGCGCAGCTTTTAACAAAGCAGGGTCCAGCATCGACGGCGCGCCCCCACCCATCAGACCCGGATCCATCCCTGGTCCTGGCGTTGCCCCCGGTGACGTACCGTAGTTTGGCTGCTGTAATGATTGCACGTCTATATAACCCCACTCGTTAGCTAGCAATGTAATTGATTTACGCTAATCCGGCAAATAATTAGGTAATCGGTTTAGGTAATCGGTTTTAGGCCCAAAACTTAGAAAGCAGATAGTCCTCAGTGCCAATCGCTCAAAATCTAGTTAACCACCCAATAACTAATGCCTATCACCTGATTACCCATCCCCTAACGCCTTCAAAAGCACCTCGCCCATCCCCTGACATCCGACAGATTGCATCCCTTCTGACATGATATCGCCGGTTCGATATCCCTGGTCGAGCACCTTGAGAACAGCCTGTTCAATTTTGTCAGCGGCGGCGGGCTGATCAAGGCCGTAGCGCAGCATCATTGCGGCGCTCAAGACCTGGGCCAGGGGGTTAGCTTTATCTTGTCCGGCGATATCGGGGGCAGACCCGTGCACTGGCTCATAGACCCCTGGCCCAGAGGCTCCCAAACTTGCGGAGGGTAGCATGCCGATGCTGCCGGTGAGCATCGCCGCCGCATCTGACAAGATATCGCCAAATAGGTTGCCAGTAACGATCGTGTCAAACTGTTTAGGCCACCGCACCAGCTGCATTGCCGCATTGTCTACATACAGATGACTCAGCTCGACATCCGCATAATTTGTGGCCAGGGCTGTGATGCGATCGCGCCAAAACTGAGACACTTCCAAAACATTGGCCTTATCCACAGAGCACAGTCGCCCCTGGCGTTTTTGCGCGATTTCAAACGCGACCCGACCAATGCGATCAATTTCTGAAGCCATATAGGCCATTGTATTGACCCCCCGCTGCTCACCCGTTTCACTCTCAAACACCCCTCGGGGCTTACCAAAATAAATCCCTCCGGTGAGTTCGCGGACAACCATAATGTCGACCCCCTCCACCACCTCACGCTTGAGCGAAGAAGCCTCCACCAGTTGGGGCAAAATCGTTGCCGGGCGAAGGTTGGCGAACAGGCCCAGCCCAGCCCTCAATCCCAACAATCCGGTTTCAGGGCGCTGGTGGCGGGGTAAAGTATCCCATTTGTACCCCCCAATGGCCGCCAGTAAAACGGCATCGCTCTGCCGACAGGCTTGCAAGGTCTCGTCGGGCAGCGGGCTATCGGTTTCATCAATGGCACTCCCCCCAATCAGCGCGGATTGAAAATTGAACTGCAGATCAAACTGTAGCCCCACCGCTCTGAGGACATCAGCGGTGACAGCCATAATCTCAGGACCAATGCCATCGCCGGGGAGCAGGGTGATTTGAAATTGCTGAGTCATGGGGCCAATCGGTGTTTACAGGGTGATAATCATACCTTAGGAGTCCTCAGTTTTGGATTTTAGATTTTGGATTATCTCTATCTGCATGGGTTTGCATCGGGGCCTCAGTCGTTCAAGGCCCAGTTTTTGCGATCGCACCTCCAAACCCTGGGCCATGCAATGCAGATTCCAGATCTCAATCAGGATGATTTTGGCCAACTCACCCTGAGCCGACAAATCCAACAGGTGCAACCCCTGATCCAGGGCAACACCATCCTGATTGGCTCTAGCTTTGGCGGACTGACTGCCTGCTGGCTGGCTGAGCAGGCAACGGTGCAAGCCAAGCTGCAAAAATTAGTCCTGTTGGCCCCAGCCTTTAATTTTTTGAACCAGTGGCTGCCCCGGTTAGGTCAACCCCAAATTTATCAATGGCAGGCGCAGGGCTGGCTAAAGGTTTACCACTATGCGTATCAACAACAGCTCCCCTTAAGCTACGGGTTTATTACCGATGCCAAAAAGTATATGGATGCACAGCTAAAAACACCGATCCCAACCTTGATTTTGCACGGTCAAAAAGACGATGTGATCGCAATTGCAGCCAGCCGAGCTTACGCCCGTGACCGCCCCTGGGTTACCTTGATAGAACTTGACACTGACCATGGCATGGCTGATGCCACCGACCAGGTCTGGCAACACATTCGAGCATTTTGTGACCTATAAACCTCCCCCCACTATAAATTTCTCCCCACTATGCTGCCCTTTATCCGCAACGATATTGCCGAGTTCAAAGCCTACACCCCCCATCCTGGGGAGGGGTCAGCACAGCCGCTTGACCCGCTCGACACAAACGAGAGCCCCTACGATCTGCCTAAGGATCTCAAAGCAGCCCTGGCCGAGCAGTATCAGCAGGTGATTGCGACTAACCGCTATCCGGACGGGGGGCATGGTGCGTTGAAGGCTGCGATCGCAGAGTATGTCAGCGAATCTGGCCAGCTCACAGCCCCGGTGCAGCCCACCCACATCTCCGTGGGCAATGGCTCAGACGAACTCATTCGCTCGCTCCTGATTGCCACTTGTTTGGGGGGCAATGGCGCGATCTTAGTCGCTGCCCCCACTTTTTCGATGTATGGCATCCTGGCGAAGACCCTGGGCATTCCGGTCGTTAGCGTCGGGCGCAACACAGCCAGCTTTGAGGTTAACCTGGCAGAGGCCCAGCAGGCGATAGAAACGCAGCAAAGCCCCCCCATTCGAGTTGTCTTTATGGTGCACCCCAACTCCCCAACGGGGAATGCCCTGACTGATGCCGAGCTGACCTGGCTGCGCTCCCTGAGTAAAGACATCCTGGTGGTCATCGATGAAGCCTACTTTGAATTTAGCCAGCACACCACCGTCGTCAATGCCCTGGCCCGCCCTAACTGGGCGATCTTGAGAACCTTTTCAAAAGCCTTTCGGCTGGCCGCCCATCGGGTCGGCTACGCGGTCGCCCAGCCCCCCTTGATCAACGCCCTAGAAAAAGTCCGCCTGCCCTACAATCTGCCCAGCTTTTCCCAAGCCGCTGCCCTGGTCGCCCTGGCCCACAGGCCCCAGCTCCTAGCCGCCGTGACCGAAACACTCAAAGAACGCGATGGACTGACCCACCAACTGAGCCAGGATACTCGGTTCCGGGTATGGCCCAGCCAGGCCAACTTTCTCTACGGTCGCCTCAGCCCGTCAGGACTACAGCAGCTGGCATATCCTGATCAGGCAGCGGGCCTGGCTGACGTTTTTCAACGGTTGCGATCGCACGGCACCTTAATCCGCCATACCGGCGGTGGACTGCGTCTGACGATCGGCAACCCCGACGAAAATCGACGCACCTGGGAAAATCTTCAAAAAGTATTGGCGGTGCCAGCCGTGAGCCGTTAAAGGGCAAAGGGAGAAAGGGGCAGGGCGAAGGGCTTACCGAATCTTACGAATCGTCTGCGGCAGCACACCGACTAGCGATGCGAAAGCCTCGTCAGAGACTTGGTCGACCGTAGCCTGGTCAAAGTAGGTCTTAAACTGCTCGAGGATCATCTGGGAGCGGTCGGCGGAGCGAGGCTGATCGGTAAAATTTTGGGTGAGGCGAATCCACTGCAGTCTGATTTTGAGCGCTTTTTGCTGATCTTCTGGAGACTCAGGCTCAATCAAAGATAGATTTCCGAGGGGGATAATTTTTTGACAGTCGATATCAAACTCACCCCCAACCGCAGAGCCCGGCCCCGCAAACTCAGCGTGGAATTCTCGATAGATAATAATGCCGTTGCGGCGGCGGCTATTGACAACCCACAGTTTGCCGCTACGAAGCTTTTCTAACAAAGTATCGACCGCTAACGCTTGATTCACAGCAGGTTCAGAGACCGGGGGGCCAGATATAGAACTACCGGCGCTATTAAACCTTTCGGCCCACCAGCCACCAGATTGGTTGAGTTTGCCGGTGGTTGATTCATAAGGACTTGAGCGATTAATCGCAGAGTGGCAGTGCCAGTTTCTACCCGAGCTAGGCAAGAAATGACTCAACGGCTGTAATTGAGATTTTGCATCCATTATCTTAGAGCATCTCCCTGACAAAGCACCGCTAACCACATCCGACTATCTGAGTTTTTAAAACCCAAGGGTCAAACAGCAGGTCTAGACATGGCCAAGGCTAAAACGCAAGGCTCTCTCAATTTCATCTCAATATGTCACCGCTAACCGTATAAATTCGAGGTATTTTATCCAGTCTTTAGAGTCATCAAGTTATCCTCATACACACTACACATAGCGTAATGTTTGATCAGGACTTTTTCCGTGAAATCACTTGGAATGGGCTGACAAAGGGCTACAAGGGCTTCGTCAGTAAAACCCGTTTTGAAGTCGGTCGCTCTGGTTGATATCCCAGCTCTGTATACAGCCGATAGGCAGCCCGATTATTGACGGCGACATGCAGAGAGAGGCTTTGAAACCCCCAATCTCGCACGATGTTTTCCCCCGTCAGTAGCAGGTGTCGCCCAATGCCCTGTCGCCGATGGTCAGGATGCACCGCTAAATTGGCCAGATAGGGACGGCGAGGTTGGAAGGGTTGCCAGATAGAGACCGAGCGCAGTGAAATCTCAGCGGTGCCAATCAGATTGCAGGGCGATGGCTCAGTGATAGGGGGCACAACTGCCAAACAACAATATTGGAGACTACGGTTACCTAACCGCAACTTGAGATCTTCATGAATCCCAATGCGCATTAGCGAATAAAACCATCGATTTAGACGATTAGGTGGATAAAAGCTAGCCATTAAAACCGTCGTTAACTGCGGGACATCAGCCAAATTGGCTACCCGAATGCGGTAGGACATTGGCTGCGGCTGCTGCAGAAATAGGTTGTCGCAATTAACCACAGACATGGTGCACAAGCAAAGTTAGATGGGCATTCTTGATAAAGCATTGAGTCGTTGGCCCTGTTTATTTTGTAGGGCTCGGCTGATCTAAGTGACACCTATCTCGGCATGATCTTAGCCCATTCAGCATCTCCCAAAGGCATCTCGGTCAACCGATATCCTTAATAAATCCATCAACTGAATCTAATCAGGTAAATCAAATCAGGTGTATTCACCCTCTCAACGACGCGTGGCTAGATAAGAGTACGATGCATGGCAACTCAAGCAGCTAATCGAGGTAAAAGTAAATCAAAACCTAAGATTCTGGTCGTAGATGATGAGCCAGATAATTTGGACTTGCTTTACCGCACATTTTATCGAGCGTTCAAAGTCTTGCGGGCCGAAAGCGGTCATGAGGCCTTAGACGTCCTGGATAACCATCCAGATCTAACGGTGACATATTTAAAAACCTTGCCGTCGTTAATCGCATCGACCAGATCTTCGACATCGGTGTAGCCGGTCAGCATGA
>JBCBQD010000305.1:0-6139 GCA_039820425.1 Cyanobacteria bacterium J06635_1
TCGGTTTCTACCCCTTCAGCCACCACCTTCATATTCAAATTGTGACCCAGGGCAATGATCGTTTTGACGATTTCTGCATTTTCGCAAGCCTCTTCCATTCTCATCACAAAAGAACGATCGACTTTTAAGGTATTGATAGGAAAGCGGTGCAGATAGCTGAGCGATGAATAGCCGGTGCCAAAATCATCAATGCCAATCTGGACGTCAAGGGCCTTGAGACGTATGAGCACCTCAATCGTAGACTCGACGTTGTCCATGACGACACTTTCTGTCAGCTCAAGTTTGAGGGCGTGCTTGCTGCAGCCGGTTTTGCGCAAAATTGCCGCAACCTGATCAACCAGGTCCGAGGCAACGAACTGCCGCCCCGATAGATTGACATTGATAAAGAGGTCAGATAGATGGGGAAATCGCTGGTGCCATTGATGGGTCTGGCGACAGGCCTCATGCAAAACCCAATACCCAATGGGAATAATCAGCCCGTTTTCTTCGGCCAGGGGAATAAAGTCGTTGGGATAAATCAACCCTCGCTCGGGGTGCTGCCAGCGCACCAGGGCCTCGAAACCGGCGATGGTGCCATTGGAGAAGTCAATCAGGGGCTGGTAGTGTAGCCTCAATTGCTGCTGATCAATCGCCTGGTGCAGATCGGCCTCCAGCAAAAATCGAATGGAGGACTGGGTACGCATGCCAGCCGAAAAGATTTCGTGGCGGGCTTTGCCGTGCTGCTTGGCACGGTACATTGCTGTTTGGGCATCTCTAACCCAATCTTCGGGTAAGTGCTCATGTTCTGGGGTACTCAGGGCGATGCCGGTGCTGACGGTGGTCACGAGTTTGTGACTGTTAAAAATAACAGGCCGTGACAGTTCTTCCTGGAGCCGATCGGCAAGGGTGGTCACCTCCTGATTATCTGCAATCTGACTCAGCAAAATCACAAATTCATCGCCTTCGAGACGGGCTAACTTAGCGTGTCCCGGTAGGTTTTGTCTGAGTCGCGTCGCCAAAATTCTCAGCAGGCGATCACCGGCTGGATGGCCAAAATTTTCGTTGATATCCTTAAACCGATCGAGGTCTAAGAAAAGGACGGCCAGTGTCTGTTGTTGGTTGGGACGGGTAATTTCTCGTTGCAGAGATTGCATGAACCACTGCCGATTGGGTAGCCCTGTAGTGGTGTCATGGAAGGTCCGGTAATACTCTTTGCAAGCCAGCACGCTGATACCTGTACCCAAATAGGCACAGGCAGGTAAGACGATTGGGATCCAAATGGCTTGTCCAAAAAGGATAGCCGTAATGCCTGTGAGCCCCAATAGCCCCCCTATGCCGACAATGCCCAGGGCAAGGGGGCGATTCAGTCGCCAGGTGATCAGCCCCCCCGCCAGTGACCATCCCCAGATCCAGAGAAGCTCACCGCCTTGGGGCCAAAATCTAAACAGGGGGCGATCGTCTAAAACAGCGCTGAGGATTTGACTCGTCATCTGGGCATGCATAGTCACACCTGGGATGAGGATCTGCTGATCTTTGCTCGAGGTGTAAGGGGTGTGAAAAAGATCTTGCTCGCTGGGGGCAGTGGTTCCAATCAGGACAATTTTGTCGCGTATCCACTCAGGCTCAAAGTCACCGGATAAAACCTCCGTCAGGGATAGCTGCCGCGCCGTATGCTCGGGAGAACGATACTGCAATAGCACCTGATAGCCCGCCGTATCGATGTGGTGATAGCCGCCTGCGTCGGGTTTGAGGCGTGTGAAGGTGACATCTCCTAGCTCAATCGCGTTTGCCTTAAAGGTGGGCTCAATATCTTGCTCAGCCAGATATCGCAAACTTAGCCGCAGAGACAATGAATAAAATTTTTCGTCGCCCAGGGCGGCAAACATCAGGTAGCGGCGAATGACGCCATCCATATCCAGCACAAAGTCATTAAAGCCAACTTGCTCTGGTGCAACGCTGGTGGGGGCTGGGACGCTATTTTTGCCATCTTCATCAATGAGCTTGGTGATGACGATGGTGTTGTCAGCCTGCAGCTGCTGCTCGAGGTTACGGGTGCCGGGGGGATAGGGCTTATCTCGGTAGAGGTCTAGGCCGATGGCGGTCGGTTCGTGCTGTTGCAGCTGGGCGAGGAGCTGAGCCAAGACCTCGTCCGATAGGGGCCACTGTACTTGGTTTTGAATATCATTTTCACCAACGCCGATAATCAACAGGCGGTCGTCGATATCCGTATTGGACTGCGATCGCACCCAGTGATCGTAAACAGCCAGTTCAAGGGCTTGAAAACTGCTGAGCCGATTTATCCCGATGAGCAGCCCTGGGACCAGTAGACTGATGAGCAGATAGGCGTAGCGATTGTGAAATTGAATTTCACCCGGTTTAAATCTCTGACCAACGGATAAATGTGTGAAAATCCTTTTTAGATGGGTGAAAGTCACAGCGGTTGTCGTGTGGATAAAAGGGCTTTCTGATACATAGGTTACCCAATTGTACGGATAAGCTTGAGATGCTTGAGGATTTCACCCGTTTACTCATACAGGCTAAGCTCAAAGGCGTCGATATCCATAGTACCGCTGAGGGACTGACGCTGGATGAGCTGATAGCGACTAGCCAGGGTGGTTTCGATCGCCTGCTGGATTTGCTGAGTCTCGGCCTCGGTTTTGGGCACTGACCACACCGGGTCCTGGGCATTGAGCCAGAGCACCCGATCGTAGTCACCCTGAAGGGCTGAGGGCAGGGCGTCTGGCAGGTCTCTGGGATGGGTCGCTAGCATATCTGCCGGATAGTTGGGGTCGATGTAGTAGCTCAGTCGTAGCACGTTGCCCCAGGCTCTGGAGTTCATCACCACCAGAGTGGACTGGTTGGGGGTGGCGATGACCCAGTCATTGACGGTGTGGAACATGTTGCGATCGCGCAACGTAAAGTCACCCACCCCCACCGCCAGGTAAAGCGTTAGTAGGGCCAAACTCAACGGCATCTGCCAGCGCCCTGCCACCCGCGATAGCCAGCTGGCAATCAGCAGCAAACAGCCGGGTAGGGCCACCATCACAGAGCGTCCCCAGCCAAACCCCACGGTAAATTTATGGGTAGCAATATCCAGGCCCAAGGCAATTAGCAGGGGGAGCAACCCTAAAATGAACCCCACCGTCAGCAGATAATATTCTCGCTGGCGATAGAGCCCGATCAGGCATATCAGTAAAAAGATCATCACCCCAAACCCAGCCGCCACGGCAGTCGGCTTAATGGAGGCGTCGATAGGTAAAAAGCCGGTGCTCCAATGGCCGAGGAGCAGATGGTTAGCCAGGGTCTGGGCGATATCTTGCAAATGGCGATAGCTGGTTGTCAGCCATCCCCCGGCTTCAGAGATCTGGCTGAGCACGTCGCTGCGATTCTTAGCCTGTTGCCGAGTGCCCCAGAAAACCCACGGTAGGGTCAGAACTACCCCGGCGGTGAGGGTGAGGCCATATTGAAACCAGTGCCGCCGACCGATGGTCAGCACCAACACCGCCATCGCCAGGAGACTGTAGGCAAACAGGTATTGCGACATCAGCCCTGCCGCAACACAGAGGGCCAAGGCTGCCATAAGAAGATAGCGTTGTGTCCCTATTGTGGGTATTGCCAATGGCGCACTTAATTGCGAATCTCCTATATGCAGATCTGCTCGCCGATCGTGTGTCTTATCGAGCTTGATCAGGGCTAGCAAACTCCACTCGCCCAACACTGCCCAAAGCACCAACAGGGTATACATTCTCAAGTTGAGCGAATGGGAGAGAAAGAAGGGGTTGAGGGCCATGAGGGCCGCCAGTAGCCAGCCCCCCTTTCGACCCAGCAGCAGTCTTCCTAGCCCGTAGCTGCCTGCGATCGCACCCAAACTGCTGAGCACCACCAGGCTACGCATGGCCGCCACCCCATTGCCCAAACTGCGCATCCACAGATGCTGCCCCAGATAAAACAGGGGTGGATGAGGGTCTCCCAGGATGCCTTTGAGCAGATTTTTAAGGGTTTCCACCAGCCCCGTATCCGCTGGAATGCTTAGCAGGCGGGTGTACTCTTTGATTGCAATGGGCACCGCCTCTGGATTTTTGAAAGCGATCCGCTGCCCGGAGGACAGCAGCACAGAGAGCACTTCGTCATACCAAAGCTCATGGCGAGTAAGGAACAGAAATCGGATGGCAATCCCGATGAAGACACTGAGGATCAAGCAGGGAATGAAAATAGGCGATTGCTTAGGCAGGTTCATCGGTGAGTGAGCAAAGTGGAGGATTTAGGGATAGGGTAGTCCATCTATGGGACCAAACCTAAATTTGGGCTCAACATAAACATTGCCCTGGCACCATTGACAAGATTCATTAAATTCGGAAAGATCCAAATTCCCAGCCAAACCAGGTTATTAACGCGCCGGGTGATTTTTGGGCTTCTCTTTTTTAAATCTCTCTTTAGCGGCTTGAAAGGCCTCTTCCATGACGGCTTGGATGCGCTGGGGGTCAGGCTTTTTGCCCCCCATCAGGTCGCCAAAGTAGACACAGGCTCCCTCCCCGAGTGCCCAGGTATAGGCTGCAGCCCACGAGGCGGCGATCACACTGCCAAAGCCAGGGACAAATTTGATCAGTTCTCGACCGACGGCCTGGGCGAGAAATCCGCCTGCGATCGCACTCACCACCCCCCCGGCCTGGGACAGCGACAGCGTTTGCCCATAGAGCTTACCCAGGACGCTGATCATCGACACCTGCAACGCCGTCAGCACGGGCATGGTAGCAAACGGCAAAGGCACCGCCGCCAGCGTCGCCGCCATGATTGCAAAAGCAGAGATATAGCGCCGTCCCACGTCACGGTAGAGGCTACCCAGTTGATCAGAGACCTCTGCTTGCTGATCTAAAAGCTGATAAAGAGCCTTAGCCTCAGCCTCGGGTAGCAGCTCTGCCAAATTATCTCTCAACGCTTCTAGCCCATAAAAAACAGGGGTATAGCCATCTTCTTCGAGGGTAAAGTCAATCGCAACCCAGCGATCACAAAGCCCCTCAAAACTCCGCCGAAGAGCCATCAGGGGGCGTTCGATCTCGCTCACATCAGGGGGGTAGGGGGGGTGATCGGCCAGATCGACAGGGTACAGCTCGTGTAAACAGGTCACCGTCAGCAAACAAGGAATATCAGGATATTGCTGACGCAGCCCTTGAATCACCTGGCGCAGGGCATCTACGGCAAAATCATTGATCTTAATCGTCAAAATCAAGATCCGAGCCCCCCGCGTCGACTGCCCCAAATCAGCGGTTAGCTCCTCAGCAATGGTATTGGCATCTTGGGTAACATCCCCCAGACCCACGGTATCTGTAAACACCAACAGCGGCAGATCCTTTGACGGGTAAGCGTAGCGCTCAGTGTGCTGGGTGTGAGGACGAAACCCCTGACCGATAATCTCCGCCGAGACCCCGGTGAGCCCTCTGACAATAGAGCTCTTGCCCGCCTGGGGTTTACCAATTAGCAGCGCCTCGGTGGTGGGCAACTCGGAGCGCACCCGCGCCAAAATGTCAGCCACCTGGGCCTCATCAACGCTGAGCCAACCTGTAGCGGTTTGGGCGAGTTTATCAACGGGTATCGCCTGCTTTAAGCGGGTGGTCGCCCCCGACCAGGCATCCGTCAGCTGCCTGAGCCAGGCTGATTTTTTAGCTGCCTTGGGGCGTTTATCCTGGCGCTGCTGGGCCATTGGTTGAGTCCGCTCACTTTTCGATATTTTAGCGGTAGGGCAGGGCCTTTAAGGACTGCCCACCGACAGCACTCACGGGTCTGTCGCCCATAGAAACACCGATCCGGGATAGAGATGCATTTTTCTCTTAGAAAATGTAGTAAAGACTCGAACTTTTGTTAAGGTATATTAAAGGCAGTTACAAGGAATAAATACCTATGCCATACACCACTGAAGAAGGCGGTCGTTTAAATAACTTTGCGGTTGAGCCCAAGATGTATGAGGCCGAGCCTCCCACCGCTAGCGAGAAGCGCAATTACATCATTCTAGGGATCGCGGCAGCTGCTCTGGTCACAGGATTAATGGTCGTCGTGGTTGCCGTTTCGTAGATTTATAGTTGACGCATTACGACACGCTAAATATTTTTTCAGAAGAGCCTGTCGGTTAGATGGGCTTTTTTGCTTTCTCAAGGCTGCTTTGACG
>JBCBQD010000306.1:0-6055 GCA_039820425.1 Cyanobacteria bacterium J06635_1
CAAGCCAAAGTAAAAATTCAGCTATATTATCTACAAGCAGATTTAGAAACGATCACAAGACGCACCCGACAGCGCAATGCTGCATTAAAGGACGGTGAGTACCAGATTCCTGACTGGCTACTCAGCATGATCATTGGAAAATTTGAACAGCCGAATGTTTCTGAAAATGCAATCGAGGTTTGGCTAGAGTGGTAGCAACTTCTAATTTTGTAGGATCAGCCGTATGACAATCCCAATTCACCGGAGCGAAGTTGAGCGATTGGTGGGTTGCAAAGGATATCTAGACCCGCTGATTGGAACCGTTAGCTCCCTTATTCCAACCATAATGCAAATTCTTCTGCACTCCCGACGTTAGACGCTAATCGCCTATTAGCAGAGGCGGCAATTGAGAAGGCTACGGAGCACACAAGATGCCCAGATAGAACAGACATGGTCGCACACCACTATGCAGGTTAGAGTAACCCGGCTTCCCCCATCAATTGCCTCAAATCATCGGTCAGCCCTAAATGATTGGCCCATTGATTCAGATAGTCAAAATTCAGTCCCGCGCCTTGCACCTTCAAGATCCCTAACACATCTCGCCACTGTTTCTCTGACGAACTTTGCTGTCGCCAGCGTAGCTTAGTTAAAACAACATCTTCAGGCGATGCTAGATAAATACCGCTGATCAGCTGCCGCCGAGCAAACTTAACCGCATCCCACTCTTCACCACTGGCAATCATCAAGTCAGCCCGGGCAATCGTTTCTTGATGAGTGATTTGCAAAGTTTTCACTCGTCCTGAGATCGCATCCTCTACCCCCGGCACATAAAAGTTAGCGGCTTCTAGAGCCTCGACGAGAGGATAGAGCGCTGTACCAGAAACCTTCATCACCAAATCCAAGTCCAGGGTTGTTCTGGGTTCACCATAGGTTGTTGCTGCGACACCCCCCGTCACGTAATAGACAATGCCCAGCCCTTCAAAAATCGGATGTAGCTGCTGCGCAAGTTCTATAGAATCCTGAATCCAGGTCATCGGGGTTCCCTTGAGTTCAAAGCCAGCTGGCCAGCGATCGCCTAACCAGGCTTGGGCCACCTTTTGCGCCAGTGCCGTCTCACTCAGATGGTTAAATCGATGGCTGAGGCCCATGAGTGATAACCTTTTAGCCCCTCGGGTGAGCTTAGCGCCCATCGCCATCCGGTGAGCATTACTATGCTCAGCCAATCGCTGAAATAAATAGCGATCTGCTTCGACAGAGGTATCTTCAGCCTGGGTACGGTAAGCAGTCATCTATTTTAGCGACTGGCAACGAGCTGACGCTGGCTCACCACTTCGACAAAGTTAGCTAAGATTTGTAAACCCGCAGTCGAGGACTTCTCGGGGTGAAACTGTACCGCCATCAGATTATCCTTGGCGACGGCGGCAGTCACCTGCTGGGTGCCGTGGGTGACCGTGGCGGCAATTAGGTTGGGGTCGGTGGGGACGGCGTAGTAAGAATGGACGAAATAGACCCAGGCATGGGGCGGGATACTTTGCCATATTGACGCGTCGGGCTGACGGATATCAAGCTGGTTCCAACCCATGTGGGGAATGGTCAAACCGGGCTCGGGGGTGAAGTGTTTGATCGTACCCTGGAGGACGCCCAGCCCGGCTTCGGTGCCTTCCTCAGAGCCGTCGAATAAGACCTGGAGGCCCACGCAGATGCCCAGGAAGGGCTTGCCGCTGGCGATGATGTCACGGATGGGCTGGGTCAGGTGGCGCGATCGCAAACGCTGCATTGCCGGGTCAAATGCGCCAACCCCAGGTAGAACCACCCCATCTGCCGCTTCTAAATCGCTTACTTTATCGGTGACAATCGTGGTAGCCCCCGCCACCTGCAGACCTTTGCACGCCGAGTGCAAATTGCCCATGTCGTAATCAATGACTGCAATAGTTGCCATAAGCTTCTCCTGACTAATGTCAAACGGACGCCACACACCTTATCCTAATCTTATTTCCGAGTTGTGGATGATGGTTGATGCGCCGATTTTGATGACCTCGTTTCAACCCTGGCGAGCCCATCAGGTCGAAAACTCAAGCAATGTCTTGCTGGCGGGGCTGGCTCGGGCCGGAGCCTTGCCGCCTAATACGGTGTGGTTGTCTGAGCTGGTGGTTAATTTTGAGCTAGCCCCGACTCGGGTGATTAACCAGATCTGTGTGCATCGACCCCGGCTGGTGATTTGCTGCGGTATGGCCGAAAAGCGCTCTCATCTCACCCTAGAGGCCCAGGGTCGTCTGAATGGACATACTTTTCAAACCCCTTTAGATGTATCATCCCTGGCCCAAGACGCGATTCATACTCGAGTTAGTCAAGATGCGGGGAGCTTTGTGTGCAATCATCTCTATTACCGTGTGCTGGAGTATGTGCAGTGCCGGGGTTTGCCCTGCCGGGTGTTGTTTATTCATATTCCAGCTCTCAACCCGCACAATCGAGCGGTGATTGAGTTTGATTTTTTGCGAATTGTGCGGCGGTTAGTGAAGGGGGGAAGGGTGAAAGGCGAAAGGTGAAAGGCGAAAGGTAAAAAGAAAAATCGTGCACGGATTATTTGGTAGTAAGGAGAGAATATATGTTGTCATGGGTGTTGGCGATGGTTCTAGCGCAGAATGGCTTAGCGCAGAATACACCTGAGCCGCAAGAGATTGTGCGATCGCAAACAGTGCAGCCGTTGCCTGCGACCCTGGATACAGTGCCCGTATTTAACAGCAACAGCCCAGAGCTAGTTGGGACCGCAGGTATTTTGTTATCCACATTCTCACCGGAGGGCAAAACAGTGCCTGAGGCCCATCTGGACTACCCACTGACGGGGCGGTTTGACATTTTTGCCCACCATGTTTATAAGGCAGAGGCCCCTGAAGATTTAACCTCAATGTATCTGGGCATTGTGGTGCATAATCCGGGGGCAGAGGCCGTGACGCTGGATGTGTTGGCCGGGGCTAGCTACTTGAGTCAGCCCGATGCCCCCTTTGTAGAACTGCCCGCCCTGGTGCCCTTTGGGTTGAGAAACCCGGTATTTGCAGGGCCAGGCAGTCGAGTGATGGGAGATTTGTTGCAAGATCGACGACAGGCTCTCTTTCCCCCGAGCCTGACCATTCCACCCAGGGAGAGTGTGTTGTTGATGAATCAACCGATCCCGGTGGCAACGCTGGACCCACCGATCAATGGTCGCTCAACTTTGGTAAGGCTGCGCAGTAGTGGGGCCGTATCGGTGGCAAGTCTGGCGCAACCGGCTGGGCTGGATGAGAATGGTGATGAGATTGCCCCAACCCTGGCACAGTGGCAGACGCTTTTAGAAAACGGGGCATTGTCCACCCCGCGAGATCGGCCCCCCACCCCCATCCAGGAGGTCCCCACTGAGGTCATTTATGGTCGAGTAGCCGGTGTCTCTGAGGGGGCCCGTTGGGTGGCGACGCTCACCGATAGTGCCGAGGCCGATCAGCTAACGATCCCGGTGACGGGGGAGGCGGTGTCCTACGGCATCAGCACGCTCTATGCTGGACGCCTGGGCACTGATCAAATCCAGACCGCGCCGATGTTGGTGCGCTACCCCGATACGGCTTACCAGGCCCATGGTAACTATGGCGTTGAGTATGATCTCACCTTTCCGTTGGTAAACCCTACGGATACACCCCAAACGGTGGCAGTGATGTTTGAAACCCCCATTAAAGAAGATAATCTTTCCACCGAGGGGTTACGCTTTTTTGAGCCACTGCCGACCCAGACTTTTTTTAGAGGTCCGATCCAGGTGCGCTATCGCGACGATCAAGGGCTACCCCGTATTCACAATCTGCATCTGGTGCAAAAGCGCGGGCAGCAGGGAGCGCCACTAGCAGAGATGATATTGCAACCTCAAGAGCAGCGAACGGTTGCTGTTAGGTTGTTATATCCACCCGACTCAACCCCCCCTCAGGTGATTACGATCATGACCCGGTAAGGCGGAGGTAAGAGAATACTTTGACGATTAATAATTTGACGATATTGATCAGTTCAGAAGCGTGTGGGCCTTCCTGACTTGATTCTGAGGGGCTGTAATTTGTAATTAGGCAAGCCAGCTTTTAAGTCAGTGCTGTTTTCAAGTTCAGTGCTGTTTTGTCTCGTCCAAACCCAGATAGCGCAATCTTAGGGAAGCCCTTTCATGCAAACCACCCCTCCACCAGCCCAGACCGCTAGTGATACCAGTATCCCAAGTATCGGACGACGATTTCGGATTAATTCTTTTGGGTTGCGGCTCTTTCTGGTGATTATGGGGGGGGCTTTGACAGGCATTGGCGGTATGGCCTTTTTGTTTGGTGAAACGGTTAAATATCAGGCGGAAGATCAGATTAGAAGTACGCTCGACAGTAAAGTCAGTACGATCCATGAGGTCACCGACCAGGCTGAAAATTTGGCCTATGGCCTAAATGTCAGTGTGTCAACCTTATATGTTCGCAGGGCTGAAACGCCGGGTACGTACCAAGAGCTTACCCGTCAGCTGTTTCAAGGACGGCCTGAGTTTGTGATAGGTCTGGGGTTTGGGCAAAAGCAATACGGTATCTTGTCGGCGCGAGAGTGGTTCTTTCCCTACTATCAGGCGTCTGCCGAAACGGCGGCGTCTTTACCCCAGCCGTCGGCTTCTGAAACGCGACAACTCACCCAAACGCAGCCCCCAGAACCAAGACCTGAAGGCCGTTATACCGACCAAGCCGAGCCGACATACTTCTATCCGGAGACCGATCGCTATCGTGACTACTTTTTGCCCCAGGCTAATCTTTGGACGACCCCTTATCAGCGCGATCGCAAGCTGCTGCTGAGCTACTATTCTCAGATCTTTGACAATCAGGGGGTCTGGCTGGGCACGGCGGTTGTCGATATCGACGGTACTTATCTAAGCACAGTGTTAGACGAGCCGGTTTTGCGACAGGGCGGGCAGCTGATGCTCTTAACCAAGACTGGCAATGTGATTGCCAATCCGGCGGCTCCGGATGAGCTGGGCACCCAAACCTACGAAGATATTCCAGAGCTAAGTGCGCTTTGGGCTCAAATGGGGTCTTCAGACCCGGCTGGTTTTATTGAGGGCGAGACCGGCTACTGGGCCTATACCCAAATCCCAGAACGGGAGTGGCTGATGGTGGCCTATGTGCCCTACCGAGTGGTGTTTGGCCAGGTGATGTTGATTACCCTGGGGGCAAGTACGGCAGTGGGGTTGCTGTTGGCTGGGGTCGTAGCCCTGGCGATTCGCTATCTCAATCGACGGTTGCGCCCTGTTTTAGAAGAATGCCATCGACTCTCAGAAGTGGATGATGAGATGCTCAAGCAGCTCAAAAATAAGGACGAGTTGGAGCAGCTCTCGATCTCGTTCTTTAACCTGTTAGAGCAGTTGCAACTGAGCCAAACCCGCTTTCGTCAGGAAGTTGTCCATTCCAAAGAAGTTGAGGACCAGCTCAAGCAGGCCGGAGCCAAGGTGGTCAATAATCAAATGCGCCAGCAGGAAGAGGCGCAAAAATTGGCAGACGTTGAGGCCCAGCTCAAGGCGATGACGGCCCAGGCAGAGACCAGCCAGACACGCCAGCAAGAAGCGGTGCAAAAATTGGCAGACGTTGAGGCCCAGCTCAAGGCGATGACGGCCCAGGTAGAGACCAGCCAGATACGCCAGCAGGAAGTGGTGCAAAGGTTGACAGCGAAGCTGGGGACAGACCCTCAAAAGCCACCCCAGGAAGTGGCGCATTTGAGTGAAGTGGTGTCGGTTTTAGCCAAAGAAGATTTAGCGGTGGCTGAGCTCGTCGACCGTGATGAAACTGATCCGGTCGTGGCTGCTCTAAATCTGTTGAGCCATCGCCTGGGCAGCACGTTTGCCCAGGTTTTGTCTGTGCTGAATCAGGTTGCTCAGCTACGACCCACTTTTACCCAGGTCACGCAGCAAATACAGGCGATTGAGCAGGGGGTCATGACAACCGCTAACGCTGCCCATGAGCAAACAACCCTGGTGGCCGAGGTGCAGCAGTGGTTCGAGATGACCGATGACCTTTCTCAAGTGCTGGCTCAACAAGCACTGATGGCTAAC
>JBCBQD010000307.1:0-6034 GCA_039820425.1 Cyanobacteria bacterium J06635_1
TGTTTTGCCGGGGGCTTAAGACGTTGTCCTCATAGGGTGGCAATCTTGGTCACGCGTGCCTGGCAGAACAGCCTTTGAAATCACGCCATGGACGCCCCAGTTGCCATCTACCACCTGGGTGACGCCAAAATCTACGGCCACAGACATCAGCGAAATGGCCTCATCCTCGCTCATGGCCTGGGTGGTCATCAAAAAGTGGCGCATCTTGCGAAAGGCATCTCGCATAGCTCCATCGACAGAGGAATTGCTGTAGATATCTTGCTGGGCGGTTTCACCCAACTCTGCCAGGTAGTTGGCGTAGCTAAAGCCGTGAACCACATATTCATCTTGGGTCTCTAACAGAGGATAGTCTAAATCTTCGAGAATGGTATCTTCCAGGCCCGCTTTTTTATGCACAACAACCTTAATCACCCCGGTTAAGGAGGTCTCAATCGCCGTACCGGCTAACTCCGAATCACCCTGGGCCGCGTGGGAATCACCTAAGGACAGTAACGCCCCCTCAACCGCGACGGGATAATACATGGTGGCCCCTTTGCCAATGCGCCAATCGTCGATGTTGCCACCAAAATATCCTGGCGGAATTGAGTCAACAATATCGGTCTCTTTAGGGGCTAACCCAATCACCCCAAAGTGCGGACGAATCGGCACTCGCACCCCTTCTAAGACTTCAAAATTCTTTTCGATGGTGTCGTGATCGACCGGCACCCCTGGGTAGTCAATGGTCTCATGGACCACACCGTAGGGGTCAGTCTGGGGCACCCAGCGATAGTTGTAAACCGCTTCTGCCCAGTTTTCTCCGCCGGAGGTGTCCAGCTCATAGATGGTAATCACTTCGCGGGGTTTGGGCTCCTCGATCATGTCGTTGTAGTGATAACCCCACCAGGCAGCGGCATTGCTGCCAAAGGTTTTACCCTGATATTCGGGGTTACTGCTGGGGCGGGGGGCGACATCTAAGATCTGCACCTCCAGCACATCCCCAGGCTCTGCCCCATTCACATAAATTGGCCCGGTGAGAATATGTACCCCGAAGCCTTCGCCAGCTCCGCGCCCCATAACGGAGGCATCCAGCGGTCCAGCCCCGCGCCGGTCAACGCCCTTACTGTCTTCGGTCCAGGCAAAAACACTTTCTGCGCCGGGGTCACCAATGACCATCCGCTCGGCATCGTCATTGGCATGGTGGGTGAGAGTTTCAACGGTAACAATGTCGCCGGAGTCGATGGTGAGTTCGGGTTCTAGCGATTGACTAAAGTAACCCCAGTGGACCGTGTCTGCATTCGCTGGGAGATAAAATTCTTTGTGGCCCGCTGCAAAAACCCGTCCATAGTCTGAGAACAGTCCGCCAATACTGAGCAGTATGGCAATACCCAATCCCATCAAGCCGTATGACCAACGCCGCACCCAGGCCCACACCATGCCTATACTCCTTATTTTGTAATGAGAATGGCCTTATCCTACGGGGGGATTTTATTGGAAATTGTGCTTTTCTATACGGTTGCTCTGCCTGTGTCGAGATTGAAATGTTTCGTAAAGGAGTAGGTAATGGGTAATGGGTAATGGGTAACGCCTCAAACTGCTATGGGTGCCTGGGTAATGTCTGCTTGCTCCAGGGCGGCGGCAGCTTTGAAGAGTGTTGCTTCATCATAGGGGCGGGCAATCAGCTGTACGCCGACGGGCAGTTCTCCGGGTAGGTGAACGGGGACGGAGAGAACGGGTAGACCAATAAAGGAGAGGGGTTGGGTGTAAAAGCCCAGGTGGGGTCGCACTAAGACGGTTTTGCCTTCTAACGCCATGGTGGTTTGGTCGATGAAGGGGGCAGGGCAGGGGGTGGTCGGGGCTAAAATCAGGTCTACGGTTTTGAAAACCTCATGTACCTGATCGCGGTACCAGCGGCGGAATCTTTGGGCCTGGATGTACCAGCTGCTGGGCATCAGGGCACCGGCAATGAAGCGATCGCGAGTGGCGGGGTCAAAGTCTTGCAGTCGGGTTTGTAGCCGAGACAGGTGGAGCTGACTGCCTTCGCTGGCAGTGATCAGGTAGGCGGCGGCGCGGGCGCGGGCAGCTTCGGGGAGGGTGACGGTGTCGGTTGCTTTGAGGGCGGTGGTGACTTTCTCAAACGCTTGGGCGACGGTGGGGGCCATGCCTTTGGCAAAATGGCCGGTTGCGATCGCAACCCTGACCTCACCCATTTCCCCAGATAAATCTGACACAACAACCGGACGATCGCTGCAGATTGGATCCCGTTTATCCGCCCCTTGCATCGCCTCAAACGCCGACGCGATATCTTGCACCGACCGGGCAAACGGACCAATGTGGTCAAGGCTGCTAGAGAACAAAAAAGCCCCCGCCCGCGACAGGCGGCCATAGGTGGGCTTGAGCCCATACACACCGCACAGCGCCGCCGGGACTCGGATTGAACCGTTGGTATCAGAACCCAGGGTCAACGGCACCAGCCCCGCTGCCACCGCCGCCGCAGACCCACCGGAAGACCCGCCAGAGATGCGAGTGGAATCGTGGGGATTGGGGGTTGCCCCATAGTGGTCATTGACCGTAACAAACCCATAGGCATACTCATCCATGTTGAGCGCCCCAACCAAAATGGCCCCGGCGGCTTTGAGGCGGGCGACAGCAGTGGCGTCTTGTTCTGCCGGAGAGTTGTCTTGATTAATTTTAGAGCCCGCCAGGGTGACAATGCCCTCAACATCAAAGAGATTTTTTACTGCAAAGGGCACCCCTGCCAGGGGGCCTATGGGCGCGCCTGTCGCAAGTTTGCGATCAATCTCTGTGGCGGCGCTCAAAGCAGATGAGTCTAGGACAGTTGTGAAACAGTTCAGGCGATCATTTTGGGTCTGAATCTGCGCTAGGACTTCTGCGACGACGGATTGGGCCGTGGTCTCTCCGCGCTTAATCGCAGCGGTAATCTCCGCTGCGGTTGAATGGGTAGCTTGTGAGGTCATGGCTCAAACCTCGGGGCCGATTCTAGGGCATCTGACAGAGGAAAGTCTAATACGGGCTGGGCAATGGCCTGGACTAGCTCAAAGTTTTTAACTACGCTGGCCATCTGCTCCGGCGGGATGGTCAGATTTAGCAGCTGAGCGGTTTGTTGCACATAGATCTCAGCATTGAAAGGGCTGAATTGAATTTCTGGGGAGGGCTCTGACATGGGAAGTGCTAAACAATTGCAAGGGTGAGTTTTACAGGTCTATACGCCTTGAGAATACCAAACTCTTAAGCCTCCACCCATCTAGTCAAGGTAGTCAAAGATGGGAATGGTAAAGCGATTGCAAGTATAGCAAGATGGTCGGTATTGGGGGGGAGTGGGTAATGGAGTGAGTCGTTGATCCCACTACCGTCGCGAATTAAACGCGGCGAAAGGAGTTAGCTCAGGCACTTCCCAGTTAGCGTACCAATAGGCGAGATAGGGGCGTACCGCTTTGGCGAGGGCGCGATAGGCGGTTCGATTGGGGGCGGCTTCTAACTGAGCGGCAACTTCTTTGCCCAGGGCGGGCAGATCAAATCCGGTGGGTTGGCCTGCTTTGAGAACAATCTGACCGTTGACCAAAACCGTGTCCACGTCGGTGGCTCGGGCTCGCATCATCATCACCGATAGCGGCTTCACCTCGGGGGCGACCCAGGGCCAGGTGATGCGATCTTGCTTGACTAAAACCACATCGGCTCGATATCCGGGTGTGAGTTTGCCCAGGCTGTGGGCTTGCCCCAGCAGCTTGGCTCCACCCGCCGTCGCCATTTGAAAAATCTCTTCAAACGTGGGAGCCGGGGATTCTATCTGAGGAGTGCGATGGAGTCGAGCTGCCAGGCGCATTTCGGTGAACATATCTTCGTCGTCATTGAGCGTGGTGCCGTCCATGCCGAGGCCTACGGTCACCCCAGCTGCCAGTAGCTGATTGAGGGGGCCAATCCCTGCCCGCAGCCGCAGGTTAGAGCTGGGGTTGTGGCTAATAGACGCGCCGGTTTCTGCCAGGATCTCGATGTCTGGCTCTGTGACCCAGACCCCGTGGGCAATAGAAAACCTGGGGCTGAGCACCCCCAGGTTGTGCAGATGGGCGATTACTGATTTATCGTAAAAACGGGGTCCGATCAGTTTCTCGTAAAAAGACTCCAGGGCATGGGTTTGGACCCCGGTATTGAGGCGATCTGCGGTCTCAACGATCTTGAGCAGCAGCTCGTCACCGACCCACTGCGGGCCAGGCGGGCCAAACCATACATCGATGTGGGGATGAGATTGATACCGCAATACGGCATCGCTCATGACCTCTAGATAGTCTTCTGCAGAGAGACCCTGCTCGGGAGGCACCAGCGTTTGTACCTGCTGCCGTAGAGCCTCTGGCAAACTGGCTAAAAAGGCATCATCCTGGCCGGTGCCATGCACCAAAAAGCTGTCGTAGCTGGCACCGGGGGCTAAGGCGACGCGGATACCGGCTTGCTCGTATGCGTTGAGTCGATGTTGGAGGTTGGCCTGACTGGCCGCTGCCGAGCCGCCAATGCTGGCTACATCCAGCACCGTGGTGACGCCGCTTTTGAGGAGGGCAGCGGCACTCAGGAGGGTTTTGAAGGTGGGATCTTGCGATCGCAACGCACTATTCGCAAACAGCCACAGTTCTAAAAAATCATCCTCGACCCCCAGCAGAGAATTGGGCACGCCGTTGCTGTGGTGATGGGCATTGATCAGCCCCGGCAACACCGCATACTGATCAGACCCTAAAACAGTCGCGTCTGGATACTGCGATCGCAACGTTTCCCAAGCCCCTACCGCTAGGATAGACTCACCCTGAATGGCCACCGCGCCATCTGTAAGGACCTCGTCCCCTGTAAAGACCCATCGGCCTCGAACCAGTTGAGTCAATGCTGCTGTAGAGTCAGGAATATTCATGATTTTGCGTAAGTTTAGCCCAGGTTTTATGGTGTTAGCGTGTTCAACGACTACAGGCGCTCCACTATGAAATTTGCCTCTACTCTATACCTCACTGCTCTGAGCGTTCCCTTAAGTTTGATTACGGTATTGCCGCTGCAATCTACGATTGCCCTGGCCCGCTCTGAAACCCTCACCCGCCAAAACATTAGCCAAAACACCGATGTCGAAGTGGGTGAAACTGGCACGGATGCCTTCGAAACAGAAACCTATGCGGTTCGCCTCTTTTATCCTAATGCTGAGGCAGCCCCCTATATGAATCTCTATAACAAAGAAACCTCCACTCTACTCTTAAATGAGGCCAGCGTGCTCACATCTAACCCTATCAATGGGGTCTATGTGATTACCAACTATATTGGCAACGACAGCAACAACACTATCAACGTTGAAATCTCCGACCCGGTTCGAGGCGGACCTCGCAGGCTAACCGTTAACCAAGACGGCTCCTCAATCACCGAACTAGAGCAGCTCGCCCCCATTAGTGCAACCCAGGCTGCTTTTGAAACAGAGACCTACAATGTGAGAGTCTTTCAACGGGGTGGGCAAGCCCAACACTATATAAATGTCTACAACAGAAAAGAAAATACTTTGGAGTTAGACGGTTTAGAAGTGTCACAGACTGTCGGTGAAAATGGCACCACGGCATATAGGGCCACCCTACCGTTGGGCTTACAATACGTTGTCACCCGCAGAGAATCAACTGGCGACCTGGCGGGGTATCAATTAGCCATCATTGAAAGTCAGGTCAATTGACCATAAAGAGGATGGCGAGCCTAATATGACGCCCTGACTGTTTGCGGAATCAGGCGGTACAAGACAGCATAGAGCACAGCGGCGGTGATAATGCCATTTACCGGGCCAATCCCGATGCCTGCGTTGCCAGTGGTGTAGGCCACGATAGAGGCGATCACATAGGCAATCACCCCGGCCCAGTTAAAGGCGGGTAACCGAGACGACAGCTTGGGAAACCGGCCCCCGTGGCGCAACCAAAAATCGACCATGATGATGCCGCCCACCGGCGGGATCACCGTGCCCAAGAAAATCAGATAGGTGGGCAGTAAATCGTAAATGCCAGACAGGGTGAGAATCAGCGCAAAAGTCGCCCCG
>JBCBQD010000308.1:0-5989 GCA_039820425.1 Cyanobacteria bacterium J06635_1
GTGTTGACCAACGGCGAAAACATTGAACCCTTGAGCGATCGCCCACTGTTCTAGCGCCTCTAGGTTGGGTACAATCAGCGCTCCTAGCACCTTTTGGTCTTGCCCCACCAGCATGATTTGATCAATGTAGGTGCTGCGAATGCAGGCATTTTCAATCGGCAAGGGTTCAATGTTTTCGCCGTTGGTCAACACGATGGTGTCTTTGGCCCGGCCCGTGATAATCAAATCGCCCCAACGGGTGACCTTGCCTAAATCCCCCGTGTCAAACCAGCCCTCTGGATCAATGGCCTTGGCAGTGGCTTCTGGATTTTTATAATATCCCTGCATCACCTGAATCCCCCGAAGCAAGACCAACCCTTGCTGGCCCGCAGGCAACCCTTGACGACTCTCCAAATCGACGATCCGAGTTTCGGTGTTGGGTAGGGGTTGACCATCGGCCCCGCGCAGGTTGCGCCAAGGGCGTCGCACATGGGTAATGGGGGCAGTCTCGGTGAGGCCATAGCCGCCTAAAATGGGAATGCCAACGATTTCATAAAAATCTTCTAGATGCTCGGCAATGGAGCCGCCGCCGCTGACCACAAAGTCGATGTTGCCCCCGGTGCCTGCCCGCACTTTTTTGTAAACGATGGCATCACCCAAACGGTGCAGCGGCCAAAGAAACGGGAGCGTTAGTCCGGCCAGCAGTTTTTGTCCCAGGGAGGGTTCCAGGTTTTCTAAATCCAGCCCCTGCCAGGTGCGTTTGGCATAAAGGTAGCGATGGCTCTGGGTGAAAAAGAAGTTGATTAAGGATTGCTTTTTTTGAGGCTGCTCGCGGAACTGCTTTTGCACCCCTTCATAAATTGACTCCCACAGACGGGGCACGCCCACCATGTAATTGGGTTGAAAGTCTTTCAGATCCTTTTTGACGAAGCGAATATTGGTGTAGATCTGGGTGCAGCCTTGGGAAAGAACGAAATATTCAAAGGTGCGTTCGTAGCAGTGCCAAATGGGCAAGATGCTCAACACCTTTTGCCCCGGCGTAAAGGCCACGACCGAACAAGCCCCCGCCACCTGGGAGAGCAGGTTATCGTGGGTCAGCATTACCCCCTTGGGTCTGCCGGAGGTACCGGAGGTGTACATTAGCGTGGCCACGGCACTGCGATTGTGGGAAACGGGTTGCAGGGTAGCCGCGTCTCCCGAAGCCATGACGTCAGAGAATCTCAGGAGTTTATAGGGTAGTTCTCCCTGGGGCGTTTCGTCTGAAAGTAGCACAACGAACCGCAACGGGATATCCCCTAAGCCATCGGCGAGTTTATTTAAGGTGGCTTGATCTTGCACAATCATCGCCACGCTATCGCTATGGGAGAGAATGTAAAGCAGCTCTTCCCGCTCGGCTTGTGAGCCGCGCACGGCGTTGGTGGCACCCGTCATCATGATGCCCTGGTCAGCGATTAACCAATAGGGATTGTTATCTGAAAATAGGGCGACGCGATCGCCGCGTTGAATCCCTAAGGATTGCAGACCGGCGGCAAATTGTTGAATCTGGCGGTGCAACTCGGCAAAGGTGAGCGTGATCTGGGGGTCGCTGTGGGGATCGTAAAGGGCGGTAACGCTGCCAAAGCGCTGAGCCGCGATCGCCCAAATCTCTGATACTGACTGAGCTGCACCGTAGTCAACAGCATGATTGAGATTGGCTTGTTCTTGTGGCGTCAGGGGGAAAGTGCCAGAGAGACCCATGAGACTTACTCCATAAAGTATGGGTTTGCATCACGCGGTTAGCCGAGACTACCGCAGCTATTTGAAGCCTATAAACAGATTACCGTCTGGGGCATCGGCTAAGGACACAATCTGGACTGGTCGACCTCGCAAAGCAAAGGATGCCGTAGGTTTCTGGCTTACACTAGTAATTACTTATGGTACCCATAGGTCTGTTAAGTCGGTTTTACCTAATCTGGAGGCGAACTCAAAATGCCAAAAGCGATTTGGAACGGGGTAGTTGTGGCCGAAAGCGATCACTGTGAAGTGGTCGAAGGCAACCAGTATTTTCCACCGGACTCGATTAAGTCAGAATATTTCACCCCCAGTGAAAAACAAACTAGCTGTCCCTGGAAAGGGACGTCCAGCTATTACACATTAGTCGTCAACGGCAAAACTAATCCAGACGCCGCTTGGTATTATCCAGACCCCAAATCAGCAGCGGCAAACATTAAGGATCATGTCGCGTTTTGGCGGGGTGTAAGCGTAGAAGTATAGCAGAGATGCTGGAGAATTCATGCGGATCCCCTCGATGGGCTGTGTATATCTAGCTAGGTTTATAAGGTAAAGCCGTGTCTAAACCCAGTTCTTCCAGCGCTTTTGAGACGATGCGAACCCCTGCGATCGCACTTTTGACCACCCTTGCAGCTTTTGCCGCTTATCGTCAGCAAGCCGATGGCTCTACCCGACCGATTGAAGATCTCGAATCCACCGATGCTGAAGAAACAGCGTCTAGGTTTGACTTTGAGACCGCATCCTTAACCCCTCAAGGAACGGTCGCATTACCGGAAACACAACCCCCCCAAGATCTAAGCCAGGCTAGGTCACGGTTAAGCGAAACCACGACCAGCTCTTCGAGCCAGATTGGTTTGGGGCGATCCAGGCGCATGGGTTTGAGTCAGCTGACGGCTCAGATTAATGCTTCTATTGCACAAACCCGCTCGGAGCGGCTTAACCAAGGTGATTTAGGGTCTTTAGGGGGCCCGTCTCTAGCGGGTCAAGCGCAACCCTTTGCAGTACCTCCAGTTGCACCGACGGTTACGCTCTCAGCACTGCCGTCCCCGCCCCTGGTTTTGCCAGCTCCCCCCATCCATGTCCATGTCAACAACGCCAATCCTGGCGTCCGGAGCTATTCCACTCCCCAGAGTGCTGCTGCCCTACAGACCCCCCAGGCGGCAGGCTATCCGACTGATCATCATTCGAACCCCCGGAACTATCCCTCCAACCCCAGCGCTGCTGCCTTACAGACCCCCCAGGCAACAGGCTATCCCGTTCATCAACCTGAGACGGGTTCAAAACAACCGCAATTTTCTGGACAAGCGATCGCGGCAGCGACCCCATCACAGCTGAATGCAGTCCCTTCAAGGCAGGCTGCTGATAGCCTATCGGCGAAGCCACAGGATTCCCCAGCGATCGCCGCTCAGGTTCCCGAAACCACCCTGGCGACCGAGCCGGAAACAACGCCTGCCATGGCAGGGCAATATCACTTTAGCGATCGCCTCCAGGTTCAGCCCATTGATGCGCTCACCGTCTCGGCCCCTCAAGGCTTAGCTCCCCCAGTCTCGGCATCCCTAGTCACTGCCAATCACGAAGCCGCTTGTGCCCTCCAACCCACAGCTTCAGAACCGGCTCCAGATTTAAACCTCCTGTTGGCTGCAGAGACTGCAACGCTTGCGGCACAGCAGGCCAAAGAAGTCATCCAGTCAGCCAATCCGTCTCAACCGGATGCCTCCGCCCCTACCCGAGAGGCCAATTTGTCTAACAGCACTGTCGTTTGCGAAGACGACACCAATGTGTTGGCACAGAGAATGCCCGAGGCCGCCACTGCGGGAACCCCAATCCCGGGTATCGTACTGTCCCCCACCCTGTAAAGCCCCCGAATTGGGGTGTGACAACTGGGAAACATCCCTTCCACAGCCGGGATAGCTGGGCCGTAGGTGCCTTGATAGCGACGCAGATAGCGTTGGTGGGTCAGCGGTGTACCGATTAAGTTAACCACAATGCGATCGCGCAGGTCAGGGATGACTTTTTCAATGGCTCGATAGAGCGGTTCAGCTCGAACCTGTTTGCGCTCAGCATAGCCTTCATCACGCTGCCAGCCTTCCCAGGGTTCTAAGGTGTAGGCATGGATCACGTGGTGCCCCGCTGGGGCCAGGTTGGGGGCCAGCACCGAGGGAATAGAAATCATGCAGGTGTTGCCTGGGGCGGTAATGTCGCGATCGCCCCCATGCACCACCACATGGTGAATCGTCAGATCATCTAACCCCTCTGCCCGGATACCCAAATGCAAATGCATAAAGCTGTCAACCGCCTGGGTTTGCAGCAACTGTTGGCGATAGGGCTGGGGTAAATCCTCCGGAGCCAGCAGGTGGGTGAACGTATCCCACACCGTTGCGTTAGAAATTACCCTGGCAGCGTCAATCACTTCACCCGTTTTCAGCCGTACGCCCATAGTCTGCCCTTGGGACACCAAAATCTTGTCTACATGGGCGTTGAGCCGCAGTTCGCCGCCATACTTTTTGAGCCCCCGCACCAGAGCCTCGACGATGGCACCACTCCCCTCGACTGGATAATCAATCACCGAGTGGGTGCGTTCCCCAAACATGAAGGCCACTTCTGGAGCAACCGTGCCGTGGGCGTCGAGGCCAGACAGCAAAAAGCACTCTAAATCAATTAACCGCCGTACGAAAGGATCTTGCACGGTTTGATCCATCAAATCACCGACTGAGCCCTGCAGCGCTCTGGTTTTGGGCAACAGCTTTAAGAGCGGCCAACCATAGCGTCCCAACAAGGTGGGAATCAGTCCTAAATCGGCCCGCAAGGCCAACGTGGGAATGTCCTTCAGACCGTCGTAGAGGTTGAGCAGCTTGGCTTCAAGGCCTTTGAGTTCTGCTGCCCCTGTGGGGGTGAACTGGGCGATCGCGTTGCGGTAGTGCTCCAAATCACCATAAATCGGCAGCGTCCCTTCGGGGAAATGGTAGTGGCCGAGGGGATCATAGGCGATCGCGTCTACGCATTCTTCCAGTATATCTAGGACTTGGCGGAGGGGATTGAGCGATTGCGGGTCGCTCAACCCACAGTAAAACGACGGCCCCGAATCAAACCGAAACCCACCCCGCGAAAATTCATGGGCGGCACCACCCGCAACGGAGTGGCTTTCGCAAATGATGACGCGATGACCGTAGCGGGCGAGTAGCGCCCCGGCGACGAGGCCACCAATGCCGCTACCAATGATCAGGGTGGGAGACATGGGCATGAAAGGTGATCTGGGCAGTTTGAAGTTTTTGAGGCCCCCAAAACCCCAAAATTGGGGGCGTTGAGTCTTGTTCCCTCCAGGATTGGGGGGCTAGGGGGCTGATGCAGAACTTTCAGGATTCATACAAGATTTGTAGCTTGAAGATAACGCGATCTGTGTTTGAGGGTTGGAGATCAGAAAGTCTCACCACCTGCGGCACCTCTCTTTAACAATGCTCTAACTACACACCTCATATGAGACGCTAAAGTTTTGCTCGATCCCCCTAAATCCCCCTTAAAAAAGGGGACTTTAATCTGGTTCCCGCCTTATTTAAGGAGGGCTAGGGAGGATCGGTTCAACTGATATGTACAGTAGCCTCTTTGAAAAACGCCACGATTTTCTCCATTGAGTCAATCTGCACCCTTAAAGCTTGGGGAAATTCAGATAAACCGTCAGTAAGATGGGGTGGAGTCTAGACTTTGAATTTCGTCGCGGATGAAAAAGGTTGCACTGCTGATCGGGGTGAGTGAATACGAACCGGGTTTGACCCCGCTGCCCGGTGCGCTCAAAGATATCGAAGCACTGCAACAGGTCTTGGTGCATCCAGAGATGGGCGGCTTTGCTGAGACAGACATTACCGTGCTCCGCAATCCGCAGCAGTACGACATGCAGCTAGCCGTCTACAACCTCTTCACTGGACGGAAGAAAGACGATTTGGTGCTGCTATTTTTCTCAGGGCACGGCATTAAGGATGATCAGGGGCGGTTGTTTTTATCGACACGACAGACTCGCAAGACTGAGCGGGGGGATTTGATGACGCCGACGGCAGTTGCGGCCAGCTTTGTCCACGAACAAATGACCAAAAGCCGATCAAAACGGCAGATCGTGATTTTGGATAGCTGTTTTAGTGGGGCTTTTGCCGAAGGTATGGCGGCGAAGGATGATGGCAAAGTAGACATCAAAGCCCAACTCGGGGGTGAAGGTCGAGCGGTGTTGGCTTCCTCTAGTTCGGTGCAATAT
>JBCBQD010000309.1:0-5966 GCA_039820425.1 Cyanobacteria bacterium J06635_1
GGCAGCTCTCATCCCTTCTTAGGGGTTTTTACTCAGGTAATGCTTGACAATAAGGCCTGTGGCTAGAATAAGCCCTTGTTGTCAAGCATTACCTGAGTAAAAACCCCTAAGAAGGGATGAGAGCTGCCCCCAAAAGGACGAGTCTTGAACAACATTAGCTTTACTATCAGTAAATTTACGATGTCTCAGACTCTCTAGGCAAGCTGCCAGGTCAGAGCCACTGAAGTCAGCCCTCGAAATTGGAGACGACCGCTGCCACGATGGTCCATGAGAGATGAGGGCTTAGGGGAGGTCTCAAGAGACAGACGACCACTGCCACGGTGATCTAATGTATTGCGATTATTCAAGATGAGCTGTTGATAAGAAAACAGCAAGAGGGAAAACAAGCGAATCATAATTTAAGAGCTATCCTAATCCAAGGTTGCTATTTCTAGATACTCAAAATGAGGGCTCTTTTCAGGAAGTTCTCTGTGAAGAATGTAAATAGCCTGCGATGTCTTGAATCTCTAACTGGTTTGGGTCTTTTTCAACCGTATTTTTGACTAGAGACAATCAGTTTGTGAAATTCGGATGAGGGGGCTTATCATCATTCCCATCCTAAATTAGACACCCCTAATTAGGTCTATAAATCAAGTCTGCTTAATATTAATTGAACTCACAAGACACCATTGACCAGAGCAGTTGAGGCGACCGTTAATCCTGATGACAGAGGGGCTCGGCAAGGATTGTAGTTGAGCGTTGATGTGGGGAAGCAGCGTGACGAGTGATAGTTTCTGCTGATCGGTATTTACGGAGTTTGCTTTAAGTTTAAGCTGATAGTTTTGATTGGCTTCTTGGCAATAACTTCCTTCAAAGTCAGTCAGATCTTTAGGTTGCTTTAAAGGAAATTTGAAGGGACTGTCAGGGGCATTTCCATCTCTGGGATAATTAGCCGGATTGTCTAAGTAAAAATACTGTTGAGCTGCCCATTCAAATGTTTGGGGTAATAAATTAAAGCAAGGAATGACGGCTAAAGGTGCGATCGCATCCTCTATCAAAGCAACCTGTAGCGATCTCACGGGCAAATCCCTCGGTTGGCAGTCTTGTTCAACACAAAGCGCTGCTGCCATCCCAGCTGCCTGGCCGATAGACAAAACCAGGGGCTGCAGTCGGGTGGCCCCGTTGGCAATGTGGGACACCGAAATATTTTTATCGCAGGCCAGTAGACCCTCTACCTGGGCTGGGACCAGGGCTTCATAGGGAATGGTAAACGGCACGCCAGTCCAGCGACCACCCCAGCGCAGAGAACGGGGGGCCAGGGGCATGTCAAAGCCAGGATAGTGGTGATCGTTGGGGTAGTTGCCAATGGCGATGCTGCTCACCTCTCCTTTTACATTGATCGGCAGCGGTGCAACCTGCCCGTTAGGAATGGCTAAGATATCGGGCTCGGTGACGGTGCTGATTCCTACCAGTCGGCGGCTTTCACGATAGTAAGGATAGAGGGCATAAGCCCCACCTCCGGGGGAACCCTTCACCGTTGGGAAGACATAGGGGGCAAGCCCATAGCGTCGGCCCAGCTGGGTTTGAATGTGGTGGGCAAACTGCTGGGTGTGCCAGCGGGCAGCTTGCCAAAAAGCCTCCCGCTCGGCCTGATGACCCACGAGCCGATTGAGATCCTCCCCGTAGTCATTGCCCTGCTGGGGCCAGTTAATCATGAAGCGGTTATTGGGCAGGCGACCGTAGTTGAGAAATCTTTCTGCGCCATACCCCTGCCAGGCTGCTTCAAAATTTGCCGGGTCCGCTTGGTCAGGGGGTGGGGAAATCTCAGGCGCGATCGCATCCCCATAGTCCTGCATGACCACCACCCAGGTGGGGGCCTGTACCGGGTAGCGCTGCACGATTGGGTATAGCAGATCGTTAGGGTCTGTGAGTGACCTGGGCGCACTGGGTTCTTGCCAGAGATCCTGAGCTTCCCACCCCCACCGGTAGGAAACTTCCCCCAGGTCCAACAAATCTCCCAGTTCGGTGCCATCTAGAGTAATATCGGCCCTCACGGTGAACTCGTCAAAGTCAACGCCAGCGACGCGATCACCCTGGCGGATGACTGCCCGGGGGCGATGGCCCCAACGCCAGGTTAAATTGGGCAATGCCTTAGCCCAGTCTGCAAAAATAGCAGCCCCCACCGCCGGGTCGTAGGTAAAGAAGCTTACCCAGGCGTGATCGAGTCCACCAGGCTGACGGTGCTCTAGAGCCCTTAAAAAAGCGCCCCACAGTCCGGTTTGAAATGCCGCAAGCTCATTTCCATCGGGGGCAGACACGCCAGCGGCGGTCAACATGCCACCCAGCCAGGAAAATTCGCTCACCAGAAGGGTTTTAACCCCCCGTCGGGCTGCCTGGATTGCAGCAGCGGTGCCCCCCGTGCCGCCGCCGACAACGAGAACGTCTGTTTTGAGGTGTTCCATTCAGCGGCTAAATATATTCGCTGATGTCTTCCTGGCAGTCATCGGCCAGGTAAGACAGGGCTCGAAATCTCAATCCTACCAGCTGATCGTAGAGGGGGTTGAGTTTGCACATGGGGGGGATGTGAACCACCTTTTTGCCAAAGAGCTTAACATCGCGCTCAAAGGGGCACTGGGGCGGGATCATCTTGCACACAAACCGGGCCAGACGCGGATCCTCGACGGCTAGCTGATCGAGCCACTCGCGGGCGGGTTTAAGGGGGTCGGGGCCGGCCTTGCCTTTGGGCGGCATCAGTGGGCTGGCGACGGCGGCAGCAGGCGATGGCTCGGGGGCTGTTTCTAGGGTTGAGGTGCCCGGTTGGACCTCTTCTTTAATTTGCCGGAGGTTATAGAGGGTTGACTGTAGGGATTGCAGGATGGCGGTGTCTAAATTGAGGGCTTCACAAAAGCTGATCAGGGCTTGGTCTTCGGCAGCGGAGTAGACGCCGTCTGCGATCGCAACCATCACCGCCATCCGTAAAAAGTTTTCAGCGGCGACGGGGTTGGGTTTCAACTCGCTAGCCAGGTCAGTGGCCTTGATCGGCTCAAAGGTTTCAAACTCAATACCGGGGGCAAACTCCGAATCGGTCATGCTGTGGATCAGCGATTTTTCGGTTTCATCAAACTCGCCATCGGCCCAAGCGATTGTCATCAGGCCGCGCAGCCAGGCTTTAATTTGTGCTTCGGTATAGGGAGATTCTTGAATTGCAGATGTCATAGCGGTTAACCTGCCTCAGATACTTACTGATACATATTGTCAATGATCGAGCGTTCCTCAAGCCGTTGGGTAGCCAACCTGTCTTCAGAGGGATACAGAGAAGAGTTCTGTACAAATTCTGACCCGTTTTTGCCAGTTAAGAGCCACAAAATTGAGCGAATCCCGTCCCGGACACTCTGACTCAGAGGTTCTGGCGGTTGGTTTGACGGCACGGTCACAGGTTTAAAGTGAATCCCCCGGCTGCCCAGGATGATTTCGGCAATCACCACCGCTCGACGCATGTGGTAGTCGGAGGTGATTAAATAAATACTCTTAACCCCTTCTTGGTGCAGATCGTCCACTAGCGTTGTGAAGTTAGTCACCGTATCCACCGCCCGATAGTCTAGCTTGAAGCGCTCAGGGGGGATTTGGGCCGTTTCAAACACCCATTCTGCATATTCAGGGTTGCTCCCCGATGAGACCCACACGTCGATTTCAGGATGCTCAGACGCAAACTGGACGGCAAATTCTTCGCGTTCGGTCGCGCCACCTAACACTAGCGCTACTTCGGGCTGGGAAAATAAGCCCCTGACATGCCACTGGGCAATCCAGACCAGGGGCAACGAGATCACCACTGCCCCCAATTGACGTTTCCAACGGCGGGTAGATTTTTGTGGCAACACGAATGCTTGCGTCTTCATGAACCTCCAAATCGGCAAGGCTATCTCTAGCTTAAGCAATTAAATACCGCTAGAACCCAGAAAAGGCCCCTTTTTTTAAGGTTGTCAAATAAAGACAAAACCGACACGGGGACACGGGGAAGGGGGGACACGGGGATCACTCATGGCTTAAATACTCCGCGTCTCCGCGTCCTCCCCTCTCCGCGTCGTGCCTTCAAACCTTTTTAAGCCATAGCGGTCGCCTTTTCGGGCTCCGGCAGACTGACCCGTGCCAGCATCTCGGTCAGCGGTGGCCCTTCGATCACCTCATCCTTCAAGAGCAGCTGGGCGATTTCCTCCAGCAGGTCACGGTTGGCGCGGAGAATGTCTAGCGCCCGCTGGTGAGCTGTCTCGACGATGCCTTTGACCTCGGCATCGATGGCCCTGGCGGTGTCTTCGCTGACGGCGCGGCGCGGGTTGGGCATGCCGTTATCGAGGAACATATTTTGCTGACCGCGCTCATAAGCCAGTGGCCCCAGTACGTCGCTCATGCCGTAAGTGGTGACCATTTGCTCCGCCACGTCGGTGGCCCGCTGCAGGTCGTTAGAGGCTCCGGTGGTGATTGAGCCAAACACGACTTCCTCAGCGGATCGCCCCCCCAGCAGCGTTGCAATTTGACCTTTGAGTTCCTCTTCAGACCGCAGGAACCGATCTTCAGTGGGCAGCTGTAGGGTATAGCCCAGGGCGGCCATTCCACGGGGCACAATCGAGATTTTGGCCACCTGATCGCCGCCAGGCATCAGCACACCCACCATCGCATGGCCGACTTCGTGGTAAGCCACAATCTTCTTCTCAGTTTCGTTGAGTACTCGGCTTTTTTTCTCTAAACCGGCCACCACTCGCTCAATGGCCTCGGCAAAGTCAGCCTGGGCGACCGCCTGACGGTTGTTGCGAGCGGCTAGCAGGGCGGCTTCATTGACCAGATTTGCCAGGTCAGCTCCGGCAAAGCCTGGGGTGCGGGTTGCGATCGCATTCAAATCCACATCCTCCCCCAGTTTGACCTCCTTAGCATGAATCCCCAGGATGGCCTCACGCCCCTTGAGGTCAGGCCGATCCACCAGCACCTGACGGTCAAAGCGGCCTGGCCGCAGCAGTGCCGGATCTAGGGTTTCCGGACGGTTGGTCGCTGCCAGCACAATGATGGTTTTCTCACCGGCACTAAACCCGTCCATCTCGGTGAGCAGCTGGTTTAGGGTCTGCTCCCGCTCATCATTACCGCCGTAAAAGCCGCCGCTGCTGCGGGATTTGCCGATGGCGTCTAGCTCATCAATAAAGATGATGCAGGGGGCCTGTTTCTTGGCTTGCTCAAACAGGTCACGTACCCGCGATGAGCCCACCCCGACAAACAGCTCAATAAATTCGGAGCCTGAAATGCTAAAGAAGGGAACTCCGGCTTCTCCGGCAACGGCCTTTGCCAGCAGGGTTTTGCCTGTTCCCGGTGGGCCAACTAACAGCACCCCTTTAGGAATCTTGGCCCCGATATCGGTAAACCGTTTGGGGGTTTTGAGAAAGTCTACGATTTCAACCAGTTCGGTTTTGGCTTCCTCAACCCCGGCAACATCTTCAAAATTGATTTTGGTGGCTTCGTCTTCGGCATAGACCTTGGCTCGGCTTTTGCCAATGGACAGCGCTCCAGCGGCACCGCCACCGCCACCCCCCCGTGCCAGGAAAAAGCGCCACACGCCAACAAAAATCAGCGGCGGGATCACCCAGCTCAGCAGGCTGGTAAACCATTGGTTCTTGGGCGGTGGGGTGGCGGCAAACTCAACCCCATTGGCTTCCAGCAGGTCGGGCAGCTTCAGATCAAAAATAGGGGTGGTTGAGTAAAGCTGACCGGGTTCACCCACTTCGTCCTTAAGCTGATAGCGAATTTCGTTTTGGCCGACGGACGCACGCACCACCTCATGCTCCTGGACGTGGTGGATAAACATGCTGTAAGGCTCTTTTGGGGTAGGTGTCCCCAAGAAAAATGGGGATAGTGCATTGAGGAACAGCAGACCACTGAGAATCAGAAACACCCAGTGGTTTTTAGAACAGCAGAGCCCGCCAACCACAGAAAACCGTACCAGAGTA
>JBCBQD010000310.1:0-5939 GCA_039820425.1 Cyanobacteria bacterium J06635_1
CAGCCAGGGAAAGAGAGACGCCTGTTGGAAGATCATGGAGCGATGGGGGGATGGCCCTATGATGGGCTCGCCTCGAAACTGAATCGTGCCAGCGGTGGGCGACTCCAAGCCAGCAATCATGCTGAGCAGGGTGCTTTTGCCACAGCCGCTGGGACCGATAATGACTAAAAACTCCCCCGAACCCACGGAGAAACTAACGTCGTCAATGGCTAAATTGGCTTCTGCAGTGTCAGGGTTCCAAATTTTACTGATGCGATCGCAAACAATCTCGCCCATGTGTCTATCCTCCTATGGCTCCTATATCTGTGACGACCCTTTCCACCACAGCACCCGCTGCTGCAACTGTCGGAACCCCACATCGAGCAGATAGCCCACAATGCCAATCACCGCCATGCCCAAAAACATTAGTTTGGCATTAAACATCTGACGACCCACCATGACGATGGCCCCCAGCCCCGTATTGACCCCTACCATCTCAGCCGCCAGCACCGCCATCCAGGCGGCAAAAAAGTTAATCCGCAGGATAAAAAACAGATCGGGAATTACCGCTGGTAGGATGACCTTAAACATCACCTGCCGACGGCTGGCCCCCAACACGCGAGCGGTGTTGATATAGAGCTGGTCAACGTTGTTGACCGCATTGACCGTCGCCAGGGTGAGCAAAAAGAAAATGCCAATGAAGACCACAAAAATTGCCGCCCCATCGCCAATGCCAAAGGCCATGATCGCAAACGGGATCCAGGCAATCGGGGCAATCGGGGCCAGCAGCGTAATCACGGGCAGTGTCAGCTTGCCAAACAGATCAAAATAACAGGCCAGCCCCCCCACCCCCAGCGCGGCGATAAACCCCAGGACCAGCCCTGAGATCACCCGCTTCAGGGTTGCAACAATGGCGGTGAGCAAGACAAAATTCCCGCCCGTGCGTTCCACGCCAATTTGGGGGGCGAGAAACTGTTCCTGGTTACCAATCTCGGCAATAAACTCATGGGGCGGGGGCAAGATCAGCGTGTTGACCCAGCCCAGCGCGGTGAGCAGTTCCCAAACACCGATAAAAATCCCCAGGGAGAGAAACCACCACAGGGCTGAGGTGGCCATCGATCGCCACCACCGATTCCGAGTCTTGCGGGGGGTGGCAAGACCTGGGCGAGTTTTGGCGAGAACGGCGGATTGATCAAGACGCATATATTTAGTTCTCTAAGTTGTCACCTTCACCTTGACTTGCTCCCATAGTTCAGGGCTTTCGGCGATCACCTCTTCTAGCAATGAGAAGTTGACAAAGTTGTCGTCCAGGGCAGTATTGATATAGTTCAGCTCTTTCATGCTTTCGGCTCGGCCATACATAAAGTCGCGCTTATCTCGAATATCCACACCAGGAGGCTGGGCCTGGGCGGAGGCCAGCAGACTCTCCATATCGGTCTTGTAGTATTTGTCGATGGTGGTCGCAGCGGCTTCTTCAAAGTCATTCTCGATCTGGTATTGTGCTTCAAAGAAGACCCGGATCACATCCTTAACCATATCGGGCTCGCTTTCGATAATCTCGTTGCGCACCGCCAGCACACAGTCGGGGTAGCCGCTGCCGTAGATGTCTACGCCATTGCCGAGGATGTTGCCATTGGTTTCGAGCTTGGCCTTGGTGGCGTAGGGCTCAATGTGGCTGACCGCATCCACCTGACCAGCCACATAGGCATTAAGCAACTCGGTAGAGTCACCCAGGTAGACCATCTCCACGTCGTCATAGGTCATGCCTTCTTTTTTAAGGTAGTCGTAGACAATCACATCCAGGGTATCAGCCTGGAAGGTGGCGATTTTCTTGCCCTTCAGGTCTTTAAAGGACTTAATATCGGGCTTAGAAACAATAATCAGCCCTTCTACCCCGCTGCCCGCCACCACCTGGAAAGAGGCTCCTTGGGTATAGGCTGCGATCGCATTTGTAAACGGAATCACCGCCATCTCTACCTGCCCCGTCGCCAACTGCACCGCCACATCCGCAGGCATGGGCGTCAGCGCTGCCGTACCCTTAAAGCCATATTTAGCAAACAGCTCTTTCTCAGCGGAGTAAAACAGGGGCATATTGCATAGCCCTGCCCCGTGGGCAAACTTAATCTCACGGCCATCCCATCCACCTGAAGCGGCGGTGTCTTTACCAGGGGCACAGCTACTCAAGAGTGAAAGTAGGGGCGGGGTGAGGGCGGCTCCCAAGCCTAAACCTAGAAAACGACGGCGATTAGAACGGGACTGGAACATCATAAATCTCCTTTACTCAGGGTTTGAGAATCATTTGAATGGTTTGCAGGGGGTTGAGAAACACTTAGTCAAAAAATCGTATGGGACACTCGCAACGGGATCAAATCATCCAGGTGGGGCATGGTAGCGCTGGCAACTGGTGCAGTAAAAAGACTCGTAGGCTTCGGGTCTAAACCAGCCGTCGTAGACCTTTTTCACGTAGGGAAAGACCTCACGGGCCAGCTCTCGTCGACGCAGCTCATCCGGCGTGAGGGGAGCCTTCAGGGTTTCCGCCAGTTCCGCCAGTAGCGCATCCTTATCGACACGGGTAAACTGACCGTCTTGTAAAATTACCTCCCCGGCCACCATCACGGCGGTAATCCCCCGAGGGCGACTGCGATGAATAATGGCCTCTAAGACAGAAATCGTGTCATTTAAATAGGGGTAAGCAATGTGTTCCCAATCCATCACCACCAGATCGGCAGCCTTGCCCGGTGCCAGCACTCCAACCTCGTCGGCAAAGCGGGTTGTCTTTGCCCCATTCTCCGTTGCCATCTGTAAAACCTGGGGTGCGGTGGGCACGACAGAATCCATGCCAGGGACCCGATGGAGTTTGAGCACCAGCCGCATCTCCTGGAGCATGTCACGGTCGTCGTTGATGCCTGCCTCGTCTAACCCCATCCCCACCCGGACCCCTTTCTGAGCGTAGGTATTCAGCGGGGCAATGCCGCTCTGCAACCGCAGATTAGAGCTGGCATTGTGACAAATCATCGTGCCCGTCTCGGCAATCAGATCAATATCTTCTTCGGTGAGCCAAACCCCGTGTCCCAGGGTGAGATGAGGACCCAAAACTCCCAGCTTGTGCAAGTGTTTAACCGCAGAGGTGCCTGTGCGCCGATGGGCATATTCCATCTGGTAGGGGGTCTCCAACAGGTGCATATGCATCCCAACCCCGTACTTGGCGGCGTATTCAGTTTGTACAGTCAGGGCGTGGTCATCGCACCAGTGCAAGTTGGCAGGGGCTAACTGCAGTCGAATTCGATCGTTAGCCTGCTTTTCCCAGGTTTTCCAAAGCGATTCAAAGAACCACAGATAGTCTTCTAGGGGCACCTCATGGGCTTTGAGAATCGCCTCCATATCCGCCGAGATGCTCGGGGGCAACTTCGCCACAAACTCGTCATTAGACTCATAAACAAAGTGGTTTTGGGTGCGTACCCCAAAGCAATAGGAGACTCTCATGCCAATATCGGCGTAGGCCTGGAGCACTTTTGATGTAACCTCTGGCCACTGTGTCGCAGGCCCCGGCAACCACCCGTGGATATGCTGTACGGTGGTGATCCCCGATTCGATCATCTCGAAGGCAGAGTACAGGGTATCAAGATAAAAATCGACCTGCCTGGCGGATAGCCGACTGGCAAACCAAAGTTCTAACGGATAGTCGAGGGAACCGAGCTGAAAGGGGGTCAACCCTACATGGTGATGGCTGTTTACAAACCCGGGCATCACCACATGGTTAGCGGACCCCACAACTTCATCAGGCTGGTATTTTGCAGCCAGTTCCGAGTAAGGGCCAATGTCTACGATTTTGCCATCCTGCTGAAAAACAGCGCCATCCTCAACAATATCTGCCTCAGTCGTACTGAGGATTTTACAAATGATTTGTTTGCCGCGTATAAGCGTTGAAGGCATATCCTGACCCACCGAAATAAAACATTTCGACCT
The DNA here is from genome assembly GCA_039820425.1 of Cyanobacteria bacterium J06635_1. Taxonomy (GTDB): domain Bacteria; phylum Cyanobacteriota; class Cyanobacteriia; order Phormidesmidales; family Phormidesmidaceae; genus SIO4C1. The sequence goes on from JBCBQD010000310.1 coordinate 3,946, forward strand.
TGAGAGCCAATGAGAACCTTCCCTGATACAGCTAACGTGTCAAAATCACTGGAATGATTAGGCTAAAGCTGCCCCAGAAAAGACTTCAGGAGGGGTGCGCTAGTGCCCGAAACACCTTAACTAAGGGCTAGAACCACGCCAAGCTTAGCCCGAAAGAGTATGTGTTGATACTAGGGTGTATATTCCTAGATGAACTGTATCGGTTAATACGTCTTGTTCCCATTGTGAGTAATGTTTTATAAAGAATTGAGCTACAGACCTTGGCCACATCCAGACCTGCCATTTGTGCCAGGGGAAAACCTCAAGTTTTCAAACTGGATGGGGTTGGGTTCGTAATGTCTCTATCCCTCCCTTTCTTAACGGCTGAAAAGGCAAGCCTAAAAATAGCCCAGGGACAGCTCACGACGGTTGAGCTGTTACAAGCCTGCCTGCGACGAATTGAAGATCGAGAACCTAGCATTCATGCCTGGCAATATTTGAAGCTTGATCAAGCACTGCAACAGGCGGCGACCTGGGATAAACAAAATAGAACCTTTGGAACAACCGACAGGCTGACGGCTCCGCACCCCTTGTCAGGGATTCCCATCGCGGTCAAAGACATTTTTGCCACTGTGGATATGCCCACTGGCTGGGGGACAGCTATTTATCGGGGCAGATATCTAGATCACGAGGCGGCAGTCGTCACGCGGTTAAAACAGGCGGGGGCAATCATCTTAGGTAAAACCGTCACCACCGAACTGGCCACCGCCGCCGCTGGACCCACCACAAACCCTCACAATTTGACCCATACCCCTGGCGGTAGCTCTAGCGGCTCAGCGGCGGCGGTGGCGGATGGCATGGTGCCCCTGGCGATTGGATCTCAAACAATGGGCTCGATCTTACGTCCAGCCGCTTACTGCGGCATTTTTGGATTTAAGCCCAGTTTTGGGTTGATCTCACGCGACGGCATGATGCCGGTTAGTCGAGATCTCGATCATGTGGGGGTGTTTGCCCGTGGGTTAGGGGATATTCAGCTGTTGTTAGACGTGCTGATCGGCCAGGATGATCAAGATCCAGAGTGTCAAGGGTATGGCGACTTGGAACACTCAAGAGAGGATCCCTCATGGGCTTTACGCCTGGCTTTCATCAAAACACCCCGCTGGGAGAAGGCCGAGGCCGTTATGAAATCTCGCTTGAGCGAAGCAATATCCGTTCTTGAGAGGGCAGATATCTCAATAGAGCCGGTGGTGTTACCCCCTGAGTTAGCGGGTTACTGGGGCCATGTACAAGATCTCTGTGCCTATGGTTTGTGGCACAATCACGGTTCTCTCTTGGCGACCCATGGCGAACAATGTTCTCCTGTGTTAAGGGCATGGTTTCTGCGGGGGCAACAAATTTCTGCATCTCACTATGATTCTCTGAGTCAGTGTCGTCAGCACTATCAGCATATCCTGAAGCCCTTTTTTGATCACTATGATGCATTTTTAACCCCCGTCACCCTCGGCCCTGCTCCCTTGGGTTTAGCTAATACGGGGTCTCCTATTTTCTGTGGGCTGTGGACGCTCTGTGGGTTGCCCGCCTTGAATCTTCCGCTAGGGCAAACTGACAAAGGTTTGCCATTAGGGTGTCAACTGGTGGGGGCCCCCTACGCGGATCAAAAACTGTTATGGATCGCCCGCCACTGTTGGCCCATCTTACGAGATGCTTTTGGTGACATTCAAAGACCGCTCAGCTAAGGTGCTTTCAACCAAATCAGCCGCCCCCCTTTCCCCCTTCCCCTTTCCCCCTTCCCCTACCGTGTACACACATCTCGATTGAGGTTCAAAATCCTGCCTCACCCCCCTTAATCCCCCCTTGGTAAGGGGGGAAGTTCCAGTTCTCCCCCTTACCAAGGGGGAGTTAGAGGGGGTGAGACAACCGCAAACGCTTGTTTCCAGGACTTGTGTGTACACCGTAGCCGTTACAGCGCGCAGGGGTTGGGTAAGGTGCATAAATATAAAATCCTGGCTGAAACG
>JBCBQD010000311.1:0-5897 GCA_039820425.1 Cyanobacteria bacterium J06635_1
CATAGGTGTAACGTACGGGATGAATCTCGATGCGGGCACGGGTCAAGGTGAAGTCTATGGGCTCTTCGTCGCGCTCCAGGATAAGGTTTACCTCAGAGTTGACCGGGCCACGGATCAGATTAACTGCGTCGTTGAGATCCATGCCCTCGGTCGATTGGCCATCAATGGACCGAATAATATCTCCAGAGCGCACCCCGGCCTCAAAGGCAGGTGTTTGCTCGATCGGAGAGACTACGACGATGTCATCGGTGTCTTCGTCCTGGGTGATCTGAATACCGACCCCGGTGAGTTCACCGGAGGTGTCGATCTGCATATTGCGAAACTCTTGAGGATCCATGAAGCGAGTGTAGGGATCTTCAAGCTGCTCCAGCATTTCACGAATCGCCACGTAGGCATCTTCGCTGGAGTCGTATTCACGATTCAAATAGTCGGTGCGGACGGCCTGCCAATCTTGAGCATTGAAGGTTTCATCTACATATTCATGATCAATCAATTGCCAGACTTCATCAATCAGCTCCTTAGGGCTTTCCCGAAAGAATGCCTGCCCCTGGGATAGATGAATACCGGCCCCGGTTACGACCAACGCTACGCTGGCGAGTGTCGTTGCACCAAGTACGAGGCCACGCTTTTTGATTGCCATAAAAAAAGACCTTTTGGTGGAAAATTTAGTCTAAACCAGATATAGAAGAACTACTGAACCTTTCATTGAAGCTTAGCAATTTCCAAGCATATTCGACCATCCTAAACCCATAGTTCAGTAAACAGCCAGTCCTGACTGTTATGAATTTAGCTTTCAGACATATGGAAATGGTTTCCGTAAAGTTCCTATATGTTGGACTCGGGATCAACCCAGCGACCGTCTGATTTAATCAGGTTGATCAGTTCTTGAACGCCCTGGTCCTCTGGTACGCGCTTAATTTCTTCGCGCCCGCGATACAGGGCAATGTAGCCAGGTTGCTTACCCACGTAGCCATAGTCGGCGTCGGCCATTTCACCGGGGCCATTGACAATGCACCCCATCACGGCAATGTCCAGCCCGGTTAGGTGATTGGTCGCTTCCCGGACCTGATGAAGCACATCTTCTAAATTAAACAGGGTGCGACCGCAGGAGGGGCAAGCCACATATTCCACCATGGTTTTGCGCAGCCCCAGGGCCTGTAAAATGCTGTAGCAAACTGGGATTTCTTTTTCTGGGGCCTCAGTTAGGGATACGCGAATCGTATCGCCAATGCCCTCAGCTAGCAGCGTACCGATGCCTGCTGTCGATTTAATCCGTCCATATTCGCCATCCCCAGCTTCGGTCACCCCCAGGTGCAGCGGATAGGCCATGCCCAGCTCATCCATGCGTTTAGCCATTAGCCGGTAAGCCGCGAGCATCACCGGCACGCGGGATGCCTTAAGGGAGATAACCAGATTGTGAAAGGCTAACGACTCACAAATACGGATAAACTCCAGGGCTGACTCCACCATGCCCTCGGGGGTGTCGCCGTAGGTAAACAGCATGCGCTCAGCCAGGGAACCATGGTTGACCCCAATCCGCATGGCTTTATTTTGATCCCGCAGGGAAACCACCAGCGGCTCCAGGGTTTCGCGAATCTTATCGCCGATTTCGTCAAACTCAGTCTGGCTATATTCGGTGCGGTCGTCCTTTGGTTTTTCGAAAACATACAGCCCCGGATTAATGCGAACCTTATCGACGTGCTTGGCCACTTCCAGGGCGATTTTCATGCCGTTGTGATGCACGTCTGCCACCAGAGGTACTGTCTGGTAGGTTGCAGTGAGCTTCTCTTTAATATCGGCCAGGGCTTTGGCATGGGCCATGCTGGGCACGGTCACCCGCACAATTTCGCAGCCGATTTCGTGTAAACGGCGGATCGCAGCCACTGAGCCGTCTATGTCCAGGGTATCTTCGTTGATCATTGACTGCACCACCACCGGGTGCCCACCCCCAATGATGACGTCGCCAACGGGTACGGGCCGAGTCTTGCGGCGCACAATTGTGGTTTCGACCAGAGCATCATTGGCAGCCGGAATAGAGGGGGGGGAGGTCAGAGTTTGCATACGCCGTAAACCCAGAATTTAGATTCGGTTTGGTAACAGTTTTAACCATTCTAGGGGGTTGAGATGCTCCCCTGGAAAGTTTTCAGATTGAATGTAGTTTGGAATACTCACAGTTTTGCTGTGCATTCCAAAATCATCCGCTGATTGATCAGCTCAAAGGGCTGAATCTCCAGGGCTTGACGAAAGGATTGAATGGCCGATCGATAGTCGCCGACGCAGGCCTGGCAAAGCCCTAACCCGTGTAAGGCTCCAAAATGATGGGGAATCAGGGCAATCACCTGTTCACAGTCTGCGATCGCATCCCGATATTGCTGCTGTAGATAGTAAAAAACAGCTCGACGATTCCAAGCCTCGGCAAAGTCAGGCTGGCCAGAGATCAGTTCATCGAGCAGGGCACAGGCCTGATCAGATTTGCCCGCCTGTAGCAGCGCCTGACTGCGCAGCAGTTGCTCAGCACCATAGGCCCCCTTTTGATGAAACCACATGTGCCAAAGCTCCGCCGTCGCCCGCTCACGCACGGCCGAGTCCTCATATTTGAGGTCTTTTAAGAGCTGATGAATACGGGTTGGGTCCATATTTACAAACTAAACGATTTAACCCCTGGCTGCAGCCAACGATTGGACACCTTGCTGACGCCTGACTCCCCTATTATTCCTTCCTGAGATCGCCCCCTGGTGACCGGGAATACTAACGCCAGATTCTTAGAAAATCTGAGATCTTTAACATCGCTTAATAGGGGTTTAACACCATGGCTGTTGAAAAAGTAAACGCAGCCCAGCGGCGACCAGGCTTTGTCACCTCGCTACAGGCCCAAAGCAGAGAGCTGTTAGAGACCAGTGCCCAAGCCCTTCCCCATCAGTTTGTTAACACATCTGCCATAGAGCAACTCTCTAGGCGAACCCTACGCTATCTGCAAGCGGGCTACTCCATTCATCTTAAGGGGGCTGCGGGCACGGGTAAAACGACCCTGGCCATGCACCTGGCGAACTTGATTGGGCGGCCCATGCTGCTGCTATTTGGCAACGATAACAACGGCATCCACAGCAGTGTCAAAGTGGAGGATGCGTTGAACTGGCTCGAGCCTCGGCTGGCCCTGGCCTGCCGTGAAGGCTTTACCCTGGTCTACGACGAATTTAATCGCGCTCGTCCTGAGGTCAACAATGTTTTGCTATCAGTGCTAGAAGAAAAACTATTGGTGCTACCGCCCAACGACAATGGACAGGACTATGTGCGGGTACACCCCAACTTTCGAGTAATTTTTACCTCTAACCCAGAGGAATACTGCGGTGTCCACGCCACTCAAGAGGCTCTGCTTGACCGTCTGATTACCCTCCACGTGCCCGAACCTGATGAGCTCACCCAAAAGCAGATCTTAGTCCAAAAAATTGGCCTGGATGCAGCCTCAGCGTTGCTGATTGTGCGGCTGGTCCATCAATTTTTGCGACAGCTTTCACCGAATGTGACAACCAGCCTGCGGCCCTGTTTGATGATCGCTGAAATTTGTCAGCAGCATGGGATTCATATCTCTACAGCCGAGCCCGACTTTCGGGATGTGTGCCGAGACATTTTGCTCTCGCGGGCAGGGCGATCTGTATCAGAGGCCAATGAAATTTTGTGGACCTTATTTAATCAGCTAGATCGCGCTGAGCAGTCGGATGAGTTATTCCCCCTTGGGGCAGCCGTGGCTGAGCCGCCTGAGCTGACCGAGCCAGCTGTAGAGAGACCCATCAGCGCTGCCCCCCCCGAGGACTTAATCCATGCATACTTACAGACCGTTTCCCAAGCGGGGCTATTGCAGATCGAGCAGCAGCTAAACCTGAATCGGGTATCCGTGGTCAAGGGGTTAAAAACACTGATCGATCAGGGACGGGTTGCTCAAACCGATCTCCCTGGAGACTCAACTGCGTACAGCGCAAACGCGATTTTAGAGCTTCGAGTATCGTGAGCCCATCTCTTCAAAAATATCAAATTCAGGTCGAATTAGCCCGTAAGCCGTCCTGGCACCTTCAATTGCCCTGCGTATAGTGAGTGTGAGGGTTCATTGCCAAACTGCCGTCGCCCAAACCACTTTGCCCCACCTATATGAACCCAAATTCTTCGAACCGGCCGACCCCCTTTGCCAATCTCCCGTCTCAAGCAGAAGACTTACAAAGCAGCTTAGCTAAGATAGCTATCGATTTACGGGCTTTGCTTCAGGTTGAGCAAGTCAACATTTGCCAGCTAAAGTCAGCTGATCAGGTTCAAGTGGTTGCTGAAGCAACCAGCGGTAGTCGCATCCCTTCGCTATTGCAGTCATCTTTTCCACTCGATAACTTTGCCCCCCACTCGTATGAGCTATTGTTTCAATCTAAGATTGGCGCAATGGTGAATGCCGAAAGTAATACCCTGTTTCGAATTCCCTACTCAGTCTCAGACCCCGAGTCCTATCGAGTGGTTGAGACAATGAAACGGATCCCAGATGGTTCGAGTGTGTTGCAACACCTGACGGAGATGGGAGCCAATCTTTATCTGGTGATACCGATTTTTCATCATGAGGTGCCTTGGGGGCTATTAACTGCGTATCGCCCTGACTTTAGTCTGATGTCTACGCGGCAATTGGAAGTGGTGCAAACGATTGCTAGTCAGCTGTCTGTCGCGATCGATCGCGACAGCCTTCGCCACCAGGTTCAAATCAAAGCTGACCAAGAAAAGGTCTTAGGCCGGATTGCCACGCTATTGCAAGCCGCCGATGAAAATGCCTTGCAAACCGCCTTAGAAACAACCGTTGCTATTTTTGCAGGCTCTGGTGGCCGACTCTGCATGAGTGGTCAAGCCCACGGCCCCGACACGCGTTTTGCTGATTGCCTGACCGACGCGAGTCAAGATATCAGTGTGAATAGCTGTGGGGTTCAGCCTGTCATCCCAGTGGCGGCCAACTCACAGCTGATGGAGCAATATGGCCTTTGGCAAGACCATTATTCATCTGGAGACTACTCGGTTTGGGATATCCCAGATCTCTATCAAACCCCCGAGTTGCGACCGCTCTTTGACGCATTTCAGCTAACACCCATTCGCAGTCTTTTGATGATCCCGCTGGTGTATCGACAGCAGCTGCGGGGGTATTTGAGCATTTTTCGCAATGCGGCTGCCCCGACTGACCTCGAGCTAGCTCAAAAAATTGGCCAGCGGTTTGCGATCGCACTCTACGAGCACGAGCTGTGTCAACGGCTGCACGCCTCTGATCAGGCCCAATCCGCTGAAGTCCGACTGAGCACCGATCAGCTACTGCAAGTTTCGCAGCAACAAGTCGGTCTGTCTGAGATGCTCGCCCAGCTTCAAACCGCCACCGATCTGACAACATTTGCTCGGGCAACGACCAAAGGTATCTGTCAATTGCTCGCGGCTGAGCGAGTGTCTGTCTATCGGTTTAAAGACGATTGGGGCGGTGAATATATTCACGAATTTGAATATGCCAAGCCCGAGTGGATACGCACGGCCAAGCTAGGTGAGAATACAGCTTGGAATGATACTTTTTTGCAAGAGACTCAAGGGGGACGCTATCGCAACAATGAAACCTATGTGGTAGATGATATTCATCAAGCTGGATTAGCCTCGTGCCACATCGATATGCTTAAACAGTTTGAAGTCCAATCTTTTTCGACGGCCCCTATCTTTGTTAACGGTCAACTATGGGGGGTGTTGGCCGCTTATCAACATTCTGGCCCCCGCCATTGGCCGAAGACGGATGTGCTCTTTCTCCATCAATCAGCAACCTTTCTCGGTTTAGCCTTTCAAAGTATGCCAGATGCCTCTTTAACTGGCGTCCAACAGCAGACTCAGCTGGAGCGGGTTATACA
>JBCBQD010000312.1:0-5844 GCA_039820425.1 Cyanobacteria bacterium J06635_1
CCTGAATAACGCTAATCTACTTCTATAGCCTTTTTAGCCTCCTTTTTAGTCATGGCGAATAACTAGGGACACTAACGATTTTGGATTTTGGTTAGGGTGCTCCGAATAGGGGGATTTTGGATTTTGGTTAGAGTGTCCCGGATAAACCAGGTGCTTGCCTAATCAGGGCCTGGACAAAATCAATCCAAAATCGCCAATCTAAAATCCAAAATCAAATCAGCCCATCATTTGATTCACAAAATTCGTATAGACTTCGCCCTTTAGAAACTCTGGGCGTTCTAACACCTTTTGATGAAATGCAATGGTGGTCGGTAACCCGGTAATGGCACACTCCCGCAGGGCGCGCTTCATCCGACGAATGGCAGTACCACGATTGGGGCCCCACACAATCAGTTTGCCAATCAGAGAGTCGTAATAGGGCGGAATCTCATAGTCGGTATACACGTGGGAATCCATGCGGACGCCCATGCCGCCGGGGGGGAGATAGCCACTGATGCGGCCTGGGTTGGGACGAAAATTATGGTCTGGGTCCTCGGCATTGATGCGGCATTCGATGGCGTGACCCCGCAGGGAAATGTCGTCTTGACGAAGCGATATCTTGTCGCCCTGGGCAATGCGAAGCTGCTCGGCAATCAGATCAATGCCGGTGATCATCTCGGTCACCGGATGCTCTACCTGAATCCGGGTATTCATCTCCATGAAATAGAAGTTGCCGTGGCTATCGACCAAAAATTCGACGGTGCCAGCACCGACATAGTTAATCGACTTCGCGGCTCGAACAGCGGCTTCCCCCATTTTTTTTCGAAGTTCTGAGCTGAGGGCGGGGCTCGGGGCTTCTTCTAAGAGCTTTTGGTGACGCCGCTGGATTGAGCAGTCGCGTTCGCCCAGATGCACCACATTGCCAAAGCTATCGGCCAAAATCTGAAACTCAATGTGGCGGGGATTTTCGACAAACTTTTCGAGGTAGATACCTGGGTTACCAAAGGCGGCCTCGGCTTCGCCCTGGGCGGCCAAAAACATTTTGCTGATCTCGCTCTCTTCGCGCACCAACCGCATGCCGCGCCCCCCTCCGCCCGCGGTGGCTTTGATAATCACCGGATAGCCAATCTCGGCGGCGAGGCGTTTGGCTTCTTGCTCACTGGTAAGCAGCCCCTTGCTGCCGGGAATCGTGGGGACACCCACTCGCTGCATCGTGGCTTTGGCGGTCGATTTGTCTCCCATCGCCCGGATCGCGGCGGGGGAGGGGCCGATAAAAATCAGGTTGTGATCGGCACAGATCTCAGCAAAGCGGGCATTTTCGGCCAGGAAGCCATACCCTGGGTGGATAGCACTGGCTCCACGGGTGAGGGCGGCGGCAATAATATTAGGGATATTGAGATAGCTCTTACTGCTGGGAGCTTCTCCGATGCAGACGGCTTCATCGGCCAGTTGCACATGCAGGGCTTGTTGATCAACGGTTGAGTGGACGGCAACGGTGGCGATTCTCATCTCTTCGCAAGTGCGAAGGATCCGCAGCGCAATTTCTCCTCGGTTAGCAATCAAAATTTTTGAAAAGCGCATCGGGTAGCCAGCCAGTAAACAGGAATATTTAATGATGTATCGGAAGCTGATCGTACCACGCCGGAGTGGTCCCACCGATTAGACTCGCCGATCGTTTCAAAGAAAATCTCTCACAAAAAAGTACCTTTATGCTTTATTGTTAAAAACTGACGCTTTGCACGAGTCTTCCTATTAGTTGCTAGGAACGTGTGGGGCGCTTAATACCCTTGCGGATGTGGTGGAATTGGTAGACACGCACGCTTGAGGGGCGTGTGGCTTACGCCTTGCGAGTTCGAGTCTCGCCATCCGCATTTCTCAGTCAGACACACTATGATAAAAGTGCTGAGAAAAATAAATTTTTGTAACTGATTTTGACTTCTACCTTTAGATCCGCCGTTGATGCTGACCGCCTCACAGCCTCCTCTGGTCAAACTTTTGGGCCCCGCTCTGATTGGCATCGGCTAGAGGTGCTCTGGCAAGGGAATGAAACCGTTGTTAAACAGGGGCTCCCCCACGACCAGCTATCGCCTGCCTGGCAGATTTTAATGCTGGGGGATGGTTCGCCGACGCGCCATTTGCATCTGCTCACGCGGGAGCCCACGGAGGTAGACGTGATTGATATGTCCCCCATCGGGATGGATTGCGATCGCGCCCCTTCCCTAATCGAGCGCGTACCCGGCCCCAGGCTGCGGCGTCAGGTGTGGTTGCGCACAGGCTCAGGTCAACGTCTGGCCTATGCCACCTCCTGGTGGGAAGCTAGCCATGTGGATGAGTATCTTAAGAATCGCTCGCTGCCGATTTGGGCGAGCCTGGCTCAGTTACGCACCGAGCTTTATCGCGATATTCAGGGCGTTTATTACGGATACTCTGAGCCCCTGGCCCAAGCCTTTGGCCAAAAAGGCCCTTTTTGGGGACGCCACTATCTGTTTTGGCACCACGGCAAACCGTTAACCCTGATTTATGAGGTATTTTCGCCCTACCTGACCCAATATTTGGGACCGATGAGGGCTTAATTGATTGAGCAGCAGGCGGTTGGAAACCGCCCCTACCTGTGCAAAGTCCGCCTTCGCGGACTGGCTATCTTGAAAATTTTCCCACCGGCCAGATGACTCAAATGCCCCAACTGCCTTTTTTGGGGTCGGTTGAGAAGGGATCGTTGATGCTCGGCAGCGAGGCGGTGTAGGCTTGCTCAACCCAGATTTGAGCCCGTACCGGACCGTATTGACTGCGGAGGGCATTTTCGACCCGCTCGCCAATGGAGCGGGACATGCCCATATATTCAGGGTGCAATGCCAGGTGCAGCTCGACCCAGACCTGACGGCCCACCATCCCCCGGGACAAAATCCGGGTGCAGCGGGTCACCCCCTCAATCTGGCTGACTACCTGGGCAATGGCCTCGGGGGCAATGGCGGTGGGACGTAGCAACATCGGCAGTTGGGTATTGACCACATGCCAAAAGCTGTTGACGCTGAGAACGACGAGGGCGATCGCAAACAGCGGATCAATCCAGCGGTAGCCGCGCCAAATCCCCACTAAGCCGACCAACAAAACCAGGCTCAGCCAGACATCTCGCAGCATATGCTGAGTGTTGAGCTTTAAAGCCAAGCTCCCTAAGAAGCGTCCTTGGTAAGCGGTCACCAGGGAGAGGGTCAGGGTGACTGCCACCATGGCCGACATCAGCTGAATCAGCGGCATCGTGATCACCACCTGAAACGCTAACTCCTCGCCCTGGAGAGACGCCTCAAACTGCCGCACCGCAATAATTAATAGATTAAGCCCAGCAAACCCAAGGATGGCTGATAGCAGCAAAGCCCCGCCTGCTTCCCCCCGCCCATGCCCCCAAATTTCTCGACCCAGGGTGCGACGGGGTGAGGCCACTGCCACCAAACCCAGAAGGATGCTAAAGACATCAATCAGCGTGTGCAATGCCTCTGCCAACAAGCATAAAGAATGATTGACCCAGCCTGCGGTAGCCTCAATTGCCAGGACCAGCAAAGCTGTCCACAATGTCATTAAAAGCAGGCGATAACTCACCTGCCGCTGGCGTTCTCCCTCATTCATAGCCCACAGGCTACCACGGAAGGTTGATAAGTGGGGGGGTTAGGCGGTTGGGGAATGGGACGGTAAAAGCTGGGCAGGTAATGAAGCGTCTGCTCAAATTGGGGGGCGCTCAGAAGTTTTAGCGTTCAAAAATTTAAAATCAGAAAGGGCACCGACGACTGGCCGTGTTTCGTCTCGGTGCCCTCACTGGTTCGCTCCTCACACACATTCATACAATAAGCCATTTGCATGATTTTGTCACCCTGCTCGCCTACTTTTTTTACAATCTGTCCGTCAGGGGACCGAGGGAAGGCAGAACAAGCCCTTGCAAAATCACTTGAACAGCGCGCACCAGACTACACCATTGTCTTTGCTGTTCGAGCGTGAGGCCCCAAAGAGAGGTAGCCCGATAAAACCAATCAAAGGCATCGGCCACTGCGATCGCAAGTTTCACCTGCCGCAGGGCTGGGGGATGGATTTCTTGCGCCCACTTGTCAGTGGTATCGATCAGGGTGTGGATAAGCCGCTGAGCACTGGGATTTTTTTGGGCTAAGTCGCCAAAACTATGAATAACTAGGCGATACCGAGCAACCGTCGCCTCAGCTGTCCGGGGTAGCTCAGAGGGACAAGGGCTCTCAGCTACACAAAAATCGACGATTTGATGAGCCGCTGCGAGACGGAGCAACGTGCAGCAGCGGCTATACATATGGTGAATCCGCCAGGTGAGTTCGGGGGGCAAGTTTAAATAGGCTTGACTGGAGTCCCTGCTAGCAAGGTTAGCGGACTGAAAAACTAGCCCTTGCTGATTGATCTGTTGCAACCATAGGCCAAGCCCCGCTGTTGAGAGAGAAAATTGCAACCAGCCCGACGGCTGATGAGCAATCTCAAAGGCAGACATCAGCCGTGAACAGTTGACAAAATCAGGCCTGGATGGCTCTACGGACGTTTTCGCCAGGGCAAATTTAATTACACACATCAGATACTCCGCAATTTCATCCACCGACAGCTGTATTTCAGCGTGTAATGTCCGGGTAATTGCGGAGATATAAACGATATTTTCCGGATGATTGATTTTTTTTAGGGGAATATCCTGATGACAAACAGATAAAAGTTTATCGATTCTTAACAAGGAGTCCCTTAGATCGGGGTTCTTACATGAAAAATCAATGAAGTTACTGTCAACAGCATGATTTTTAGGGAATATCGCCTGATTTAAATACTCAGCCAGTGTTCGTTTCAACGAAAAATGTGTCATATTTATCTAGGCTCTCGGGTCCACTTTATAAGTAGGCTTAGTTAAATCACTGAGACCTTCGTATTAGGGTTTATTCTTTCTTTTTAAAGAATGCTGAAGGACGTATAAAGAAGTCAGTTTAGCTGAAAAAAAATCAGCAAGATGTATTAATCTACTGGCAACATTTGTTGCATTTATCGGATAGTGGTTTTACGGTTGACAGTCTGCTAATTCCCCTGGTAGCTATTCCCCACTGTTCACGTTCAATACCAACATCCCCAATCTCTATTACCACCATCAGGGAGTATCGAGTATCAGGGTTCCCCAGGCTGTTCTTTCACGTCAATGGAACTCTGGACTCCACCAGTTTGCTTCTCCAAGGAAATCTATGACTCGACCTTAGTTAGATGACATTATCTGTAATCAAACCAACCCCTAGTGTTTCCAACATGCCTTCATCTACTCAGACAGATGACGCTCGGCCATTTGTGGTGTGGCAACGCATCTCAGACTGGGCGCAGGAGCACTATCGCTGTCGTACATTCAATAAAGACGAAAAGATTCCCACTCGCCCCGGTTTGCTGTACTTGGTGCAGCGGGGGGCCGTGCGTTTGGTGGGCAATGCCCAGGTCAGCGCCACTTTAAAACAAAAGGGGGCAACCTCACGGGTACCGCTCGTGGCTGCCGAAGAAGCCTTTCTAGGTTTTGTGGGCGCAGGTCAGCCCTTTGAGATTGTGGCCCAATCTCCGTTTTCTCTGCAAAGTTTTGCCCACGTTGACCAGACCACCATCATCTGGCTCTACTGGAACGATCTCGATACCTGGCCCCATTTTCGTCGAGAAGTGCTAGACGCCTTTCGAGGACAGCACCAGCGTAAGCTTTTATGGCTTAGCACCCTCGGGCAGCGGCGAACAATTGATCGATTGCTGGGTTTTTTGACGCTGTTGATTGACGAGTATGGAGAACCTTGTGAGAGCGGCTATTATTTACCCTTCCCCCTGACCCACGCCCAGATTGGCAGCGCCATTGGC
>JBCBQD010000313.1:0-5741 GCA_039820425.1 Cyanobacteria bacterium J06635_1
GATGTACTTTCCCAGACTATGCCATCCATATCTCACTCTATCTAAACTGATGGATTATCTTAAAATTTCAGCACTAGCGGCCTAGCTTTTGTCGGATCTGATCTCTCAGTTTTAAGGCGTCTGAATAGTCTGGCTTGAGTGCAATCGCTTTGTCTATTGAGGCAATCGCCTCATCGAACCGACGCAGGCTCCAAAGGGCAGCCCCCCGATTATTCCAGGCCTCTGCAAAATCAGGGTTTACGGCAAGGGCGCGATCAAAGGAGTCAAGGGCGTCCTGCGAGCGCTGAAGTTTTTGTTGTACCACCCCCCGATTATTCCAGGCTTCGCTGTAGTCGGGGGCCAGCTCAATGGTTTGGTTGTAAAGAGCCAGGGCCGCTTCGAGCTGGTCTTGCCGCTCCAGGGCATGGCCTTTACTCCAGAGTGCCTGGACATGGTCAGGCGCAATTGCCAGGGCGAGATCGCAGGCCTCAATCGCCTGGTCATAGCTTTGCAACTGGTTAAGGCTGTAGCAACGCCCCCAGTGGGCTTCGGCCATGCCTGCCTCCAGGGCCAGCGATTTGTCATAGACCGAGAGGGCGGCCTTGTATTGTTTGCGATCGCGCAAATCGGTTGCCTCAATCAGCAAGTCATTTGCGGTGGGTTTTGCGGCTATGGGTTCAGCCGGTGTGGATTCAGCAGGCCTTGACTCAGCGGGGGTTAGAGCTGTCGCCCCTACCGGCGGGGCAGATGCCTTAATCGGAGACGACCCAGACGGCGACAGCCAACCCCGAATGGGGCCTAGCATGAGCATGGCCACGATGCCAAGCCCAATGATAGACCCTCGTTTGGGTTTGGCGGGTTGGAACTGGTCGGGAATCGCCGCAACCACCGTTTTTGAGGCAGTTTGGACTGATTTCGTTAAGGTCGGCAGCCCCAGCTTAGCCACGGCCAGGGTCTTGGCTACCCAGGGTGCAGGTTTAGCGTGTCCAACTTTAGCAGGATCAGGCTTAGACTTGGCCAACACCTGAGTCCCCATATCCGCTACCTCAGGGGCTTCCCTGGTCTTAGCTTCAACGCCCTTGGCTTGGGATGGGAGGATTTCAGAAGACGGAGCCGCTGGGGCGGCAATCTGGGTGGGTAGATCGGTTGACAAGTCTGTGAATGTCGCCGGGAGACCAGACGCATCGGCTGTAGGTACACCGGGTAAACCTCCCAGGGCTGCTAGTGCATCAGCTGCGGTGGGGTAGCGATCGCGGAAGTCGTAGCGCACCATACGGGACAAAACTGCCTCAAAGGCGTCGCTAATTTCTAAATCGGGTGTTTGCCAAAGAATTTCGCTGGTGCGCGGGTCGCGTTTGAGCAAATGAGGCGCTACACCCGTCAACGCTTGGATACAAATCATCCCCACTGCAAAGATATCGCTGCTAAACCAGGGATTTCCAGCCAGTTGCTCGTTAGGCATGTAGCCCTGGGTGCCAATGGAAATGGTTCGAGTTGCCCCGCCACCGGAATAAGTTCGCTGATCGCTTACCTGCTTAACGGCCCCGAAGTCGATCAGCACAATGCGACCATCAGAACGTCGCCGAATCAGGTTAGCAGGTTTCAAATCTCGATGAATGACATTTTGCCCATGAACAAAAGCCAGGGGGGTTAAAATATCGCTCAGTAGCAGCAAGACCCTAACCTGAGGCCACCGCTGCCCAGGCTGCATAAGCCTGGAAAGGGTCTCTCCTTCGATCAGTTCCTGGGCCAAATAAAAGTCTCGATTGTCTTCAAAGTGGGCCAACAGTCGAGGAATTTGGGCATGTTCTCCTAAGCTATACAGAACCCGCGCCTCTGTATCAAACAATCGCCTGGCCGTTTTCATGCTTTCGGTATCTTGCAAGTGGGGTTTGAGTTGCTTAATGACGCACTTTGGGTGATCGGGCAGATGTAAATCAGCCGCTAAAAAAGTCCGTCCAAAACCACCCTCACCCAGCGGTTCAATAACTTTGTATCGACCGCCAAGGGGCTGCTCAGATTTAGCACTCAGAAATTGCAGCAGGTTCATATAGGGTTCTGTTATTGCGGGGGCATGAACTGGCAGATGCCCAGCCTTGAATCGTCGTCGTCATCGTCGTCGTCTTTATCCTTGATAACGCCTGTCTGCACAAATTAACCGCAACCCTAACCCATGAAGGTGGCCACTAGACTTTAGCAATGGACACTCAAGTGCGATCGCCACGATCTGGCATAGCCACCCCCAAAAACCTGGACGGTCTATGTCAGCCATTCCCCCCTATCCGCCGCTAGTACTACGTCAAGCTTAAAATTTCGGTTAGGTGAGGACGCGGAGAAGGGGAGACACGGAGACGCGGAGAGTTTAGGCAGCCAGTGATCTCCGCGTCACCCTATCCCCGCGTCCCCGCGTCTGTCTTACCCGAATATTTATCTTTGACGCAGTACTAGCCTGACTCTAGAAATAATCCGGTGAGATTTTCAATCGAGTGGGACAATAAAAAAGTGGCTGTTTTCAACAGGGGAACGATGAAATTCAAATTTTTGGCGATGCTCAGCGTCGTACTCATGGGTCTATTTAGCTTCGCGTTGCCTAGCTGGGCCTATATCGAAGATGACGTTGATATGCTGCTGTCAACGAATGAATGCCCGGTGTGTATTTTGACCGAGGCCAACCTCAGTGGCAAAAACCTCTACCAGGCCAACCTCAAAGTCGCAGAATTAACCGCTGCCAACCTGAGCAACACCGACCTGCGGGAGGCTAACCTGATGCTGGCAGAGCTTAAAGAGGCTGACCTCAGTGGGGCTAACCTGGCCGGGGCTGAGCTAAACGGAGCTCGCCTCCAAAACTCGATCTTTGCTGGGGCTAACTTGAGCAGGGCCGTGCTCACCCAGGCAAATTTAGAGGACGCAAATTTTCGTGGGGTTGACCTGACTAATGCCGAACTCACCGCCGCTGTCATCGGTAGCGCCGACCTGCGCGAAGCAAACCTGACTGGCGCGAACCTGCGCGGGGCTAACTGGTCAAAAGCCATTATGTGTAACACCGTGATGCCCAATGGTGAGGTGAACGATCGCAATTGTGATTAGGGTTTTGTAAAAGATTAAGGGTTATGAAAAACGCTTACAAAGCCGCCCAGGCTCAGGCCGCTGTGGTCGATTGCAGCGACTGGGGACGGGTAAGGGTTTCAGAGGCTGATCGGATTCGATTTCTGCACAACCAAACCACCAACGATTTCCAAGGGTTGCAAACGGGTCAGGGCTGCGAGACGGTTTTTGTCAACTCAACCGCACGTACCCTTGACCTGGTGGGCGCCTACGTTGACACAGAATCAGTCTTGCTACTGACCTCGCCAGGGCTGCAAACCCAGCTAATAGAGTGGATGGATCGTTATATTTTCTTTGCCGACAAGGTCAAGTTAGCAGATGTCACCGATCAAACGTTTGCCTTTAGAGTGATTGGGCCACAGGCTGCTGAAACCCTTGCACAGTTGGGCATAGCCAATCAGGTGGGGGGGCTAACCAGCCCTGGCCAACACACCGAGGTCACCCTGATGGAGGCTCCGGTCAAAGTGGCCGTAGGCTGCGGCCTGGCTCTGCCGGGGTACACCCTGATAGGGCCACAAGATCAAGCTGAGACGATCTGGCAGGCACTGACGACAGCGGGGGCAGCCGTTTTGGATATCTCAGACTGGGAACGCCTCAGAATTGAGCAGGGCCGTCCCCTCCCCGGTCAGGAACTCACCGAAGACGACAATCCGCTCGAAGCGGGTCTATGGCACGCCATTTCTTTTGAGAAGGGGTGTTATATCGGCCAAGAAACCATTGCCCGATTGAATACCTACCAGGGGGTTAAAAAACAACTTTGGGGGTTAAAGCTGGGTGAGATTGCACCGGTCGGCAGTGATATCACCTATCAAGGCGACAAGATCGGTCGCCTCACCAGTGTCACTGACACCCCTGACGGCCCCATCGGCCTGGGCTACATCCGCACTAAGTCAGGTGGCGCAGGTATCACTGTACTGATTGGCGAGACCACTGCCACCGTCGTAGACGTGCCGTTTCTAAGTCGAGGCTATCTCGCTAGTTAGGTGCATGTGACTCATAATCTAGCCCACCGTCTCATTTGCATGGGGTTGATTTTTGGTCAATAAATTAACATGAATAAAAGATATCTATGGTTCTAATCAAAATCTTTATTGGCAGATAGACTGCTCTGAAAGCATCTGTAAATGCAGATACAGATGAAACCTTCTCACCACTTATTAAATGGGGCAAATTGATAGGAGCTGCCCTAGCCATGAAGTCTCATCATTCCATCTGGCTCAAAAGACTTTCTATAACTTTTGCACTGACACTCTCTACAGCCTTCATCGCGGCTTGCTCAAGTTCTTCTACCAGTAGCGAACCCTCAGGGGATGCCGCCGCTGATACAGCGAGTGCGCCTGCGGGGGATGGCAAGACTATCCGCATTTCTATCGGTACCCAAGATCAGGTGATTAATACCGCCGTTGGGGGCGCAACTGTCCGGGAACTGGAGCTTTTAGAGAAGCATCTACCCACAACCGGAAAATATGAGGGGGTAGAGTATGAAATTGAATGGTCTAGCTACACCTCTGGTCCACCCATTACCAACAAGATGCTTGCCGATCAGATTGACATTGGCTTGATGGGAGACTTCCCAGCGGTGATCAATTTGATCAAGTTTCAAGAAGAAGCGGGCGATGTTACCTCCACCTTTATCGGCACCCTGGCCTACAGTCCTAACGGAGCCGGGAATGCAGTCGTTGTGCCCAAAGACAGTGACGTCACCTCCCTGGCTGATCTTAAGGGGGGCTCCGTGTCAGTGCCCTTTGGCTCTGCGGCCCACGGCATGGTTTTAAAGGCACTCAGTGATGCCGGGATTGATCCAGAAACGGACGTAAAACTCATTAGTCAGGCCCCTGAGGTGGGTGGCACCAGTCTGAGGACAGGCCAGATTGACGCCCACGCTGATTTTGTACCCTTTGGAGAATTGTTTCCCTACCGAGGATTTGCCAAAAAGATTTTTGACGGTGCCCAGACCGGGGTGCCCACCCTGCATGGCATTGTGGTTCGCTCTGACTTTGCAGAAGAGTATCCCGAGATTGTCCAGGCCTATCTCCAGGCTATGCTCGAAGCCAATCAAGTATTCCAGGAGAGCCCTGAGGAAATCTCTGCCCAGATTGAAGAATGGTCTGGCATCGAGAAAGAAGTGGTCTATATGTTCTTGGGGCCATCCGGGCTACAGCCGATTAATCCAAGCATCGGAGAGGTTCAGCTAGCCGCGTTGAAAAACAGCATTGCCACCCTGATCAGCCTGGGCAAAATCGAGTCGCCGGTCGACCCCGAAGACGTCACCCAATGGGTGGATGAAAGCTATCTGCAGCAAGCCATGGAAGCCATGGGACTAAACTATGACGAGGTGATTGAAGCGGGTGAGAACTATGTGATTACCGGCAGCGACGCCCTGACTGATGAGCCGATTGAAGAACCCAAGATGGCGGCTCAACTATGGATTCAAGAGGAGCCTAGGGTAACTAATTTTGCCTCGATCCCCAATATGATCAAAAAGCTCAATGAGCTACAGACCGATGGCAAAGCAGCTGACGTGATCTTTGTGCACGATCGCAATAAGGGCTGGAAGCTGTTTGCAGAGAACTCTTACTACGTGACTAAAGGGGATGAAGTCTCAGCCTTTTTGCTAGAGGCCGACGCCAAGACATTTGCCTCTGAGTCAGGTGGCC
>JBCBQD010000314.1:0-5709 GCA_039820425.1 Cyanobacteria bacterium J06635_1
GGTTTAAATTTGAAGCTTATTTCTGGATTAAGCCCTCTGTCCAATGCCCAATCGAAGAAAGCTTCAAATTTAAACCTCAGATTACTAATGCTAAATTACGTCTGGGTTAATCTTAGTTGACCGATAAAAGCTCTCAATCCTTTTCCGCCAATTCGTTGATTTCTAACTGACTTACAATCGAAGCTCTATGTACTAAATTTCTAATCTTTTAGCTGCTGCTGCTGCTAAATCGGCTTCGATTTCTGATTTATTAGCGTGATAATACCCCAACGCCGTATAAACTTCTGCCAGAGATAAATGACCAAACTGCGCTGCGATTTCTTCGGCATTGAGCCCTTTTTTATACCAAAAGGCGATTTTACGTACAGTGACGCCTTTGCCGCTGATGTGCGGTTTGCCACCATGCAATCCTGGTGTGCAAGTAATTAAAGTACTGATGTCAACGGGGGCAGCAACCATAACCCTTCGGCTTATCTAGCTTAGACAACGTTACCTGAGTGGGTGGGATACTCTGATAGTAGGCTTTTTCAGTAGAAGTGGCGAGGAGTCGGGTAGCCTGAGTACACAAGGTTTGTCGATGACCCAGGCCAGAGCTAAGTAGATGGCCGCAAATATCTATAGCTTCTGAAGGCCGCGTTCGGCGGAGCGGTTCGGCTGAGCTCACCGTCGAAGCCTCACGTCGAAGCCTTCCGTCCCCCAATACTGGAGGAGACTTGACTCAAAGCCCCCAAAATATAGCCCAAGGGGCATTCTAAAAAAGGGGGGGTGGGGGCTTCACTGGTAGGCCAGCGAAGAGAGCCTCTATAAACTGCGTTTCTTCTAAATAATCTCAAAACAGTAACGATTTCGCCCTTCGTACTTAGCCTGATAGAGACATTGATCGGCGGTCGCAATCAATGCGTCAGGCGCGATATCCTCGGCACACTTCATCGTCGCAATCCCCAGGCTGACTGTAATGTAGGGGGCAACGGCTGAATGCTGGTGCAAAATTTTGAGGGACAGTACCGCTTGTTGAATATTGTTAGCCACCCGCTGGGCACCGGGGCAGGTGGTATTGGGCAGTACGATGGCAAATTCTTCGCCGCCGTAGCGGGCGACCAGGTCAGATTCGCGCTGGACGGCGCTTTCAATCGCTTGGGACACTTGCTGTAAACAGACATCGCCAGCCTGGTGACCGTAGGCATCGTTGTAGGGCTTGAAATAATCGATGTCACAGAGGATGAGCGTCAGTGGGTTTTGATTGCGGTTCGACTTTTCCCATGATTTTTGTAGATAAAAATCAAAGAACCGACGGTTGGCGACCTGGGTCAGGCCGTCTACATTGGCTAGCCGTTCTAGCTCACGGTTGGCTTCTTTGAGGGCGACTTCTGCCTGCTTGCGGTCGGTAATATCGGTGGCGGTGCCAAAAATCTGTGTCGGCTGACCATCGCCGTCGCGTTGAAAGACGGTTTCTCGGCAGAGTAGCCAACGCCAATGGCCTGAGCGATGCTGCAACCGATATTCCATCTCGACAATTTCGCCGTCGCCCATGGAGGTGAGCTGGCGACGCTGATTTGCAACCGCAGGCCGATCGGCTTTATGGACCAGCTGATTGAGGAAGCAACCCCCTAGTTTGTTGAGGTCATCGGGCTGATAGCCCAACACAACTTGCAACCAGCGATTGACGTAAATGTTTTGCCCCGACGCAAAATCGTTCACATAGAGAATATTAGTGCTGGCATCGAGGATCTTTTGGATAAATCGCTGACTTTCTTGCCAGGCTTGGGCCAGTTGCTCCCGTTCGATAGCCTCTAACCGGAGCTGTCGTTTTTGGGTGGTTTCGAGCTGCTGTTTTGACTGACATTCCAGGGCGAGGGTGATTAGGCCTGAGATCGCACCTACAAAGGCTTGCTCCTCGGGCTGCCAGCAACGCGATTTGTTGACTTGCTCACCCCTGAGTACGCCCACGAGATTGCCGTGTTGATAGACCGGCACCTGGATTAGAGCTTGTGAGAGATTTCCAAACAGTCCCCCTTTACCCAGGCCTTCAAAATAGTCAGGATAATCTGCGATCTCGAGCCGATCGCCTCGGGAATAAGTGCCCTGGACTAAAAGATAGGTATTAATTTCCACCAGTGCTGTGTCATCATTTTGCAGCAGCCAGAGGCCAAATTTGTCCAGGTTGAGTAACTTGCTAGCGGTTGCAGTCACATGCTCACTGGCGGCAACCAAATCACCGCTGTAGATAGCCGCACATTGATTGAGCTCCGCCAGCGCTGATGTCAGCACCGCTGGCTGGGGTAGAGAAAATGGGGCTGGATGTTTAGTCTTCAGGAACATTCTGGCCAATGACTCATTCAGGCTATCGACGTCAGTTCGGTCACCTTAGAATGCCCGTCGCTTTGAGGAACTACCGAAGCTCCAGTTCGAGCACCTGGGTTTCAGTATGGCTAGCCTTAGCCTGGAGTTTTGCACTGACGGCACCGACCGTGAATATTCGTGGTTGGCAATCGCCTTAGCTCAGTAATCTCTCGGGCAGATCTTTCATCAGGTCATCAAAGGGGGTGGTGTCTTCCAAAATTCTTACCAAAACCAGGGCTCCCTGGATAGACATGACGGTATTGCGCGATCGCACCTCTGCCCCATCCGCGTCAATGCCCGCATCAACCAGGGTCTGGGCAAGCTGATCAATCCAGGTGGTTAGCGACTGCTGCAAGATGTCGTGAAAGAGCGTGTCGGCTTCTCCCATCGAGAAAATAGCCATAAAACAAGCGTCTTGCCCCTGCCGGTAAAGGGTGCTGATGCCGCTAGCCATATTGCGAATCCGCTCAATGGGCTCCCCCTCGGCCTGAAGAGGCTCTAAAACATAGGTGTTAACCTGCTGGGCGATATGGCCCAAGACAGCCTGGGCCATCTCTGCCTTGCCGCCGGGAAAGTGGTGATACAGGCTGGCCTTGCCAAGCCCCGTCGCCTTCGAGAGCATCGACAGACTGGCCCCTTCGTAACCATAGCGGCGAAAGACTGGGGCGAGTTTTGCGATCGCAACTTCTTTAGACATTGGACAATAAACGAACCTTACACATTAACCGAATCGAAAATAGGCTTTCAGCAGCTGATTTGTAACACCTGAGCGCTCCCCGGAGATACCGTTTCACCTGAAGTTGACAGCTAAAATCAGCGTTCCTATTGACAGTATACCGATCATTCGGTTTAATGAATCTGTACCGATCGTTCGGTTTGAGTCTGGCCCAGGTTTATTTTAACCAGCCCCATTCCAATTCGATATCTGATTTGAATAACCTAAACAAGAGGAAACATCCAATGGATCACGCTGCACCCAAGCTCTATGGCCACGAACTCTCTGGCAATGTTTACAAGGTCCGTTTACTGCTGTCGCTGTTGGGGGTCGAGCACGAGGTGGTACGGGTTGACCTGATGAAAGGTGAACATAAAACCCCCGATTTTTTAGCCATTAATCCCTTTGGTCAGGTGCCTGTGCTGGTGGATGGGGAAACCACCCTCGCAGATGCCCAGGCCATTTTGGTGTATTTAGCCAGACAGTATGGCAGCGAAGACTGGCTACCCAGTGAACCAGAAGCCTTGGCTCGAATCGTGCGCTGGCTCTCCACCGCAGCGGGCGAAGTTCGTCAGGGACCCGAAACAGCCCGACTGTATTATCGGTTTGGGGTAAAAAGCATCGATATTGAGCTGGCCACCCAAAAAGCCGGGCAGATTTTGCAACTGTTGGAAGACCATTTAGCTAATCGTCGTTGGCTAGAGTTGGATCGACCGACCATTGCGGATATCGCCGTTTTTCCCTATGTGGCCCTGGCCCCTGATGGTCAAATTTCTCTAGACGCTTACCCCAATATCTCTGCCTGGATTGAGCGGGTTAAAACCCTCCCCGGCTTTGTCGGCATGGCAGGCATAGAAGCGCCCGTCGCTGCTTAAGAAAACGGGGTGGTTTGAACTCAAAACCACCCCATATTGCTGGTTGAGGAACTGACCTTTGAGAAACTGATCTTTGAGGAATTGATCATGGCTCGTAAATTTGCAGACATCGCATTTACCCCGGCGGTGAAAGCCATCCAAACAGAGCGTGACTCCCGAGAGACCTATGAGCGCTTTGTGGCAAAAGGCCCTGCCAACGATAGCGTTGATGATAAGGTCGCCGCGTTTATTCCCGAGCGAGATAGCTTTTATATGGGCACGGTGGGCGAAACAGGCTGGCCCTATATTCAGTTTCGCGGTGGCCCAAAAGGGTTTCTCAAAATTTTGGATGACAAAACCCTGGGTTTTGCCGATTTTCAGGGCAATGTGCAATATCTGAGCGTGGGCAATCTGTCCCAGGATGATCGGGTATTTTTGTTTTTGATGGACTACGCCCACCGACGTCGCCTCAAGATTTGGGGTCGCGCCACCGTTGTTGAAGACGATCCAGAGCTGTTAGCGCAGCTGAGCGATCCTGATTACCCAGCTACGGTTGAACGCGCCATTGTGATTCGTATTGAGGCGTTTGATTGGAACTGCCCGCAGCATATTCCGATTCGATATTCTGAGGCAGAGGTGGCGGCGATGGTTGAACCGTTGCAAGCGCGCATTGCTGAGTTAGAGGCTCAGCTCTGATTGTCCAACATATTTTTCTGCCATATTTGTGCTTGCCAGGGTTGGAGATGTGTGTGAGGAGTTGCGCGGGACTTTCCCTCCCGCCCCCTCCCCTTTGCTCTGGCGTTAGCGGCTGCCTGGGGGACGACCTCCCCGTTCGGCTGAGCTCAGGTCGAAGCCCAGACCCCCCGAACTAGATTCTGGCTTCGTTTGGGGCAGGGCGGTTGGTGGGTTAGTCGATAGGGGGCCGACTCTATGTGGCTGAGTTGACAGCCTGTTGCAGAGGCGGTGCCTTGTGTCCACCCTGCAGAATATGCAGCCAGAGTAAGCGGCCCGACTTCGCAGCGCGAATGCGCGTTGTCACCACCGGGATGGTCGATCACATCGCGCTATTTTGGGAGACGCCTCTTGTCCGTGGGTTCTTATGGGAACGGAACCCCCTAAGTGGAAGGGGGGCGGGGAAAACCAAATTTCCCCGGCGGCGACTTTTATCACACCACCAAACTGTCCGTCTTAGCGAGGGCAATACCCAGCGCTGTTTTCCAGAGATTCACTCGTCGATTCAAGGGACTGCACAAAAATAAAATTCCAGTGAAATCGGGGGAATGAGTAAAGGGAAATGGCTAAGCGTTGGGGGCTTATTGGGTTGCAGTCCCCCTTATGTCAAAGTCTCACCGCAAATCGACAGATCCAACAGTTGAATCGGATGCATCAGCGACAGCTTTTCCCCTTGCAGCTTAAGGTGATTGAGAATCTGCAAAGAACACCCCGGATTCGACGAGGCGATCAAATCTGCCCCTGTCTTGCGCAGGTTGGTCGCTTTCATCTGCCCCAGCTCATGGGCCACCTGGGGCTGCAACATGTTGTACACGCCAGCGCTGCCGCAGCATAGGGCCGCATCAATGGGTTCTCTCAAACTGACGCCCGGAATCTGTCGCAGCAGCTGTCGGGGCTGGTTGCTAATCTTCTGGCCATGCAACAAGTGGCAGGCATCCTGGTAAACCATCGTCAGGGGCTGATCTCGCAAAGGATTTAGCTTCGCGGTGAGACCCACCTCAGCTAAAAACTCTTGCACGTCACGGACCTGGTTGCTAAAAGCAATCGCCTTGTCTCGATAGACCGGAT
>JBCBQD010000315.1:0-5693 GCA_039820425.1 Cyanobacteria bacterium J06635_1
ATGCCCGTTGTCTGATAGGTTGCTGCCCAGGCTAAATAGCCCCACCACCGTGACCCGCTCGTTATTCATCAGGGTGGTGACCGGACCCTGCTCTAAAAATAACTCGGGCACCGGTCCCAGTTTCTCTTGGCCAAGACGATCGTATAGCACCCCGTGGGGCACCGCCAGGCGATCAAGCTGCTGATTAATTTCAGGAATCGCCAGAACGGGCTCAACCGGATTGAAGGCCAAAATTTTCACCCGATTGGGAAATAACTCAAACGCCTGGGGGCCATCAGATAGCCCCTGCTGTTCTAACTGTTCTGGGTTGACCCACTCGGCACTGCTCATGTAGAGCGGTGCCGCCCGCGCCACCCCCGAGACAGAATCTGCCTGGTAGAGATTGATCTTAGAGAAACTACTGCCCCAGTTAATGCTGGGGGTGTAGGCCGAGACCAAGAATAAGTCTCCGTCGAGTTGTTCAGGCAGTAAGGTGATGCCATCAAACAGCAGGGCCCGTAGCCCTAGCTGAGTAAAGATCAAAATATTAGAGAAAGCAACCCCGGTCAGGGCCACTGCCAGCCGTACTTTTTGGTGGGAGAGTTGCGCCCAGGCGAGAGGCTTGTAGGTTTGTGCGTAGGTTCGCAGAGACTTTAAGAGCGTCATATTTTAAGGGGAGACTGCGGAAGATGCGGTGTTGGCAACATCAATTTGGACTCGCACCTGCATATTGGTTAGGGCGGCCACACGTTCACTGTCTTTTGGGTCAATTTGAACTCTGACTTCGACCACCCGCTCATTTTGGTCGGTGGCTGGGTTAGCTGATTCGCTATCGAGGGTGCGCTTGCCGATTTGCATGCCCACATGCTCAACGGTGCCGCTGAGTTCTCCGTCAACGCCGCCGTATTCGCTGATGATTGTGGCGGGTTGACCCTGACGAACTCGGGTGATTTCAGTTTCGTAGACTTCTGCGATCGCATACATCTCATCGGTGCGACCAAGCTCGACGATGCCCTGCTGGGTGTTGACCTGCTCACCCACCCGGGTATTGATGCGGAGAATTTGCCCCGCCACCGGCACGCGTACCTGGGTATCGGCGAGATCGGCCTGGCGCTGTTCTACGGCGATTTGGGCACGCTCTAGCTCGGCCTGCACCACCTGCACATCGACCGGGCGCACTTCTTGTAGTCGGGCTAAATTTTGCTCCTCTTGAACAATTTGTTCTCGCAGGGTTTGTTGCGTGTTGTCGAGCTGGGCCTGCCGCTGTTGCAGCGTCGCCTCAGCGACTTGCCAGTCTTGTTGGGCTAGGTCTAAATCTGACTGACTGATCGCGCCCTCTGCTGCCAGTTGGCGCTGTCGCTGATAAAACTGCTGGGTGCGTCGCAGCTCGGCCTCGGCGCTGGTAATCGCCGCCTGGCGCTCCGGGGTCTCGGTTTGGAGCTGCGATCGCAACCGTTCAATATTCGCCCGCTGCGCCTCAATCTCAGCAATTTTGGCCTCACCCGCCGTCACCTGCGCCAGACGCGCCTGGTGGTACTCCACCGTTTTACGGGCTTCGTCAAGGTCGCGCTGCCGTCCTTCAAACCCCTGTAAGATGGCGATCACCTCGTCAGCTTCGACCCAGTCCCCTTCTTCGACCAAAATCTGGTTGACCCGACTGTCGGCGGCGTTGGGGACCGACAGCTTAATCACTTCTCCATTGGGCGATAGCCGCCCCAGCGCCACCACCGTTTGCAGCGGCTCCACAACGGCGGCCACTGGCGGCTCAGGCGGCACCGAGGGCGCGCAGGCAGTGATGCCCAATATCCCCGCCAGCAAAACTTGACTGCACCCTATGCATCGAGACCGAAGCATTGATTTTTACCGCGATTACGATTTAGCCAACAGGCGCAATCTAACGCATCCAATTAAAAATCGTCCATGACCAACTGGCCAATCTTTGAAGAGAAAATATTTCAGCGTAGACATTCAAGCAACTATTTTATTAAGTGCATTTGAACTAATTTCAGTGATATATTTGTACTGGCTCCTATCGGTACTCGAAATGCCATATATTCATGAGTATGAACGCCATCCAGATGTAGGGTATCAATATCACTCAGCCAGAGGTGAATTTTCTGTAAGAACGCTTAGCCGATATTCCCTCGAAGCTTTTGAGATATTGCAGCAGCTTAACGTAAGACGTATGCGCTGTTCTTATAACGGCGGTGGCGATGAAGGATTTGCCCATTTTGAAGAAGCTATCCTTGAGGAGGGTTTACTCAACGTCAATGTCCTCAAGCAACAGCTTTCAGAAGGGCCGCTCAGTAGACAACAGAACGAACAAGATAATATTCCCTACACGCTTGTCACATGGGCATACAATGAGCTGACCCCTGAAGAACGAGTCAGAGAGCGGTTAGATGCGCTTGCACAAGAATTTGCAGTCTGCTTGCTAGGCGACTACGGAACAGGAGAACTCTCAATCTATGGTTCATTCTGTGTTGAGTTTAAAACGGGTGAAATCATTGATGAACAACAGGAGCAAACGTCATGACCCATCCCTGGTATCACGCGGTCAGATCGGCTGAACTCTTTGGCGGTGTTGCCGAAGATTACATTGAGATTCATAACTGGTTTGATGAGTCTAAGGCATTTTTGCCTGACTTTCGCCATCGGGCCCTTCGCCATCACGCCGAAGGCATTTTTTTGTGTGAGCGGATTTTTGGAGCCACGATTGAGAATAGTTTAGGGCAGGTGATTCCAATACGGACCATTGGCGAACAGCATATTCAAGAGGATCTAGGGTGGATTCCAACCGTCAAGGACTGGCTCCGTCATATAAAAATTGAACCCTGGATGGGAAAATCACTTTATCAGCCAATGCGAGATGCCCGATTAAAAAAACTTCAAGAAGAATAGGCTGCGAGCCAGACTGTCAAACTTTATGCCGAGGGTTTGTGGATAAAAATCCCTGCCATTACCAGTAAGATGCCGATAGTATCTCTCACGGTTGGAATCTGCCCTAACACAATAGCCCCCACAATAGTTGCCGTTGCGGGCAGCAGCGCCAGCAGCAGTGCAAATGTGTTGCGGGGTAGCCGAGCCATGGCAAGCTGGTCACAGATATAGGGAATCACCGAAGAACTCACCCCAACACCAATGCCTGCGAAAACCAGCGTGAGATTTGAAAACGCGGGAAGCGCCTCAGAAAATCCGATTGGGATGACAAAGATAAATGCAGCCGCCATCGCTGCGCCCAAACGACCCACGCCCTCCCCTGCGCCCTGCCGCGCCACTTGATGCCCGAGAATAATGTAGGCCATAAATAGCACGGCATTGACAACAGCATAGGCCAGCCCTAGCGGATCGCTAGACCAGCGTACTCCGGTCAGGATAAAGACGCCAACAACCGCCAGTGATAAAGCCAAATAATTTTGGATGGCCCTCAATCCATAGAGTGCTACGGCAATGGTGCCGACAAATTCCATCGTGGCGACCAAACTCAGAGGCAGGCGGTTAATCGCTAGGTAAAACGCGCTATTCATTAGCGCCAGACAAGCCCCCAGCAACAACAGTAAAATAACAGTCTCTCGATTTGCCTTTTGAAAAGTTCTCCAGGGCTTAGTGAATAGAGCAAAAATGAAGGCCGCGCTAGCAATCCGAAACCAGGCAACGCCCAAAACATCAACCCGTGAAAACAGCAATACGGCAAATGAGGGCCCTAGATAGTGAAAAATAGCGCTGATAACAAACCAAAGATGCGGGGGGGTAGCCCCTGTCCAGGCTGATAAAGTTCTTGATATATTCATGCACTCAATACTATCAGCGCTTTTTATCCATTGATATATGATTTCAGTGGCAAGATAAAGCGATAGCCTAAGATATCAAGGGAACTATGGCAAAACACCTTCAGATGCAGAAATCTCGGTTAGACAGCGTAGATAGACAGCTGCTCACTGCGTTGAGGGTAAATTCGAGAACCTCCATTGCCGATCTTGCCAGAGCCCTTAACATGTCTGCCCCCAGCGTGTCTGAGCGACTCCGTCGGCTAGAGGAGTCTGGCGTCATTCAAAACTTTACGATTGAGGTCGATCCTAAAATGCTGGACTATTCCCTGGGGTTTTATATTCGGATTCGTCCGCTGCCCGGACAGCTCTCAAAAGTCGCGGCGCTGATTGCTGAGATAGCAGAGATTGTTGAGTGCGAACGCATCACGGGCGACGATTGCTTTATTGCTAAAGCCTACATCAGAGAGGCTGACGACCTTGAACGCATTATCGATCAGCTGCTCCCCTATGCTCAGACCAATACGTCTATGATTCAGTCCTCTCCTGTGAAACGGCGGCTACCGCCGCTCACCGAAGCATAGCAGGACACTTCATGCAAAGGCTCCGAGGGCTTATCCGACAAGCCAAAGGCTGGTAGATCGCACGAAGGGCCGAGTAACAGTATAATTTACATTGAATACACCTGGAAAAATTGCTCAAAGTGGACTTAAAGGCTAAATCCAAGCCGTATTTAATAATTTGAGTGCCTGTAAATCAATTACCTGTCAATAGTGTTGCTATGTCTAGACATCTCGCTCGGGCTGCAAAATCTTCTCGCCCAAGAGCTATGAGGATTTTTACCAGTACTGACAAGCGAGAGATTGCCCTCGAAGAACTGAATCGACTCTTTGAAAAGGCAGGCTTCCTCTCTCGACCACTTGACAAGCTCGACAGAGCCCTAGAGCATTCCCTCTTTTGCGTCGCTGCCAGGTCACTTAGAGAAAAGACACTGGTTGGGTTTGTCCGGGCTACCAGCGATGGTGTTTTCAATACAACTGTTTGGGATCTGGTCGTAGACCCCTGTCTACCTAACCAGGACGCCACTAAAAAACTGCTGATGACCCGGCTAAAGCGCGAAGTTGTCAAAGTTGTTCCTAGCTGCGCTATCTCTACGTTAGCCAACCCTCAGGACTACGAGCTGTTCCGCCAGATGAGCTTTGATGAAGACAAAAAAGGAATTCGAGCCATGGCTTTGAGGAACAGCAGGCGGGACAGCTGATTCTCTGATGTTAATAGGCAGCTACAGCGTAGCTCTCACCAACTGATAGGTGCCTGCTTCTAACAGCATTTCCAAGGGCCAGTTGTTGGGGTTTGCGGCAAGAATTTCCTCAGGGTGGCCCACCAGCAGCACAGATGTTGCGTCTGGGGTATTTTCTCGCAGGCGGGGGGGGACGTTTTGGGGCGTCCCAATATAGGTAATCGGTTGCTCAGCGTAAAAGACCAGGCTGGGTTTCATAAAGCCCACCATCACCGCAGGTTCATCAGGCTGTCGCTGGGCTGCGATCGCACCGGCAATCTCCCTTAGTGGCTGCTGTCGCAGGCTATCGGCCAGCTGATAGGTCGGGATCAGGGTGAAAATCACAAAGGCGGCGAAGGCGACCAGGTTAATGCTCCAGAGCCATTTCACCCGCTGGGTGATCACCAGCCCGAGGGCGGCCAGGGTAGCCAGGGTCCAAATCACGGCAGCACGGGTCATCACCCCCGAGTCGCGCACCACCTCAGGCAGGGTCGGCATGACCGGATCACCCCCCATCCAGTTCGGGCTGTAATGCACGGCCCAGGCCACTACGGCGAAAATCTCAATATTGAACCCCACCCTGAGACAACAGCCCAAGTCGGGTTTGTGGTTAGCATCCGTCGGCAGGGTTAACCGTTCGCTCCACAGCAAACCGATGAGGAGACCCG
>JBCBQD010000316.1:0-5678 GCA_039820425.1 Cyanobacteria bacterium J06635_1
TCCCTCTTCCTTGGCTGAGTACCAGTCCAGTTCGTCAATGCTGGTCACCAGCTTTTTGATGATGCGCGGCTGCTTTAGAGCGGTTTGGGCATTGGCAAAGATTAACTGCACCCGTTTGTTGACCTCCCCCCGCCCCAGGTCGCGCAGCAGGTCTCGATAAAACTCAAGCTGCTCAATGCCTTCCAGGGCCACCAGGTCGCTCCAGCGCTTACCCTCCGGCAGTACTGCTTCCTGCTCTGTTTCCTGCATCATTTTTAAAAACAGCAGGTAGGTCAGCTCAGTGACGTATTGCAGATAGGTAATACCGTCATCCCGCAGAACATGGCAGAGGTTCCAAAGCTTGGCGACGATATCAGAGGTGGCGTTCATAGGCAACGTGTTCGGCAGCGCTAGGGGTATTAAACATTTTGCACGTCCAGAATGGGAGTTTTTTGTAGAGGAATCTACAGGTTTCAACTTGGACGTGGTTTACTCAAACCAGTTGGCAATTTTCAAATCTTGAAAATACTGAAAATCGCTGGTGTTACGGGTCACTAAGGTGAGGTTGTTGATGGCGGCGATGGCGGCAATTTGCCCATCGAGGTAAGCAGGCGTTTTACCGGCCTGCCTTAACCTCACTCGCTCCATGGCGTGCCACCGCGCCGCCGTCTCGCAATAGGGCAAAATCATCAGCACACCTTCTACGCTTTGCCGCATATAGGCTTCTATCTCCCGCCGTTTTCGAGCCTGTGGCAACCGCAAATAGCCAACCATCACCTCGTGATACGAAACAGAGGCGATTGCTAGTTGCCCGCTATTTTCAGCCATTCGATGCATCACCTGGGCATTTGGGCGAGGCTTAGTGGGCTCTGACAGAATATTGGTATCCAATAAAAAGCAAACGGCCATTACCATTCAAACGGCTCAGGCCCAGGGGATTTATCCCGCACATTGTCCATAATGGCTTCAAACTCGCGGTCTTCATCGTCTTCCTCACGCTCATCCAGACCAAACGTTTCCCGCCATGCCAGGACAGACTGCCAAAAATCTTGCTTGGGTTTGTGCCAGCGGTCATATTCCTCAGCTGAAACTAGCACGGCTACCCGCTGCCCCCGGCGGGTGACTTCCACCGCGTTGCCTAGTTCTGCTTCGTGGACTAATTGGGTAAAACGATCGCGCGCCTGAGCAATAGAATACTGAGTCATAGATGGCTATCTAAATGGCTATTTCAGTATAAATGAGTTATCGATGACTGGGGATGTGTAGTCGTTAATTTGATTGATTTATGCTGTCTGCTCTCCAGAGAGCTTCATTAATCTCACTCAACACCTGTTCCAGTCGCCCCTGAAATACCTTATTGATCCGCTGAAATCCTCCCTGGGCCTTAAACACGCCCTGATCCAGCGCTTCTCGATCCACTACATATTCCACCTCAAGCTGCTTACCAATCCGCTCCAGCCATTTCCGCTGGGGTGGGGTCCATGCTTGGCTGACCAGGATTTGCTTCATCGCCCGCTGGACCCGTTCCCCATAGGGCACCAGGGCATCCCCCAGCGCCGCCTGCCGCACATAGCCGATGATCGACGCGGCGATGTCCTCGTTAGTCTTGTCTCGCCAGGCGGCTTTTAGTATCGTTTCCGAATACCCAGCCTTGGCCAGTGCTATCCGCAGTTCTTTGAGCTGCTGACGGGTCAGGTCGCGGGGGCGCTGGGTGACTACCAGCAAAGCTGGGATCTTATTCTGATTATCGGCGATAAACGCCTGAAAGCTGTCCAGGTAATCGTCGGGCCTGCCGTATTCAGTTCCATCTTCTGCCACGCCATAGCCCTGCTCTACCCGTCGCAGCTCATCGGCATGGTAAGACACCAGCACTGGCCGCTGCCCGCCTTCGCGCCGATCCAGCATGTCGGCGATCTGCTTCCGTTCTTTTAGCCAGTTCGCGGCTGCTGTGGGGCTGCTGTGTCTCAGGTGATTGGCCACTTCGTCCAGGGGCATCTCAGCCAGGCTCTCAATGGTTTCCTGGGTGGTCGGGCTGAGGTGATGCTTTTTGCGTTGCAGCTTGGCAATAATCTGCTCCAGGAGTTCACTCACTGCGCTGGGCTCGGTCACCGTTTCCAGCTCATCCACCAGTTGGCTAAACGATATCTTGGGGTTTACCACCACCGGCTTCATGGTAGAGAAGTTTTCGATGGCCCTGTAGAGCCCCACCGCATCAAAGATTCTAAAAACTTCTTTACCAATGTCATCACAGAGGCGCGTCGCCCGCCCCAGCATTTGCTCGTATAAGATTCTCGATTTGACCCGCCGCAAAAACACCAGATTGCAGATAGCGGGCACATCAATCCCCGTGGTCAGCAGGTCTACGGTCACCGCTATTTTGGGACTGACCTCGTTTTTATATCGGCGGATGAGGGCTAACGGTTGATCGGCAGCACCGGTAATCTTCATCACATCATCGTCGTCGATGCTGCCATATTGCTCTGCCAAGGCCTTTTTTAGCAGATCGGTCACCAGGTCGGCGTGGTTGTCATTTACACAAAAAATCAGCGTTTTGCCCATCTCTGGGTCAATCTGCTCCGCCAGAAAATCGCACACCACCCGGTTAAATTCTGGGGTGATGACCTGCCGGTTAAATTGTTCCACCTCCACCCGAATCTCATCCGGCGCATTGATCAGATCCAACTGTCCGGTTTTGGTGTCGATGTATTGAACGTCCTCCCCTGGCTGCCAGACAATATCGTCTTCTGCCAGGGCCGTGATCGGTCGTATGGGGGGCTCGTGGTCAATCAGGTACCCATCAATGACGGCTTCTCGATAGCTGTAGGCAAAAACGGGGTCACCAAAGATTTCCTTGGTATGTAGGGCAGGCGTTGCCGTCAGCCCGATTTTGACCGCATCAAAATACTCCAGCACTACCCGATATTTTGAGACGTAGTCCTTAAAGTCCCGAAAGGTCAGCTCATTGTCGCTCAGCTCTCGATCTAGCAAATAGCCCCGGTGGCACTCATCCACCACGATGCAGTCATACTGGTCGGCGGTCAGCGGTTCGGTGTCATCACTGGGGTACAGCAAGCGTTTTACAAAGCTTTGCACCGTCCCAATGTGGACCTTCGTATCCCGATCCGGGGCTGCATCCTTCAACTCTTTGAGGTCAAAGATATCGGCAAAGGTCTGCCAGCTCTCCATGCGAGTATCTTTGAAAGCATTTGAGGCTTGCTCACCTAGGGCGGTGCGATCCACCAAAAACAAAATGCGCCGAAACCGCTTGGCCTTGAGCAACCGATAGACTAAAGCGATACAGGTTTTGGTTTTGCCCGTGCCCGTTGCCATCGCCAGTAGCAGATTGCGCTGATCCTCTGCGAGGGCTGCCTCCACCGCTCGAATGGCGCGAATCTGATAGTCCCGCAGGTCAAAGCCATAGTTAAACGACGCCTGTTTGAGCTGCTCGTGGGCTTTGTCGATATCCTGAGCCAGCGTATCGATCAGGCCCGCCGGACTATACCAGCTTCGCAGGGGCCGACGCAGATTGGCCGGTCGGCGCACGTCACAAAACCAGATGCCGCTCTTGGTTTCTAGCTGGTGCAAAAATTCCCGGCCATTGGTGGCAAAGACGAAGGGCAGTTGATAGTCTCCCCATGGGCCCCCCAGGGTTTCATCGGCTTTGATCTGATAGCCTCGGCTATAGCGTTTGGCCTGGTCGATGACCCCATACACGTCTTTGCGCTTACGTTTGGCCTCGATCGCCCCAACCGCCTGTAAGCCTACGAACAGAATGTAATCAGCCCGCCCATCTGCGGTGGGCCATTCGGCAATGGCTAGATGCTTCCCCTTCTGAGGACGGGTGCTATTGCCATAGGTCAAGACTTCAGAATTGACTTCCCAACCGGCTTCACTCAGCTGGCGGTCAATCATACGGCGGGTTTCACGCTCATCCAGGTCGAGTTCCGTTTCAGCCACCTGCGCGGTTGCGATCGCTGCCTGAATCACCTGCGCTGGCATTTGAGTCGTCTGCGCTTGAATAGCAGATAACTCCGCCGCCACTGCTTCAGCCTTCGCTTCGGCTTCCTGCAGCAGTTCCTCCGCCAGTTGCCTGAGCTCAGCTTCCTCTTGGATCAGCGCCTGGGCCTGTTCTGCCTGAGTTTGGGTCGCGGCCAGCTCGGCCTGTCGGGCTTCCAGCTCTTGTCGCAGCCGCTCCAGTTCCGTTTTGAGCGCAGCGGTTTCCTGTAGGGGGTCCGCTGGCGGGACAAACGGACCGGGCTTCAAACTTCGGGCTCCCCCATAGGAGCGATGAAACCAGATCCCCAACAACCGTGCATACTTCAGATGGCTCAGGGCTGCCCCGTGTTCGCCATAGCTGCCGTGGGTAGCCCGATTACCCACCTTGCGGATTTCATGGAACAGTTGGGCCGATTGCCCGGTAATCGCACCTCGATTTTCTAACCGCCTGAGCAGCTCAAATTGATTTTCATTTGGGTCTTCGTAGAGACCAACCTTAGCCGCCACCAGCTGAGCCAGTTGCTCCCCAAATTGACGCAGCTTGATCAGGCAGGTGTTCGGATCATTCTCAAAATATTGTTCAGCAAGCGTTCCAAGCCTGATCAGCTCTAAACTGTGGACTTTGAGGAATGCGAAATTCCTAGAAACCTGCATACGGATGGCTGACTCTGCAAGAACGACGAGGAAGGGGAAGCTGCCTTTAAGATTCCCTAGCCTGAATACATGAATACATCAAAACCAATAGGTTTATTCATTGTTACAGACGATTTCCTCTAATTCAGGTTAGTCAACGAATGCAGTACCGACACCATGCTTCATAGACAAGTTGCCATCAGCAAAATCGTACTCAACCGAACCGATAGTGTTTGCGCACCGGCTGACGAATTTGCCAGGTGCAAGCCATCCCCGCTGGAAAGGTCACTAGATCACCCTTACCCATGGTGACCGCCTCTCCGTGTGTGTGTCACCACCACCTCTCCGGCCAGAAAGTAGCAGGTTTCTGCCTCATCGTAGGTCCAGGGAAACTCAGAAATTTCTTTTTCCCAGATGGGCCATTGCTCAACCTCTAGCGCAGCGAGATCTGAATCACTGGGCTGGCGTTGAATCGTAATTTGGGTGGTGGATTGCATCGGCTTTGGGTGAGTAAGGGGTTAGTGGCTTGTCAGCCTTAAATTTACGGGTAAGACCGACGCGGGGATAGAGGCGATGGGGAGACGCGGCGACTTTATCTAATGATCGATCTCCGCGTCTCCGTGTCCTCCCCTCTCCGCGTCCTGCGTAACCGAAATCTTAAGCTTGACGCAGTACTAGGGGGTCAGGCTATCGTCCGTAGACGTATCCTCCGTAGACGCTGGGGCGGCAGCCACTGGGGCAGCCCACCAGGCTAGGGCATAGGGTTGGCTGGCCTCTCCATTGGCCGACTCGTGGTAGACCACCCGTAGCTTATATTGCCCTGTCTCAGGAATGAGGTGAAAAATATGCTCGAGGCTGTCTTCCGCGCTGACCGATGACCAAACGCTCTTGCTGATATCTGTCTCATCGGCGGGCATCAGGTAAAGGTCGAGGTTGTTGAGATCTTGACCATTAAACGCTTCGCCCACATCAAACAAGCCGTTACCATTGCTGTCGTTGAGTTCAACATACCGTTCCCAGCTGAGGGTGGCTGAAAAATAACTGTCGGCTTGTAAGGGCTGCTCAATCAC
>JBCBQD010000317.1:0-5677 GCA_039820425.1 Cyanobacteria bacterium J06635_1
GCCGGGATGGTCGATAACGAAGTGCTATTATGGACACCCCTCTTGTCCGTGGGTTCTTAGGGGAACGGAACCCCCTAAGTGGAAGGGGTGCGGGGAAAACCAAATTTCCCTGGCGGCGACTTTGATGGCTCCACCAAACTGTTCGCCTTAGCGAGGGCAAGACACAGTGCTATCTGCCAGGGATTAACTTAATTAAGAGGACTGCACACAAATCAAATCTCAGTTAAAACGAGGAAATGGGTGGGTGTAGAAGCTTATTATCGGCTTACAATGCCAGACCATTGGACCTGCTTTTTCCCGGTTCTGCGATAGGAAAAGAATTTCTCGGGCTCCTGATAGGTGCAGTAGGGCGCGATCGCAATCTGCTCAGCCGTTAATCCCAACTGTTCCAACTGCAAAGCATTCATTCGGCGTACGTCCAGGCGCACCTTATCCGGTTCAGCGTCCTCAAGGACGGGTGGTTTATCTAAGCCCTTTAGGAAATCTACAAAGGCAACCGCATCGTCAAACGTTTTGGCATCGAAAATACTGGCCCCCACGTCTGCCGCCACCGTCACATTCACCTGATACACTTCGCCGTCAATGGCCGGGCCAAGGGCGACTCGTAAGTCCTCAAGCCGACTGCCCTGAGCCTGTAATCGATCAATGGCGACGGGGATAATTTTTTGCGCCGTGCCCCGCCACCCAGCATGGACCGCAGCCACCTGCCCGGTGCGCACATCCCCAATCAGGGCCGGGGTGCAGTCGGCGGTGCAGACCCAAACAGCCTGAGCGGCCTGTTCGCTATGGCTACCATCGGCGTGGGGGCGTTCACGGGTTTCGGCCCCATCTGTAGCCGAGACCAGGGCTTTAGTTGCCGCCTCAATCTCAGACGGTGATAAAACTACGTTGCCGTGAACCTGCTTGGTGCGATAAACCGGCACCGCCGACTCACAGGCCTGAGAAAGGACTTGAACGATCGTCTCAGGTGTCTCGGGTGAAAATTGATGGGTGAAAAATCCGTGGTCCCAGTCTGTGAGTAGATCACAGGTCAAATAGGGCTTACCCTGCCACGTTTGCCAAGTCCAGGTATGCATAGCGGCTCAATTCAAAACCTAAAATTTAGAACTTAAAACTAAAAAACTGCCTAAGGCTGTGCAGATATTGGTACCAGCCTAGCGTCTGCAGATTGATTTAGCATCATTAAGCCGTATTCCAACCCTTCGACCACGGCCTGGTATGACGCCTCAATGATGTTGGCCGAGACGCCCACCGTGGTCCAGCGCTGGTAGCCATTGCTCGACTCAACTAAAACTCGGGTTTTGGCATCGGTGCCCGCTGTGCTGTCCAAAATTCGCACCTTGTAGTCGGTCAGGTGAAACTGGGCAATATCTGGGTAAAAGTTGAGCAGGGCTTTACGCAGAGCTGCGTCGAGGGCGGAGACTGGACCATTACCCTCCGCCGTATCGAGCATATCTTTGCCGTTGACGGTGACTTTGACCACTGCTAAAGAATGGCTCAAATGGGCATT
The DNA here is from genome assembly GCA_039820425.1 of Cyanobacteria bacterium J06635_1. Taxonomy (GTDB): domain Bacteria; phylum Cyanobacteriota; class Cyanobacteriia; order Phormidesmidales; family Phormidesmidaceae; genus SIO4C1. The sequence goes on from JBCBQD010000317.1 coordinate 1,511, forward strand.
GGAAACCGGCACCGACAAGTCGTTGCTGACGCTGTCACAGTGGACCTGAAAGCCTTTGATCTCAAACCAACGGGGGCGCTGGTGCAGGGCATCGCGCATCAGGAGCTCAAAGCTGGCCTCTGCGGCTTCAAATTGATAGCCCTCTTGCTCCAAAACCTTCATGCGCTTAAGCAAGGCCCGAGAGGCGGGATCGTTTTTCTCTAGCTCAATGCCAAAGCTGCGGGCCTTTGCCAGCACATTACTCAGCCCTGCCTGCTCAGAAATCACAATACGCCGATTATTGCCGACCTGCTCGGGGGCAATGTGCTCATAGGTCATGGGGTTACGTTCCACGGCGCTGACGTGGATGCCACCCTTGTGGGCAAAGGCCGACAGCCCGACATAGGGGGCGTGGTCATCCGGGGCCAGGTTGACGACTTCGCTAATAAAGCGGCTGCCCTCAGCCAGTGTAGCCAGGTTCTCAGGAGCGATGCAGTCGTAGCCTAGCTTGAGCTGCAAATTGGGGATGACAGAGCACAGGTTGGCATTGCCGCAGCGTTCGCCATAGCCGTTGATGGTGCCCTGGACCATGACCACCCCTTCGATGACAGCTGCGATCGCGTTGGCCACTGCTGTATCTGCATCATTGTGGGTGTGGATACCCAGCTGAGGCTTGACCTCGAGATCCAACGTGTTTAGCCACTGCCGCACGGTGCAGACCCTCTCCGCAATTTGGTGAGGCATCGTCCCGCCGTTGGTGTCGCACAGCACCAGCCACTCGGCCCCCGCCCTGATAGCTGACTCTAAGGTCTGCATGGCATAGGCCGGGTTGTGGCGATAGCCATCAAACCAATGCTCCGCGTCGTAGATAATATGGCGCTCCTGGCTGCGCAAAAACTCAATCGTGTCCTGGATCATCGCCCGATTTTCATCCAGGGTCGTCTTTAACCCCTCCGTGACGTGCAAATCCCACGACTTGCCAAAGACCGTTACCCAGCGCGTTCCCGCTGCCAAAATATCCTTCAGCATGGGTTCCTCAGTGGCTTGCCGATGGGGGCGTCGGGTGGAACAAAAGGCCACTACCTCCGCCTGCTGTAGCGGCTCTTCCTTAAGCTGCCAAAAGAACTGAACGTCCTTAGGATTTGCTCCCGGCCAGCCCCCCTCAATAAACGGAATCCCCAGCTGGTCTAACCGATGGGCAATCTTGAGCTTGTCCTCAATCGAGAGCGACAGCCCCTCTCGCTGGGCTCCGTCGCGCAGGGTGGTGTCGTAGATCCAAACTTTGGTGGCTTTAGTCATAGGGAGCAGTATTGGGTTGTGGAACGTGATTGGTGAGCGGTGATTGGATTAAAATCAGCCAAATTCAAATAACAAATCACAAATAGCGATGCTATGTCTATTAGCTCTCTTCTTTTGCCCCTTAACCTCAGAAGCTAAGCTTTATTTTGGATGTCTTAATATTTCTTGATATGCCTACGATCACGGCCCAAGGGAAAAACTTTGAATGTGAAGTCGGTGCTAATCTGCGGCAAGTGCTGCTGGCCAATGGTGTAGACCTGTATAACGGCAAGGCTAAACTGATCAACTGCCGCGGCATTGGTTCCTGTGGGACTTGTGCGGTTCAAATTGAAGGGGAGGTCTCTGAGGCTAATTGGCGCGATCGCACCCGTCGCTCGTTGCCGCCCCACGCGGCTGATCGTTCGTTACGTTTGGCCTGTCAAACCCAGGTCCTTGGCGATCTCCAAATCAGCAAATACGACGGTTTTTGGGGGCAAGGCTCAAACCCTATTTGGGCTCCCAACCAATAGCGCAGTTTTGATCAACATTGGATATCAGCTTAGAGTGGGAAGTTTTGCCATTGCAGTTTTGCCATCTTAATGAAAAGTTTTCCTGGGGATAGAAGTCGGGAGTCAGAGGTCACGAGTCAGAGGGGGCCTGACTTCTAGCTCCTGACTTCTGACCTCACCTGAATTTCCCGGCTTAAACTCAGACGGCCTCATTTTTAACCAGAAATCATTGTCTTTTTTGAATTCATTGCGCGATGATAGAAAAGGATGCAAAAGGTTCTGTAATGAACAAATATATCGTTGGCGGTATTCTGTCTCTTTTCTCGCTACTGGTTATCTATGGTGCGAGGTCGTCTGGGCGAGTCGTTAGATGGGTCGATGGAAATCGCCCTAACACTGAACGTACAACGGCTCAGGCTGATTTAGTCAGTAATAATGGTGGTGATCGGCAGCTGATTGCCCAGGCCGACACCGAAAATATGACTCCTTTGCAAAAGGCGGGTACGTTTCCCCAGCGTCAGACGTTTGCAGAGGGAGCCTCTGCTGGTGGGACTGTGGTACCGGCTGCATCTGACACGACCCCAGCTCAGCCTACTCAGACGGCTCAGCAGCCGACCCCAGCTCAGCCTGCGACGACGGCTGGCCAAGGCGTTGTCAATCCTCAACCTGCCGCGACAACCGCTCAACCCGTTAGAGCCCTCTGGTAGACTAGATCTTCGGGGATAGCTGGGGAGCTAAGCAGCGATGGATCGGGCTGATGTACTGATTGTGGGCGGCGGCGTCATCGGGCTGGCGATCGCAATTGAGCTACGTCAACAAGGGGCCACCGTAAAACTCATTAGCCGAGACTTTGCGGCGGCGGCGAGTCAGGCTGCTGCAGGGATGCTAGCCCCGCGCGCTGAGCAGCTCTCTGGGCCAATGTTGGAGCTGTGTCTGCGCAGTCTGGCGCTATATCCCGACTGGGTCCGTAAGCTAGAGGACCTGACAGGGCAGGATACGGGATATTGGCCGTGTGGGATTTTGGCACCGACGTTTGAGGCGGTTTCGACTGATTGCGCAAAGAGCGAAGGGGGACGGGGAGATGGTGAAGATGGGGGAGATAGGGAAGGCGAGGATAGTGGGTTATGTCTTAGTGGAGACGCCATTCGGCAGTATCAGCTGGGACTGAGTGACGCCGTTCAAGGGGGATACTGGTTTGCGGAGGATGGTCAGGTTGATAACCGGCTCTTGGTCAATGCGCTTCGCACTGCTGCTCAGGAACTGGCTGTCGAGATTCAAGATGGGGTTTCAGTAGAGGCCTTTCTGCAGGAAAACCGACACATTACTGGGGTTCTCACGTCTGCGGGTCAGCAGCAAGCAAGCCATTACGTTTTAGCAGCGGGGGCCTGGTCGAGTGACCTGTTGCCAGTGCCGATCACGCCACGCAAGGGGCAAATGGCCGCCGTTCGCCAGCCCGAGAATGTCATTCACCCGTTGAGAAGAGTTCTCTTTGGCGACAATATTTACATCGTGCCGCGCCGCGATGGACGGATTGTTTTAGGGGCCACCAGCGAAGACGTCGGCTTTTTACCCCACAACACAGCGGCTGGCGTAACCCAGCTACTGAGCGAGGCCGTGCGGTTGTATCCTGCGATCGCAAACTACCCCCTGCAAGAATGCTGGTGGGGCTTCCGACCCGCCACCCCCGACGAACTCCCCCTCCTCGGCCCCGGCCCCTGTCACAACTTAACCCTCGCCAGCGGCCACTACCGCAACGGCATCCTCCTCGCCCCCATCACCGCCCAACTCATCGCCCAGACTATTGCCAATCCCCGACAATCAGATCCGCTGCTCGATGGCTTTAATTGGCAGCGATTTCACCAATCTTCACCCACTTCCTCACTTTGGGCAGGCACGAGGCCAGCCCCTACAGTCTCTTCCCTCTCTCCGCGTCCTCGCGTCTCCCCCTTTCCGCGTCTTTCTTCCCCATCTCCCCCACCCTCCCCATCTCCCCCTGACCGCTCTTCCCATGTACAGGCGTTGCATGTAACGCCCCTACCCACCACCCGCTACCCACTACCTATGCAACTCACCTCCCCACCTCCCTACCCTTCGACAAGCTCAGGGCAAGCCTCCCCCACCTCCCCATCCCCTACCCAAGACACCCTCACCATCGCCAATCGCCAATTCACCTCCCGCCTGATGACCGGTTCCGGCAAATTCGACAACTTTGACGTCATGCGCCAGAGCCTCGCCGCCAGTGGTAGCCAGATCGTCACCGTCGCCGTCCGCCGCGTCCAAACTAACGCTCCCGGCCACGAAGGCCTGGCCGAAGCCCTTGACTGGGGCAAAATTTGGATGCTGCCCAACACCGCCGGTTGTGCCACCGCTGACGAAGCTATCCGCGTCGCCCGACTGGGGC
>JBCBQD010000318.1:0-5642 GCA_039820425.1 Cyanobacteria bacterium J06635_1
CATTTAGCGGAGTCTGGGCGGTGAGGCCACAGTGGGGAAAAATAGCCCGGTTTTGCTCACCGTTGCCTGCCAAGATCGTCACTGTCTGGGTTGAAAAATCCACCCGGCGAAGACAGTGGTTGCCGGTGTCAGCAACGTAAAGCTGCTTGAGGGGGCCATCCCAGAGCAGGCCGTGGGGTTGATTAAATTGAGTTTCAGCGAAACGTCCATTTCTAAGTCCAGGCGTTCCCTGGCCGATGATGGTTTGAAACTTTCCGTCTAAATCTGTGATGACGATGCGATGGTGCCCGGCATCGGCAATAAAAAGCTGCTGCCCATGGGCGTCAATGCCGGTGGGATAGCTCAAAACGCTTTGGGGTTGGAGCGTTTGGGTGAGGGATGGTGACCGAGGAAGGGACTGGGGCAGCAATGGATCGATCAGGGCGCTCAAGAAGTTGAGATCTCGCTCCCCCACCACCTGCTTGACGATATAACCGTCGGGATCAATCAACACTAGCGTCGGCCAGGCTTTGATGGCGTAGGCCCGCCAGAGCTGAAAGTCGCTGTCTACGACGACCGGATGGGTGATGTTGTGTTTTGCGATCGCATGGCGAATATTCCCGAGGCTCTGCTCCGCTGAAAACTTGCCTGCATGGATGCCAATGAGCGTGAGGGCATTGGCATACTTGTGCTCGATGGCTTTCAACGTGGGCATCAGGTTGATGCAGTTGATGCAACCATAGGTCCAAAAATCGAGTAAGACAACGCGCCCTTTGAGATCGACCAAGGAGATCGGCGTTGGTGTATTCAGCCAGGGTAAAGTAGCGGGCAGTTTGGGCGGTCGAACACGGGCCATTTCATCTTGCTTCGAGAGAACGCTGGCGATATTGGCGGAGGCGCTGCCACAGATCATCGAGATCGGTCTCTGGCTGTTCTTTGGGTTGAGTTTCTGTAGAAGGCGGTTCTGTAAAGGAGGGTTCTGGGGGGGCTACGTTGTTTTCTTGATTGGCGGGCGAATCTTGGTCGGCGGGTAACTCTTGGTCGGCGGGTAACTCTTCACTGTCCAGAGTGCTTTCAGCTGGAGGGTTCGGCTCGTTTTCTTGGGCATTTTCCTGAGCGGATTCCTCAAGCAAATCGACAATATCAGGCACCTGATCCTCCTCCAACGGGAAATCCCCCTGTTCTAATTCGATGAATGGCTTTGGAGGTGAGGCCTCGTTATTTATTGAGCCTTCGGAATTGATTGAGTCTTCAGAATTGATTGAGTCTTCAGAATTTAATGGGCCTTCAGACGGTGGGACGGTCTCCGTGGCTGGCAATGGTGTCGTGGTCTGAAAGGTTGGTTGATCAGGGGGGCTGCCCCTGAGCCTTTCAGAAAGCTTTTGGAAAAAGTCGCGCACGGTCTGGTTTGCTTTCTCGATGAAGGAGGGTTGTGCTGTCGGCTCAATCCTTGACTCAGGTTCCGACGTGTCTGGGGCGGCTTTAAGGGAGCCTTCTGGTTCAGCAGCTTCTGGTTCAGCGGTTTTTGGTGCGACTGAGTCTTCAGTTTCAACGGTTTCAGGTGTGGCGGCTTCAGGTATAGCGGCTTCCGGTGCAACCGATTCTTCCGGTTCAACGGTTTCCGGTTCAGTCGCTTCCGGTTCAGTTGCTTCCGGTTCAGTTGCTTCCGGTTCAACGACTTCCGGTTCAACGACTTCCGGTTTGATCGCCGCTGGCCCGGCCTCGGGGGTGGTTTCTAGGGAGGGGGGCTGAGGCGCAACCTGATTGCTCAGCGCGGGTGCGATGGTCTCTGGGGACCGGTCTTCGACCATCGCAGGCTCCAGTTCGGATGTCGGTTCAGTTTCCGGTGCCGGTGTTGTTTCAGATTCTGGCTCTAGTTCTGGCTCTAGTTCTGGTTCTGGTTCTGGGGCGAGGGGCTCGTAGTTGGGGTCAACGATGCCGCCGATCTGTTTTAGACTGAGTTCGCCGCGCACCAGTTTGGCAAGGGTATCGTTACCGTCAGGTTGATAGGTAATCAACCGCGCAGTGTTATTAAACTGATTGGGGATGGGATTGCCCTCGGGGTCAATTAACTCTAGCTGCACCCAGTTACGACCCGGTTTAAACCCTGTTAAGTAAATCGGCTCCCAAGTATCAGAAATATTTGATTTGCCGTTAACCGTATAGCGCACGCGCCAATCGGTCAGACCACTGCTCTCTGAGGCGATTATGTGCAGCGGCGCATCGGTCAGATAAAAGTCCAACATGATTGGCTCAGCTCCATAGGTGCCACTGGGGCGACTGTAGGTAAGGATTGGCTTCCCAACGATGGGCCGATGTTCATCCGTCTTTGTAAAGATGTGGAAGGTTGTTTGGGCATAAGCCCCGTCGTTTTTGAAGCTTTCGTGCCAGGGACGCGAGGCAAATACGCGCAGCGTGTGGGTGCCGGGGGTGAGGTTATCGAATATCAGCGGAGTATTCAGATCATAAACCGGCTGATAGGGCTGATTATCGAGAATGACGTGCAGATGAGGTCCCAGTCCCCAGGTTTCATCCTTATATATAAATAAGTCTTGGATCTTAAAGCGAACATTGACTGAGGTATCTTGCAAAACCTCATCAGGCCGAGGGCTAAGGATCTTAATTTGGGGTTGATTGTTGTCAAACCATGGGTTTAACTCAGCTAATATTGCAGGTGGTTCGACAACCTTGACTCGACTCACCCTAGGCCTAGCCGTAAAGCTATCTGGGTTTGGAGACTCTGTCACGGTTTGATGGCCACAACCGCTCAGGCCGAAGCTTAACCAACCGGAGAGTAGAATGAGCGTCAGCCTCATCCAGCCTGCCTTCAAACCCTTGAAAATCAACATATAGTCTTGGCTTCACCCTTGTCACCATATCGGACTATAGCCGATTGCTGATCTCCAATTAAATGGGAGGCCCTCAGGAACTCAATTTAACTTTACATATCTTTGGAATTAAAAATAACTATCTCAAAGCAATGCTTTTTCGCCTAAGGATTGAGAAAAGTTATTGTTGTCCCTGGAAAAAACTATTCAAACCCCTTTAATCATGAGGAAAATTGTCACTTTTGAAACATTTTGTTCCGGATATTGAGAATTGTTAATATCTGGTCTGGGTGACTTCAATTCTATGCATTGCTTTTGGGCACAATCCTCGCCGCATCAGGATTCCCGCAGCTTGAATTATTGTTAACTGCAGTGAAATGCGGTCAGGATGCAAGTCTATAATGCTCAAGAGCATTCCTATGCCGAGATCCTAAAGTTCTCCTAAACAGAGATGCAGAAATGTAAATCTGTGAGGGGTTTAACTTCTAGATTTGATGGCTTGACGCTTGGATAAAGGATTGCGTTCTTTGTCTAGAGAGAGGAGAGTCTCCATGACAACTACCCCCCGCGAGCGGGAGGCAAAGGTCAAGGTGACGGTTGACGAAAATCCGGTCCCCGTTTCTTTTGAGAAATGGGCTAAACCAGGACACTTTGATCGAACCTTAGCCCGAGGTCCCAAAACCACCACCTGGATTTGGAATCTCCACGCCGACGCTCACGATTTTGATAGTCATACCAGTGACTTAGAAGATATCTCGCGCAAAATTTTTAGCGCGCACTTTGGTCATCTGGCCATCGTATTTATTTGGTTGAGCGGCATGTTTTTCCATGGCGCTCGGTTCTCTAACTTTGAAGCTTGGTTAGCGGACCCACTTACCATTAAGCCCAGTGCTCAGGTCGTTTGGCCTATCTTTGGTCAAGAGATTTTGAATGCTGACGTGGGCGGTGGCTTCCATGGAATCCAGATTACCTCTGGTCTTTTCCAGCTTTGGAGAGGCGCTGGCTACACGAACTCTGCTCAATTAGCGGCGACCGCTGTCGGTGCCCTGGTTGCAGCTGGGTTGATGCTCAATGCTGGTGTCTTCCACTACCACATTAAAGCCCCCAAATTGGAGTGGTTCCAAAACGTAGAGTCCATGCTAAATCACCATTTAGCGGGTCTGTTTGGTTTGGGTTCTCTCTCCTGGGCGGGTCATCTAATTCACGTGGCTGTGCCCGTGAATAAGCTTCTGGATTCTGGGGTGGCACCTGGGGATATCCCTTTGCCCCACGAATACCTTTTTGATAAGGCCTTTATGGCAGAGCTATTCCCGAGTTTTGCTCAGGGGATTAAGCCCTTCTTTACCCTTGATTGGGGGGTCTATTCTGACTTCTTGACCTTCAAGGGCGGTCTGAACCCGGTGACGGGCGGTCTGTGGATGACTGATATTGCCCATCATCATGTGGCAATCGCAGTCATGTTTTTGGTGGCGGGTCATATGTACCGCACTAACTGGGGCATTGGCCATAGCATCAAAGAAATCCTCGAAGGTCAGAAGGGCGATCCGCTGCTCTTCCCTGGTAAGGGTGGACATGATGGGCTCTACGAGTTTCTGACCACTTCCTGGCATGCTCAGTTGGCTATCAACTTGGCGATGGGGGGATCTGTCAGCATCATCGTGGCTCAGCATATGTATGCGATGCCGCCTTATCCATACATCGCTACCGACTATCCCACTCAGCTGTCGCTGTTTACCCACCATATGTGGATTGGCGGCTTCATGATTGTGGGGGGCGCTGCCCACGGTGCGATCGCAATGATTCGGGATTATGACCCGGCTCAACATGTGGATAACGTGCTTGACAGTGTGTTGCGGGCTCGGGATGCGATTATTTCCCACCTGAATTGGGTTTGTATTTTCCTTGGCTTCCACAGCTTTGGGCTGTACATCCACAATGACACCATGCAAGCCTTGGGTCGTCCTCAGGATATGTTTTCTGACACCGCGATTCAGCTCAAGCCGATCTTTGCCCAGTGGATTCAAGGCTTACACACGGCTGCAGTGGCCAGTACCGCACCCAATGCGCTAGCCCCGACGAGCTATGCGTTTGGCGGTGATGTGGTGGCTGTGGGTGGCAAGGTTGCCATGATGCCGATTGCCTTGGGTACGGCGGACTTTATGGTTCACCACATTCATGCGTTCACGATCCATGTGACCGTACTGATCTTGCTGAAGGGTGTGCTGTATGCCCGCAACTCTCGTCTGATTCCAGACAAAGGGGCGCTGGGTTTCCGCTTCCCGTGCGATGGCCCGGGTCGGGGTGGCACTTGTCAGGTGTCTGCTTGGGACCATGTGTTCCTAGGCTTGTTCTGGATGTATAACGCCCTGTCGATTGTGATTTTCCACTTCAGTTGGAAGATGCAGTCAGATGTGTGGGGTACGGTTTCGGCTAACGGGTCGATTTCCCACATCACAGGCGGTAACTTTGCTGCCAGTGCGTTGACCATTAATGGTTGGCTGCGCGACTTCCTGTGGGCTCAGGCTTCTCAGGTGATCAATTCCTACGGTTCGGCTTTGTCAGCCTACGGCTTGATGTTCCTGGGTGCTCACTTTATCTGGGCATTTAGTCTGATGTTCTTATTCAGTGGTCGTGGTTATTGGCAAGAGCTGATTGAGTCCATTGTGTGGGCTCACAATAAGCTCAAAGTCGCCCCGGCGATTCAGCCTCGCGCACTGAGCATTACTCAGGGTCGGGCAGTGGGCGTAGCTCACTACCTCTTAGGCGGAATTGCCACGACTTGGGCGTTCTTCCTGGCTCGAATAATTGCAGTAAGTTAGGAGCGCGGAGGACTCA
>JBCBQD010000319.1:0-5627 GCA_039820425.1 Cyanobacteria bacterium J06635_1
ACCCCCTCGACCCTCGCGGTATATTTGACAGAATGGCTTCTTTTAGTTCGCGGAGATACAAGCGTTGACCTTTTCGACTGAGGATTTTCTAAAGGCACTCGACCAGCAGAGTTTTGATTTTCAAAAAGGGACTGTGGTCAAGGGCAAAGTGCATACCGTTGCACCGGAAGGGGCCTACATCGACATTGGCGGCAAAGCCGCAGCGTTTTTGCCCCTCAAGGAGGCGTCGATTGAAGCGGATGTGCTACTTGAAGAGGTGCTGCCGCTGGAGTCTGAGCGTGAGTTTATGATCGTGCGCGATCAAGACGCCGACGGTCAGGTAGTGTTGTCGATTCGCCAATTAGAAATTCAGCAGGTGTGGGATCGCCTGGTGCAACGCGAGGAAAATAAGGACATTCTGGACGTGGAGGTGACCGGCACCAATAAAGGCGGCGTCATAGCCGATGTGAATGGCCTGCGTGGATTTATCCCGCGATCGCACCTGGTCAAACGGGTCGAAGACCTGACCGAATTTGTCGGTCAAACGCTTTCGGTGGCCTTTCTAGAGGTCAACCCAGAGGCTAACAAACTGGTGCTCTCTCAACGGATTGCCGCCCAAGCCGCTACCATGGCCAAGCTCTCAGAGGGCCAACTGGTCGAAGGCACCGTCGCCGCCCTCAAGCCCTTCGGCGTGTTTGTCGATCTAGATGGGGTGCGTGGCTTACTGCATGTCAAGCAAATCAGCAAGGGCTATGTCGCCTCGGTCGGAGAGATATTTAAGGTAGGTCAGGACATTAAAGTCGTAGTGGTCAGTATCGACGACGCCCGCAATCGCATTAGCCTCTCCACCAAGGTGCTCGAGAAATACCCCGGCGAAATCCTCAAAGAGATGGACACAGTCATGACCGAGGCCGAAGAACGCGCCAAAGACGTCGCTAAGATGCTGGCAGAACGTGACGCGTGAGGAAGGGGTTCTGTCTTTTTCCACGATATTCTGAATTGGTCAACCACAAGGGATTGCTCCTACGGTTATCTGGCGGACTAGACGCCCACCCTTGTATCTTCAGAGCAGAGGAAAACCCGTCCCACCCTCTCCGCGTCCGCCTCACCCTCCCTATCTCCCCCATCTTCTTCTATTTCGTACAGACGTTAAGTGCAACGCCACTACCCATCACCCACTACCCATCACCCACTACCCATGTCCTCCACCCTCTGGGAACTCGATTTCTACTCCCGCCCCGTCTTAGATGAAAACCAGAAAAAACGCTGGGAGATTTTGATCTGCGAAGGCTTACAGTCAGTGCAAGATGACCCCGCCGAGCAGTTTCGCTACAGCAAGTTTGTGTCCAATAAAGAAGTCAACTCGATTGAGCTAAAAAAAGCGATCGCAGAGGCCATCGAACAGGCCCCGGAGCCGCCGACGCGGGTGCGGTTCTTTCGCTACTCGATGCAAAACATGATTATGCGGGCCTGTGAGGAAATGGCCATCCCGGCAAAGGTAAGTCGTCGCACCCTGGCTTTGCAACAATGGTTAGAGGACCGCAAGGAGACTTTTTACCCCCAGCAAGAAGGTTATCAGCCAGGGGCTAGCCCGTCGGTGAGTCAGCCGCTGGAGGTACCCAAGCCCCTGCCCGATGCGCTGCTGGGTCAGCAATGGGCATTTGTCACCCTTTCGGCAGGAGATTTCGCCGAGATGCCCGAGTGGGAGATTGATTTTAGCGAGGCATTTCCCCTGACAGGATCTGGGGTTGATTCGAATATACCAATTCCGGGGCTGCTGATCTTTTCGCCCCGGGCGTTGCCCCTGGCGGGGTGGATGTCAGGGTTAGAGCTGGCCTCAATCAAACCACAGCCAGGGGAAGGAGCACGTTTACTCCTTGAAACCGGCAGCATCGACACCTGGATCTTGGCAAGCCTCGGCACCCCAGCACTCAAGCAAGAAGCGGCAGACTTTCAGGCAGCGAAACAAAAAGCGAATGGGGTCCACTTTGTCGGCGTACAGGCTAGCCCCGAGGCAGAGTCGTTTGCCGGGTTTTGGCTGTTGCAAGAGCGGGCGTTTGGGTGATGCTCACTCGCAAGTCACTAGGGCAAATTGCGGCGATCTATGCGCTGTTGTTGGGGATTGCCGTGGCGATGCTGCTGCCCCTCCTCTGGCTGGTCAGCACCGCCTTTAAGTCCTCAGAAGAAAATATTTTCCAATTTCCGCCCCAGTTTATCCCCCAATACCCGACCTTTAACAACTTTGTTGAGGTGTGGCAAACCAACCCCTTTGGCCAGTATTTCTTTAACAGCACCCTGATTGCCGTGGTGACGGTGGCCCTCAATCTGTTGTTTTGTTCCCTGGCGGCCTACCCTCTGGCCCGACTGGTCTTTCGCGGTCGCGAGATACTCTTCTCGCTGATTGTCTCGACGATTTTGATTCCGTTTCAGATTGTGATGATCCCGTTGTACATTTTGACGGTGCAGCTGGGGCTGCGGAATACCTACCTGGGGGTGATCTTTCCAGCCATCGCCTCGGCGTTTGGCATTTTCTTGATGCGCCAGGCATTTCAAGGCGTACCCAAAGAACTGGAGGAGGCTGCCCGCATTGATGGCTGCTCCGAGCTGGGCATTTGGTGGAATGTGATGATTCCGGCGGTGCGCCCCGCCCTGGTGACGTTGGCGATTTTTGTGTTTATCGGCTCCTGGAGTGATTTTTTGTGGCCGCTGATTGTGTTAGATCGGCCTGAATACTATACGCTGCCGCTGGGGGTGGCCCGGTTGGCGGGCAGCTTCTCGCTGGACTGGCGGTTGATTGCGGCAGGGTCAGTGATCTCAATTGCGCCGATTGTGGTGTTTTTTGTGGTGATGCAGGGCTACATTGTGCCGACAGAGTCGGGCAGCGGGGTAAAGGGTTAGGGGCGCAAGATCTTGCGCCCTCTGCCCCCCGGCTAAGCCACTGACTCTGCCCAGTCCTTGGCCCAGTTCAGATGCTTATGGACCTCATCCAGGGTCGCCGCTTCAGAATAGAGCCGCAACACGGCTTCGGTGCCGCTAAAACGAATCAGCAGCCAACTGCCGTCCGCCAGGCTAAATTTGTAGCCATCAATGGAGAGCACATTGGTGACTGTTTTGCCGGCGACCATCTGTGGGGTCTGGTTTTCTAGCTGAGTCAGCAGCTTATTGCGCACCTCCATACTCGCCAGGGGCAGGTCGATGCGATCGTAGGCTCCGCTAAAGCCGGTTTTGTCGCGCAGCAGCTGATTAAGCTCACCAAAGTCCTTGCTGCTTTGGACCACGGCCTCAAGGAGATATAGGGCCGACAGCAGCGCATCGCGCTCGGGGATGTGGTGCCCATAGCCGATGCCGCCGGACTCTTCGCCGCCGACCAGGACCTGGGTTTCGAGCATGCGATCGGCGATGTACTTGTAGCCAATCGGGGTCTCATGCACCGGCAGGCCGTGCATCTCGGCCACCGCCTGCATCAGGTTAGAGCCGCTGATAGTTTTGATCACTTCGCCGCTAAGGCCGCGTCGGGACTTGAGGTGATCAATCAAAATTGGAATCAGCACCTGGGAACTGAGGAAGGTACCTTGCCCATCCATGCCAGCGATGCGATCGCTATCGCCATCAAAGATCAGCCCCACGGCCAGCCCGTCTGCTCCCGACTGATGCCGGGCTTTGACTACCTTATATAGCTCGGGAATGTACTTGGGCAGAGGCTCGGGAGCCCCCCCGTCAAAGAGGGGATCATGGCTGCTATTCAGCTCATTAATTTCAACCCCCAGGATTTTCTCGAGGCCCGTAGAGGCGGCACCGTGCATCACATCGGCAAACACCGTTAGCGTCCCCTCGCTCAGGGCCGCCCGAATGGCGTCAATATCCACCATGCCTTGGATGGCCTGACAGTAGCTAGGCCACGGATCAAAACTTTGAATCGTGCCAGGGGTCGCGGCTTTAGGCGCGTCTTCTGACAGACGGGCCTCAATTTTTTTAGTGACTTCCGGGGGCACAGAGCCGCCAAAGGCTCCTTTGACCTTCAATCCCGAATACGCAGCCGGGTTGTGGCTGGCGGTAATCACGATGGCACCGAGGGCCGTTTTTTCATTCGCCGCCCAGCTAAAGGCGGGGGTGGGGGCAAAGCAATTAGACAGCAGTACTTCGTAGCCAGCTGCGGCCACCGCCTCAGCAGCCACTTGGGCAAACTCAGGCGACAAAAACCGGCGATCATAGCCGACGATCACGGTCTGGCTGCCGGTGCTTTCACCGTAGCAATCTTGCAAGACTTGGGCGGCGAGGGCCGCTACCTTGGCCACCCGATCAAAGGTAAAATCGGCAGCGATCATGCCGCGCCAACCGTCAGTACCAAATTTAATTGATTTGCCAATAAAGGCCGCTGGCGATAATGCAATAGCCATAATTGAATTTCAGTAAAGTTACAAATAATGCCTGACTCGATCTAGCCCTGTCTTTTGAGTTTTGGAAAAGGCTGATGTCTTCCATCTACATACAGGGGATCTGAAGCTATATCCAGCTCATAATGGAATCCAGGTTAAATTCTGAACGCCTCATCCATCTGGACTTCCCAGCTTAAGACAGACATTTTTTAGAGGGCACTTCAGCAGTTTAGCGAGAGACCACAGCGGATGCTATAGCGAGGTGGCAACTCTATCAAGATTTTACTGAAACCCACTTTACTGACATTGGGGAGCACGTCAAAGCGCGATGCCTTCCAGGGTAAAGGGGGCGGCAGAAGACAGGACGATGCGATGGACGCCCTCCGTCGATAATTTCAAAATCTGGCAGGGCAGCAGGGCTGACTCTGAGTGGGGCAGGTCCGCTGTTTTCGTGCTCAACAGATTGCCGTCGGCATCCCAGGTTTTTACAACCATGGGCTGGGTGCCCCGCCCGCACAGATACAGTCGCTGCACCATGGGCTGTAGCTCAATCGCCAGGGTGTTGGCTGGGTGGGCAGGCATCAGCACCGGCTGACCCGATCGGCAAATAAAGCGAGGATTAGAGGGGATCAGTGCGATCGCATCGTCAAAAACCAGCCCCCGTGACTCAAACTGGTGCGTGACCGGCTCAAGCGGCTTTAGAGCCTGAAAATCAATTGACAGAACCGCCTGCAATGACTTGGGCAGCGTCGCGACCCACGACACCTCAGCATCATCACATTGCTCTAGCTCTGAAACAGTAAGGGGCTGCACAATTTTGTCCTCAGCTGACGAATGAAATAGCTAAATTAGTTGATTAATGAAACTTACAGCCCATACCCGTGAAATTCCGGGGGTAAGATGCTTTGGGTGTGATGCTTTGCAAAGTGTCTGAGTTTTCTCTTTTTATCGGGAATTGTCTATTGGGAACGTGTTATCGGGAACTTGTTTGCGGAACTCAGCATCTTCTATCCCAAGTATTCACTTATCTTGATTAAACGTGCTATGTACTCTGTAAAGAAAGCGTACAAACCCCTATTTTTGCAGTGAAATCCCCATAAAGAAGCAAAAATGGGTTTTTCACTCGAGAAATGAAAGACTTTCGAGCTTGCTAGCCTATGTTTGACCAGGGTTATATGGCTGATTTAACTAAGCGTAATAGCTGAGTTGCCCTGAACCTTACTGTGGGGGCAGAGTGGAGCGCAAAGCTGAATTATGATAGCCTGGATAAGC
>JBCBQD010000320.1:0-5573 GCA_039820425.1 Cyanobacteria bacterium J06635_1
ATTAATCCCTGTAGATCGAAGCCGGTACATTTGTTAGCTCTTTCACTCCTAATGAATACAGGCGATGAGTGTTTCGGCTTCCCCTCCTTTTTGTTGTAATAATCCCCCGGTAACCTCTGAGCTACCGGGGGATTATTATATGTACATGAACCCCCACCTAATCTTGCCCATTGGTACCCAGATCGTCAGCCGTGTCAAACGGACGACGCCAGCCGGGCAGGTAATCCTTAAAGGCGCAGTGGGTCGCATTGTCCACGCCCCGACGGACGACTCCCATGTCTATCAGATTGAGCTACCTGATGGCGAGCGCATCGGGCTGCACCGCCACGACCTGAGCATTCGCAAAGATTACCAGCAAATAGCAAAGCCCAGTCAGGACTTTCTGGCTGACTATCAGCTGCGGGACTACATCATCTATCGCTGCATCGTCGGCTCCCGTGCCTATGGCCTGGACGACGAACATTCTGACACCGACCGCCGTGGTATTTATCTACCTCCAGCGACGCTACACTGGTCGCTCTATGGCGTTCCCGAGCAGATCGAAGATAAACCCGCCCAGGAGTGCTATTGGGAGCTACAAAAGTTCATTTTATTGGCCCTCAAGGCGAATCCCAACGTACTGGAATGCCTCTATACGCCGCTGATCGAAACCGTTGACCCGATTGCCCAGACCCTGCTGGACCTGCGCGGTTGCTTTCTCTCAAAGCTGGTGTACCAGACCTACAATGGGTATGCCCTGTCCCAGTTCAAAAAAATGGAGCAAGATCTGCGTACCAAGGGCCACATCCGCTGGAAACATGCCATGCATCTGATCCGGTTATTGCTATCGGGCATTACCACATTGCAAGAAGGGTTTGTGCCCGTTCGGGTAGAGCACCATCGAGAGAAGTTGCTGGCAATTAAATATGCTCAACTGCCCTGGGAGGCGGTAAACCAATGGCGACTTGAGCTGCATGAGACATTCAATCAAACTTTTCAAAAGACTGCTTTGCCAGAGCGGCCCAACTATGAGCAGGTCAACGACTTTTTGATCTGGGCGAGAAAACAACGCGTGGATTGAACCATGAAAAATCTTCCTCAGCTTAAAACCATTGTTGAAAGGCAACCTTACCCCCTATTATTTGCCACGATCAGCGGGGCACACCTTTATGGATTTGATTCCCCAGATTCTGACTATGATTTGCGGGGGGCCCACATTCTGCCGCTCAAGGAGGTCGTTGGGCTAAAAACAGGACCAGAAACCCGCGAGGTTTCCTCAACAGAAGATTCTCTTGACCTGGATTTGGTCACCCACGATGTGAAGAAGTTTTTGGGGTTGTTGCTCAAGCGCAATGGCTATGTTTTAGAGCAGCTGTATTCGCCCCTGATTGTCCAGACAACCCCAGAACACGTTGAGCTAAAAGCGCTGGCTCAAGGGTGCATTACTCGCTATCACAGCCATCACTATCTGGGTTTTGCCAAGACCCAATGGCGACTCTTTGCAAAGGCTGAAACCCCTCGTGTTAAGCCCTTGCTGTATGTGTTTCGGGTCTTGCTTACCGGGATTTACCTGATGCAAACGGGTGAAATTGAGGCGAATTTGGTGACCCTCAATGAGAAATTTCAACTGCCCTATTTGTCAGACCTGATTGAGCAAAAGGTGACTGGCACCGAGCGAGGCAAGTTGGTCAGTGCAGATCAGGCCTTTTATAAACAAGAATATGAGCGATTGGTGCAAAGATTGGAGGCAGCGGCTATTGATACCGATTTGCCAGATACCACCACAGCAGATGCTGCCCTGAATGATTTGCTAATCAAAATTCGCTGTGCTTAGGCTTTAGGATGGAGAATATATGCTGAAGGATTAGTTGAGCGACCGGCAGAATGTAGTTGGAGTCTGATGGCGAAAGATCGGTTTCATGATGTAGTCAGAACTGCCTTGGAGAAAGAAGGCTGGAATATAACGGCTGATCCATATCGCATTGACACAATTGATGTGGATTTTGAAATTGATTTAGCAGCAGAACGACTTCTGGCAGCAGAGTTGGAAGGTCAAAAGATAGCGGTGGAGGTAAAAAGCTTTACTAGCCCTTCAAATGTTTCAGATTTTCATACTGCATTGGGCCAATTCTTAAATTATCGGGATGCTTTGGCAATTGTAGAACCTGACCGTCAACTTTATCTGGCAGTTCGTAAGCCAGTCTATGAAAGTTTCTTTCAGCGAAGGTTTATTGAGGCAACTGTTAAGCGATACCAATTACGTCTGACTATTTACGATGTTTATCAGGAGGTAATTGAGCAATGGCTGTAGAGCAATATCGTCAGTATATTCGTCAGCTTCTTTCGGAGCGTGCCCAGCAGTACCCAACACTGCCTAACACTCAAGAGTACGAAGTCCAGACTGTCTTTGATGCTGAGCACGATCACTACCAATTGCTACATGTGGGCTGGCGGGAAGATAAGCGCCAGTTTGGTTGTGTCTTACATCTTGATATCAAAGCTGGGAAAATATGGATTCAGCACGATGCGACAGACACCGGGATTGCTAACCAGCTTGTGGAACTCGGCGTCCCTAGGCAGGATATTGTTTTGGCCTTCCATGAACCCTACATACGGCAGTTTACTGATTTTGCGACCGGTGAAGAACAGCCTGATCCTGTGAGCGCTTGAAACTATGCGATCGCACACTTAATCCGTTGCCCAATCAGCTGCTGAAACCGCCGTGTCAGAACTACTGCCGCCACTAGCTGCCCCAGTGCCAGGCTCCACCACAGACCAACCCCCTGCCAGCCAAACAGCTGCCCGGTGAGATAGCCCAGACCAATGCCGACGCCCCAATGGGCCAAAACATCCACTGTTGCCAGCAGGTGGGTATCTTTGAGCCCTTGCAAGGTGCCTGCGCTGATGATGCGAATGCCCTGACAGATTTGGAAGACGACGCCGATCTTAAACAGGGTAGCTGCGATGCGAACGGTTTCGGCATTGCCGGGGTGGCTGACATCAAGATAAAAACCGGCAATGGTTTGGGGCAATAGCCACAGGGGTAATGCCAGCACAGTGACCAGGGCTAAATTCATCAGTAGATTGGCATAACCCACCCGTTGGGCGGCTCGGGGTGCGCCTGCGCCAATTTTATGCCCTGTGCGCATGGCGGCGGCGTAGGCAAACCCCCAGGAAAACATCAGTAGCAGCTCTGTGGTGGTCATGACAATACGATGAGCGGCGAGCATTTCGGTGCTCCAGAGCCCCATCAGTAAGGCAGCTGCGGTGAGTGCGCCCATCTCGGTACCGTAGTCTACGCAAAGGGGCCAGCCGTGGTGGATGATTTCGCAAAGGAGGGCGCGATCGCACCGCCACCACTGTCTCAAAAGTTTTAATCGCTTCAACCGAGGATGCACCCGCAGCATCAGCACCGCCACCCCAAAGATCAGCCAAAATACCAGCGTGCTGGCCCAGCCAATGCCCGCCAGCCCTAGCGCAGGCAGCCCCCACTGGCCACTCATCAGCCCATAGTTCAAAACCATATTGAGGGGAATGCTCAACCCCATCAGCACCGCCACCATGCGAGGTCGAGCCACCGCCGTCATAACCTCTTTGAAGACCAGCAGCCCCAGCGCAGCGGGCAACCCCCATACGATGGCGTGCAAATAAGCTGTGGCTGAGACTACGATGGTTTCTTGCTGACCAAAGAGTCGAAAAATACTGTCCAGGTGCCAGATCAGCACCATAATTGGGAGAGAAACTCCAAAACTGAGCCAAAGCCCTTGAATATTGATGCGACCCACTTGTTTGAGGTCCCCTGCTCCATAGGCTTCGGCTGCGATCGCACCGGTCATCTCAAGCAGCCCAGCCCCCAGGAACCACAGCATCCAAAACGCAGTTGCCCCCAGCCCCCCGGCGGCCAGCGCCGCCGTATCTAGCCAGCCCATCATTAACGTATCGATAAAGCTCACTGCCCCCTCCGACAGCTGGATCAGCATCAGGGGGATAGCGAGTTGCAACGAGGCTCTGGCTTCGGAGGAGAGCTTGGTCAGAGGCCGAAGCAGTCGGGTAGAGGCAAAGGGCTGGGGCATAGCTGTGCCAAGTTGGGGGTTATCGTTATACTTCAGGCCCCAGGATGCAGATTTCTGAAAATTTCAGATTACTACTCTTTCTTAAACACAGAGGTGACCCGATCTTTGATTTGTCCAAACAGCCCCACCCCAGGGATGGAAGGCTTCACTGCCAGCTCAATTGGGTCTTCTCTAAACTCTTTGCCCTTCAGGCGATAGCCATATTCCAGATGCTGCTGATTTTTTCGCAGGACAGGATAAATCCGAAATGCGCCCTGGAGCAGGTCATCCTGACTACCGAAGATGGCTTGATTAATTTGGTTAGAGCGCTTTACTGCGATCACCCCTACCGGATACCACTGCTTTTTGCCCTCAACCCGAATGTAAATCTCATACTCGGGGGTGCCATCTGCACGCATGTTGTCCATCCGCTGGGCGGCTTTCTTACGTTGCTTTGCACCTTCAGAAACTTTGGGCTTTTCCTGGGGTTTACCAAATCCGGTTGCCATGTTTGATTAAAGAGTTACTTTATAAAAGTTTACAACTTTTTAAGGCTGAATAAATTCTGAATTTATGTCAACCCCCACGAACATAGTCGTTAGAATGCGATCGCACCTACACCGCTCGCATATTTACTCAAAAACAATTGCTTAACACCGGAGGAATCTCTCAATGTCTCTGCTCAAAAAAGCCCTCGGTGCTCTACTCGGTTTACTCGTGGTTGCCTTTGGCGTAGGTTTCGCCCTACCCAGCGACGTTCACGTGGAGCGGGCCATCACCATCAACGCCCCATCCGATCAAGTCTTTGCTCAGATTAGCGATTTCAAAGCGTGGGATGCCTGGTCTCCTTGGGCCAAAATTGACCCCGACGCTCAAATGACCGTGACCGGCGCAGGTGTCGGTCAGACGATGGTCTGGGCCAGCGAAAACCCCCAGGTCGGGAACGGTAGCCAAGAGGTCACTGCCCTGGAGGCTCCTGGCCTGCTCAAAACTCACCTGGCTTTTGACGGTCAGGGGGTGGCCGATGCAACCTTTAACCTGACCGCTGATGGTGAGGGGGCTACCCAAGTCACCTGGTCGTTAGACAGCAGCATGGGCGAAGAGATGCCCGTCTACATGCAGCCCGTCAATGCCTACATGGGGCTCTTGATGAATGCCATGGTGGGTAAGGATTATGAAACTGGCCTGCAAAATCTTAAAGAGGTAGTGGAAGGCTAGTAGTCCGTCAATGTTCAATATTCGGGTTTGATGGGTGAGTGCGCTGCGCTAGTGAGTACGCTGCGCTGGTGAGTAGTGAAGACCTGATCACCTACTCACACTCACCCCCTCTCCGTGTCTGGTCTTATTCGAAAAATTAAGGCTGAGAAACTACTTTTAGCCGATAGAATGAGAAGCTCCTATTCTCTACCTATCGCAATTTGACAAAGCCGCCCGTTCCATCTGAGCCCGACCCAAGTACCGGGCCGCTTTATGCCCTCCTTGCCTATGGTTCGTGGGGGCTTTTGCCGATCTACTGGAAATTTTTTGGGTCGATTTCTCCGG
>JBCBQD010000321.1:0-5568 GCA_039820425.1 Cyanobacteria bacterium J06635_1
CTATCAAGCTCAACAGCATGATAGCGGCCCTTTGTTGAAACCGAGCGTGAGGGGTTTGAAAAGGGCCGCTATCATGCTGTTGAGCTTGATAGTGTTGGGCTCTGGTCTGGCTATACTGCTGCATTGGTTTGAGCCTAACACCCATCCAATCAACTTAGTGATGCCGTTGTTAAACGGTGGGGTTAGCTTTGTCCTGCTACTATATCTCCACCGAAATCCGGGCCACTTAGTCCCTGCTCTCTGGGTAGCTTTTACCTCAGCAGTAAGCCACCTTGTCCTGGTGGTTTGGTACTTTACGTTGCGAGCTGCTTTCTGCGCAAATGTCGGGCTGGTTGAGACACTCCCCCCGGTTAGCTTCTTTCCACTGGCGCTCACCGCGACAATGTTCATTTTTGCTCGACCGAGACAGGTGCTGATCGCGGCCATTGGGACTTGGTGCTTAACGGGGCTACCCATCTTAACCTACCTGGTCTTACATCCTGATGAACTGTTAACCCCCCGGGGTTTGGAAATGACCTTGATACTGGGTCCGGCGATGGCAGTCATCTCTATACTGATCTCGCTCCATACGGGGCTTGAGCAAACGATGACTTCTTTGCAAAGTGAGCGATCGCAAATGCAACGACTCTCTGAGCGTGATCCACTCACTCAGCTTTATAATCGGCGAGGGTTAGAGAAATTTTTCCCAGGCTTGATGGTTGAAAATGACACAACCATTGGGGCTATCTTGTTCGATATTGATCACTTTAAGGGTATCAATGATCAATATGGCCATAGCGCTGGGGATACGGTACTCTCTCAAGTTGCCCAACGGTGCAGAGCCGTTTTACGAAAGGATGATCTGTTTGCCCGCTGGGGTGGCGAAGAGTTTCTGATTGTCATTCAGGGGGCTGGAGATAACGTACTCCATGCCATTGCCGAAGATCTGAGGCAGGTGATCTCAGCTCAGCCGATCAATCCGGTCGGAAAAGTCACGGCTTCCTTTGGGGTGACACGATTTTGTGCAACAGATTCTGTAGACTCTCTGTTACAGCGGGTGGATGAAGCGATGTATCGGGCTAAATCCCAGGGCCGAGACAGGGTAGTGAGTCAATAAATGGAGACCGAGCGGCTTTCGTAAAGCTAAGGAGCACAGTATGGTATTTCCTAAGGAGTTTGTCTGGGGTGCAGCAGCAGCCAGCTTCCAGATTGAGGGTGGCATCGATCATCGGGGGCTATCGGTCTGGGACATGATGTGTCGCCAACCGGGCAAAGTTTGGGGCGGCAATACCGGCGCGGTCGCCTGCGATCACTATCATCGCTTTGCAGAAGACATCCAGCTAATGGGGCAAATCGGACTCCAGGCTTACCGATTTTCAATTTCTTGGCCCCGGGTGTTGCCCGAGGGTACAGGGAAGATAAATGCCGAGGGGTTGGCCTTTTATGACCGCCTGGTGGATGGGCTGCTGGCAGCGGGTATTCAACCCTGGGCGACCTTGTTTCATTGGGACTACCCCTATGCGCTTTACTGCCGAGGCGGTTGGCTTAATCGGGACAGTGCCGACTGGTTTGCTGACTATGTGGGGCTAATGGTTGATACCCTCTCGGATCGGGTTTCTCACTGGATGCCGCAAAACGAACCGCAGTGCTTTCTCGGGCTCGGTCATCAAACCGGGGAGCATGCCCCTGGGTTAAAGCTGGGCTTTAGTGACGTGTTGTTAGCTGTCCACCATTCATTATTAGCCCACGGTAAGGCGGTACAGGTGATCCGCAGCCGGGCTAAAAGTAAACCCACCATCGGCATCGCCCCGGTCGGGTTTGTCAAAATCCCTGCTAGCGATAGCCCAGATGATATTGCCGCTGCTCGCCAAGCCATGTTCTCCATTACTGATAAAAGCTGTTGGAACAATACGTGGTTTGCCGATCCGCTGTTCTTCGGTAAATATCCCCAGGATGGCTTAACTCTATTTGAGGAGAATTTGCCCCCCATCCAGGATGGCGATATGGCGACGATTCACCAACCCCTTGATTTTTATGGGGTGAATATCTATCAGGGGCAAACTGTCTCCTCAGCCAACGGGGCTATGGATATTCCCACAGTTGACGGACCTCCCTTGACGGTGATGGATTGGCCGATCACTCCGACTGCCCTCTACTGGGGACCTCGTTTTTTATATGAGCGCTATCAAACACCCATCGTAATTACTGAGAACGGCCTGGCAAATCCCGACTGGGTTCACCATGATGGTCAGGTGCATGACCCTCAACGGATTGATTTTTTGACGGGCTATTTGCGGGAATATGGGCGTGCGATCTCAGACGGCGTCGACGCCAGGGGCTATTTTCACTGGTCAGTTATGGACAACTTTGAGTGGGCCTATGGCTACAAATATCGATTTGGCCTGATTCATATTGACTACACTACCCAAAAGCGCACGCTTAAGGAGTCTGCACGGTGGTACAAAACCGTCATCCAGTCCCATGGCGCAAGCCTGACCCAAAGCTGACGAGGTGGTGAGCCAAGCTGATTCACCGACTCACCAGCGCAGCGCACTCACCTATTCATCACCACAGCGTACTCTAACAGAAGCATTCTTCATCACTGAGTTTAGTGATGGCTGCTTACTTAGCCAATCTTCCCGACTTCTTCTCGATTAAAGATTAGCCTGACTCAACAAGTTTACGCGTTAAAAATGGGTTGATTTGCTGTCAATAATTGGTGCAGATAGGCAGGTGAACTGATTTGATCCGTCAGTCTTTAAGCAACCTTTAACTAATCTTTATATAGTCTTTAAATCCAAATCTTGGATACTTTCGTATTAGCTTATAAGTTTGTTATTTTTTCCTTGATCTAAGCTATCAGAGGCATTCAAGCTAATACTCTTTAATCTTCTTCTAAGATTTTCCAGATATGTGCCAAAATTTCAAATATCGTTAAACGGCTTATCTCAGACGAGTTGGCAAAAATCAACCCCGAGGAGTCAACAAATTTAACCAGCCTTAATTCGTTAAACGTGCTTTAAAACTCAGCAATTTCTCATTATTAACAAGTAGTATCCAACTTGCTTGTTTTGCCCCCTACCAGCCCCTAAATACTATGTCTAGTCAGCTACTGCGTTCTACTGCTGCCAGAGTATTGATTGCCACGTTGGTTTGCGTGTTGTGTGTATTGAGTTCAACCGGTGCGATCGCCCATTCTTCAGGTCAAAGCTATCTTTATTTTCAGATTGGTGAAAACACCATTACCACCCGCGCCGAGATCCCGGTCAAAGATCTCAACGAGGTTCTAAATCTTGGCTTTCCTCCAGACCGCAAGAAAATGCGCCCTGAAGAAGTCGAGCCCCACCTTGAAACCATCAAAGACTATACCGCCCAAAATTTAGACATTGGCTGTGCGCCCCAGAGCTGTGAGCTTACGTTTCAGACCTATGAGCTGCTGAATACGGGGGCCGGTCAATTTATCAAACTGAGCTACGCTGTAGAAGGGTTTCAGGCGCTGCCAGAGGCCTTGCAGGTC
Source organism: Cyanobacteria bacterium J06635_1 (assembly GCA_039820425.1). Classification (GTDB taxonomy): domain Bacteria; phylum Cyanobacteriota; class Cyanobacteriia; order Phormidesmidales; family Phormidesmidaceae; genus SIO4C1. The sequence continues at coordinate 3,497 of JBCBQD010000321.1, forward strand.
AAATATGACCCAATCCTGGCAGACAAGGCTCAGTACACCAACATGCTGCTGATCGAAGAGAACTGGAAAACCGGGACCTTCGCAAACGAGTCAGAAAAGCTGCTGGTCTATACCTCACCTGGGCAAACCCATACGCTAGATCTCACCGATGGCAGTTTTTTGCAGGGCTTTACCAGCGTAGTGAAGCTGGGCATTATCCACATTGTTGAAGGCATTGACCATGTTCTCTTTTTAATTGCCCTCTTGCTGCCATCGGTGGTGCGACGAGAAAATGGTCGCTGGCAGCCGGTTGGCACGTTTTCGACTGCGTTTGTTTACATTATTAAAATTGCCACAGTCTTCACGATTGCCCACAGCATTACCCTGGGGCTGGCCACTCTACAGCTTGTGCAGATACCGGCTCGCTTTGTAGAGTCTGTGATAGCTGCCTCAATTGGGCTGGCAGCTATCGAGATTTTCTACCCGATTTTTAGGGGCCGAGTGTGGTTTGTGATTTTTGCCTTTGGCCTGTTCCATGGGTTTGGTTTTGCCGAAGTGCTCTCTGAGCTGGGTGTGACCAGCCAACACGCACTGTTGTCACTGTTTGGCTTTAACCTGGGGGTTGAGATTGGCCAACTGGCTATCATTGCCGTCGTTTTTCCGCTATTTTATCTGCTCCGCAAGTCGCTGTTTTATTCTCGATTTGTGTTGAAAACTGGGGGGATGGCGCTTGGTGCGATGTCGCTTTACTGGTTTGTTGAGCGAGCCTTTGATGTCAACATTCAGGTGTTGCCAGTGCTGCAGGGGCTGCTTTGAAGCCTGTGCGGGGTGTAATGCCTCACCCAAAAATCCTCACCTGGAACTTGTCATGGATTTTTCTTGGTCAGACGAACAACTTGCTTTTAAGGATCGGGTGATTCGGTTCGCGCAGGAAACGTTGAATGACGACATTATTGAGCGCGACTATCACGGTAAGTTTGCCTGGGAAAGCTGGCGCAAGTGTGCTGACTTTGGCATTCAAGGGATGTGTATGCCCGAGGAGTATAGCGGTTCGCCTGCGCGGGATCTGATGACTACGGTTTTGGCGCTAGAGGGGCTGGGCTATGGCTGCGAAGATAGCGGTCTGGCCCTGGCGCTCAATACTCAAATCTGGACTGTGCAAATGTTGATTTTGCTGTTTGGTTCAGACGACCAAAAGCAGCGATATTTGCCCCAGCTATGTCAGGGCGAATGGATCGGCGTGCATGCGCTGTCTGAGCCAGAGGCAGGTTCAGATGTGTATAGCCTCAAAACCCAGGCAAACCCTTGCGAGGGGGGGTACCTGTTGAATGGGCACAAAAAATTTATCACCTGCGCCCCGATCTGTGATTTGGCTTTGGTCTTTGCCACCCTTGATCCCAGTCTAGGGAAATGGGGATTGTCGACCTTTTTGGTGGAGCGCTCATCACCGGGGTTTTCAACGGGGCCAAGTCAGGACAAGATGGGCCTGCGCACGGCTCCCTTTGGAGAGATCTTCTTAAAAGATTGTTTTGTGTCCGAGGCGAACCGGCTGGGGCCAGAGGGGGCAGGCTTCAGCATTTCCCACAGTTCGTTGGAATATGATCGGTGTTTTACCCTGGCCAGTCAACTGGGTGCCATGGAGCGCCAGTTAGATAAGACCATTGACTATGCCAAATCGCGAGAACAGTATGGGCAGTTGATTGGTAAATTTCAATCGGTCTCAAATCGGATTGCGGATATGAAACTGCGGTTAGAAACCGCCCGGCTGCTGCTTTATAAAGTGGCCTGGCTCAAGGAGCAGGGGCAGTCTGCCATGCTGGAGGCGGCGCTGCTCAAGCTTTATCTGAGCGAATCTTTTGTAGACTCAGGGCTCGATGCCGTGCGGATTCACGGGGGCAATGGCTATCTCACCGAGCATGGGGTTGAGCGCGACCTGCGCGATGCGATCGGCGGGGTAATCTACGCGGGGACGTCGGATATTCAGCGCAACATTATTGCACGCACACTTGGCCTTTAGGCGGGATTATAGAACGATGATTTATCTCTTATCCCAAATCCTTGATCGCTCTGCAGAGCAGTTTCCCGAGCGCGAG
>JBCBQD010000322.1:0-5563 GCA_039820425.1 Cyanobacteria bacterium J06635_1
TACTGAACATCCTGATGCCAATACAATAACCGCATATCAGCCGGTTGAATAGTCATTGGCCATAATGAGAATTGCTGCATTGAGCTCAGCTCGCATTGCAGAAGGTGTGTAAGCAACCATGTCGCGACCCCAAGCGCTATCAATAATGATGTGTTATTGACAATAATAGCTAAGGGGGATCAGTTTTGCAATAGTGGATCTTTATTGAGAAAAATAACTAAATCTTAGGTGCAGCCAGGGTAGCCCACAGCAGCAGCGGCCAGGGCACGCACCAGTCGGGAATCCATTGGACACAGGGCCTTAGAGCCGGTATGCCAGCGGGTAATGCAAACTTTAAGGAACGCAGTGAGACGGGTAAATTGCCGGCTTGATCAACCAGTCCGTAGTGCTTGGCCCACTCTGCGACGACGTGAACTCGCCCCGTCCGTTGATGGACGGTAGGATCATTTGCGACTGCAGCCACGACCCGACCGGTCAGTAGCGGTGTTTCCCAGTTAAACCGATCTTGAATGACCCTCATACGGGGATCAGGAACGGACTCCGCTGCCATCTCATCGGCAAATTTTGAGATTTGCTCAGTGTCAACGATGCCGGGCCAAAGAGAAATTGAGGTTACCTGATAGGGTTTAAGCTCGCGGGCCATGTCGGCCATCATGCGATCGCACGCGGTTTTTCCTGTGCCGTAGGCCACCCCAAAGATAGGCATCAAGCCTCCCCAAGAAGAAATCGTGCCAATCAGCCCCTGCTGACGTTGAGTCATCATGCGGGCTGCCAGTCGACTCGCTACATAATGACTGCGCAGACCGACCTGGTTACACGCATCCCAAAGTGTCACCTCTGATTGCCAGAAGGGTTTACCGCTAGCGGTTCTCAAGGCATTGACCCCACTATAGACATTGTTGATCAAAATATCTAGCTGCCCCTGTTCTGATTGAATCTGGTCAAACAGACGTTCTACCTGCGTGTCATCACCGTGATCGACCTGGACTGTAATGCATCGCCCACCAGCTTCCTCGACAGCGACTTGAGTTTCTTGCAAACTGCCGCCAATATCTGCTGTGGTCGATGGCGTCGCGGTACGACCTGTGATGTAGACCGTTGCCCCAGCTTCACCCAGGCCCGTGGCAATGCCTTTACCCAGGCCCCGAGTGGCCCCTGTAACCAGCGCAATTTTATCTGTGAGTGAGACTTGGACCATAGTTGAGTGAACGCGCCATCATCTACCAGGCCGGTTCGCAAATTGTGATTGAGAAACAGAATACCGCATTACGTAGATTGATTACGTAGATTGCCTTTGAGAAACTTCTGGGCGGTGCGAGAAATCCACTCGTTGAAGTCGATATTGCTGCCGTAAATGAGCCAACCTGTAGTGGACGCAATTCAACATTTGCGCCTTCGGGCAGCATACTAGATCCGGTAGAGCCATTCAGGTCAGCATTGGAAAAATTGTGGTGACCATCTCAACTTGACTGAACGGTTTGACCAGGAAATGCTGGGTATTAAGCACTTTGGACTTTTGGGAGTCAATGTTTTTAGCATTTTCTGTCATCAAAATGATGGGGGTATCGACAAACTGATGATTCTTACGAATCAGCTCAGCGATGGCATAGCCGCTCATGTTTGGCATGTCCAGATCTAGAAAAATGAGGTCCGGAGGATATTTGGTCAGGTCGGTCAAGGCTTGAACCGGATTTTGCATCGGCACCACCCAAAATAAATCATCTTCTAGAAATGTTTTGAGGGCCTGTAGGGTCTCCAGGCTGTGATCAATACAAGCAACGGTATAGACCTTAAAGTCAGTGTGTGTCGGTGGGGGCGACAGCGCCAGGATAGCGCCTGTGTGCGTGGATGGCTGAGGTAATACAAGCGGGGCTGAGCTATTGTCGGTTACTTCAGCCCGGGAAGGGGACGGCGATAACTGCCCCTGTTGCTTTTTAGACGGGGGGCTGTGCTGCTTTTCGTCCTTTAAGAGAGTGCCGTTCTCAATGTAAACAATACGATCGGCGATATCGAGAATTCGATTGTCGTGGGTGACGAGCAAAATAGCGCACTGCTGCTCTCTGGCAAGGGTTTGCATGAGTTGCACGACGTCTCGACCTGATTTGCTGTCAAGGGAGGCGGTGGGCTCATCAGCTAAGACGAGTCTGGGCTCATTGACCAGGGCCCGTGCGATCGCAACCCGCTGCTTTTGTCCGCCTGACAGCTTTTCTGGGTAGCTGTTGATTTGATTGAGCAACCCCACCCGCTCGAGGGCCTGATCGGCTTTGTACAAAATCTGCTTGCGGCTGGGGGCCGATTTAAGCTCGAGGGCCATGCGAACGTTTTGGCGAGCGGTCATAAAAGGGAGCAAATTATGGGATTGAAACACAAAGCCAATCTCGCGACGTACCTGGGTCCGCAACTGGGATGCGGTGCCCTGCAGTTCTTTGCCGAGAACTTTTAAGCTGCCCTCGTGGGCCGATCTGAGTGCCCCGATCAGCGTCAGCAGTGTGGTTTTACCCGACCCTGACGGCCCAGTCATAATCACGATTTCGCCGGGATGAATGGTGAGATTTATGTCAAATAAGATCTGTTTTCTCAAAGCTCCCTTACCAAAGTAGTGACTGAGATTTTGAATCTCAATTACTGGCCCCAAATCTGGGGAGGTAATCTGGGGAGGCAGGTTCAGGGATGTTTGAGAAACGTATGACAGCATGGCAAACTAACGAACTAAAAAATATCGGCTGGATCACAGCGCTGCACTCTTAGGGCAGAAATTAATCCTGAAAAAGCACACATTAAAACCGTCATCAAGAAAATTAAAACGACTCTATCAAAGGTCATTTTGAAAATTAACCCGGTAAACGAAATGGCAAACTGATAGAGAAAGTAGCTAAAAATGCTGGCTGGAATGAAGCCCATCACAGATAGCAAAAGGGCCTGCTGTAGGACCACAACCGACAGATAGGTATCGTTGTAGCCAATCGCTTTAACCGTGGCATAGGCTTGAATGTTATTCGTAATATCTGCATAGAGAATTTGATAGCAGAGCACAATGCCAATTACAAATCCCATCAATGTGAGAATGCCAAAGACAAATCCAATGTTAGAGCCCTCTTGCCAGGCGCGCAGTTCCCAGTTGATCAAAGTCTGGCGTGTGTGGACAGAGACAGTATTGGGTAACTCAGCACTGAGCGCTGCGACCACCCGCTCAGGTGATATCTGAGGGGCGACAAAGAGAACCCCAATATCTACGAAATCGAGGGACCGACTCTTTTGTTTAGTACTACCGCTGCCTCGATAGCGCAGAAAATTCTCTTCGCTGGTAATCAGATTGCCGCTAGAAGCCGCAAAGTCATTTCCCAGTTCAAAGTTGCCCAGCACTCGAACCCGGCGATTGGCAAGTTCTGTGACAGTCCCGCGCTCTCGCCGACCAAGGGCTGGTTTGGCCCACCGATCGACCAAAACGGTGTCGGGCTGGCGCAGCTCATTGCGATACTGGCGAATTTCAGGAAACTGAAACAGGGATGCCTCTAAATCAAACGAAATCAAACGCACGCTCTTGGCGGTGCTGCCGTCCGGATTTTTCCAGGTGGCTTTGCCTAAATAGATCGGATAGGCAGCCTCGATCCCTGGGTGATTTTTAGCCCGATAGAGCATCTCAAACGGAAACTGAACCGGGGCAATCAGGTTAGCACGTCGTGAATGGACTAAAAAGACATCCCCATTTAACTTGTCAAGGAGTTGAAGCTGGCTATCGTAGAGGGCATGTTTGAACCCGGTGAACATGAACATCAGCACCGCCGCAAACACAATGCCCCCCAACGAGAGCAGAAGTCTAGCGGGTTTGTAGGTCAAATTGAGCCAGGCCACTGGCAGTCTTGTGAACACAGGCAGTCCCTCAGAAAACATCCGCCGGATCGGCCAGCAACACTTTACGCATCGCAGCGAGACCTGAAAACAGACACATACCTGTGGTTAGACCGGCAACCTGGAAAACCTGAAGCACTGACATCCGCATGGGAATGGCCCCGTTGGTGCTAAAGAGTACAAACTGAAAGGCTGCCATCGACAAAATTAACCCTGGTACAAACCCAATGGCCGCCAGCATGAGCGCCTCTTGTAGCACAATGCTCATCAAAAATTGATTCCGAAAGCCAATCGCTTTGAGGGTGGCATATTCTCTGAAGTTTTTGGCCACATCGGCGTAGAGAATCTGATAAACGATAGCCGCGCCGACAACCAGGGCAACCCCCGCCCCCAGATTAAAGATAAACCCCACCGCCGTTGCTTTTAGCCAGTATCGGCGTTCTCGCTGAATCATGTCAGATTTGTCATACACTGAAACATCGCCTGGCAACTGTGCCCGTAGATCGGCGACGGTTTTGTGAATATCGCTATTGGGCTTGAGCTTGAGTAACCCTAAATCAATTTGATCAGGGGTACGAGACCGCATCACCCGAATAAAATTTTGGTCGGTCATCAGCACAGTCCCATCGGCGGCCATGCCCCCGCCAAGGGTATAAAGACCGCCGATTTCGACCCGACGACCGTTGGCTTCGGCTTCAACACCGACCTCAGCGGGGCCGTATTTGGGCAGCGATCGCACATCAAACAGCACCGAGTCGGGTTTGACTAAGCCTGCTTTAATCTGACTTTGACGGAGCTCAGGCAGCAAAAAAGGATTATCCCCGGGGTTAAACCCAAAGCTGAGGATCAGCTCTTGCTGGGTGGTCTCTAGATTGCGCCAGGAGAGATAGCCAATATATAGTGGCATGGCCCGATCAACGGTGGCATAGCTGACGGCCTGATAGAGTCGGTCTCGCTCAAACAGTTTCGTAGAGGTGCCGTTAGACGACAGGGGTGAGATCAAGAAAACATCGGCATCTAGCTGATTGTAGACCAGCCCAGCGGTTTCACTCAGCGACCCTAAAAAACCCAGGTTAATAAAGACAAGGAGTACTGCAAAAGCCACCCCTCCCGCGCCAATCATCAGGCGGACTCGGTCGTAAAGCAAATTTAAAACAGCGACAGCATTGGACATGTTGAGGTGTTGCTCTAGGTCCCCTCATGGGTTGTTGGTAACGCAGCCTTTGTCGAAGTATCAATCTCTACCTCGACTTGCAAATTGGTTAGACGGGCGACCGCATCAGGGTTATCAAGCAAAATCTTTACCTCAACAACCCGCGCATCGACCCGCGCCGTGGGGTCATCATTGAGCACATCTTTTTTGAAAATTTGGTTACCCACCAACCCCACCGTACCCGTGAGTTCACCTTCAAACGCCTCATTGCGACTGGTCACCAGGACAGACTGCCCCATCTGAACCTGACGAATGCTGGTCTCATGGACCTCGGCTACCACATTCATCTGACGGGTATTGGCTATATCAAGTACCGAGCCTTTCCCCCGACCGTTGGTATCACTGACGGTTTCCCCGGCATGGGTGAGGACGCGCAGCACCCGTCCAGAAATCGGTGCGCGGATGAGTGAATTCTCGACCCGAACCTGGGCCAGCTGCAAATCTCTGAGGGCGGTCTCAACCTGACTTTGGGCCTGAATCCGCTCAGCCCCAGCGGTGAGT
>JBCBQD010000323.1:0-5521 GCA_039820425.1 Cyanobacteria bacterium J06635_1
GGCTCGCTCAGATCATCTAGGCAAGGGCGCTCCAACCCCCGCTGCAAGAACAAAATCAGAGCGAGCCGGACGACGCCCGAGCCGGGCTGGCCCTGCTAATTTTGTTCATGATGCTGGCGACACTGTTGCCGTTGACGCCAAGTTTGGCAGGCCGGTTGGGTATAGGGTAGAGAGAATTGGATAGATCGCCCACTCCCCACCACCCAATACCTTCCCCCTTGATCCTGAATTATTTCGGGAAAACTAATCCCCCCTTCAGAATTGCTCGTTACTATGACAGGTAACTGCAGCGTTGGGTTATGTGGCTATGCGAAATTTAGGTCTTGTCGGTTTATCTCTGCTGATAGTTGGCTCGCTGATGGCAAGTTCGTCTGCAACGGCACAAACGACGTCGAGCTTTGAAGATGTCAGCAATGCGTCCCGGTCGGCTCAAGATTTAGGGCCACAGCAAGAGCGCACCCTGATGGTTGAAGACCTGAGCGTGGGCGGCGGGGAGCCTTTACCAGTGCCTAGTTTCGGATTTTCATCTGTCCCCGTGAGTACCCAGTTTATTTACAGTGACTCCTTGCCGCTGTCGGGAGCTTATTCAGTGCCTGGTAGATTCACCTGCAACGATCCTAAGCGGGTCGAGTTGCTTTGCGACGATCTTGATCTTTAAAGAATAGTCAAACAGATTAGAGCGGTGACGAGCTTTGATAAGGCTGCTAACGCTAAAATATGAGTGGCGAATTTGACCCCAAAAGCCGGACTCGAGCAATTCGTTTAAGGAAATCACGCGTGTTGAAATCTCTGTTTGCCGATTTTAAGATCATCTTTGATCGTGACCCGGCAGCTCGCAATTGGTTAGAAGTCCTCTTTTGCTACCCTGGCTTGCAGGCTTTACTGATGCATCGGGTAGCGCATCGGCTTTGGCATTTGGGGCTTCCTTTTGTGCCTCGATTCATTTCCCACCTGGCTCGATTTTTTACGGGCATTGAGATCCATCCTGGGGCCAACATCGGGAAAGGGGTTTTTATCGACCACGGGATGGGGGTTGTGATCGGCGAAACGGCCATCATCGGGGATGATGTGCTGATCTATCAGGGGGTCACCCTGGGGGGCACCGGTAAGGAAAGTGGTAAGCGCCACCCAACCCTGGGCAATCATGTTGTGGTGGGAGCTGGGGCCAAGGTGCTTGGCAACATTCAGATTGGCAATAATGTGCGTATCGGGGCTGGCTCCGTAGTGCTCCGGGAGGTACCGTCCGATTGCACCGTGGTTGGGGTACCTGGTCGGGTGGTCTATCGCTCTGGCGAAAGGGTTGAGCCCCTTGAGCATGGTCGTCTGCCAGACTCAGAAGCCGAAGTTATTCGCACCCTGGTCGATCGCATCGAGAATCTAGAGCAGCAGTTAGAGGCGATGCGTTCAGCTCAGTCCGAGCGGGTTCTGACAGCAGCTGGGGCCAGCATGAATAAGACGGCAGCCAATACTGTGGCTGTCAATGCTGTGGCTGTCAATGCTGTGGCTGCCAATACTGCTGACACCAATGGTCACACTGACTTTAATGGCATTCCTCACAAAGACTGCTGTCGTCTTGAAGACCGTGCTATCGAAGAGTTTTTAGGCGGCTCAGGGATGTAGACCGGTTGTCTAAAGTACTGTTCAAAAGCACTCCTTAAGGGTTGACTTCTACTGACGACCATCCACCATTGCTGCTTTGCTGATAGCGATAGCGGTTTTGGGGCTGGCCTCGTAATTTAAGGTGGTCCACTGAGGTAGGGGTGAGCAATAACAGACAAAAGCTATCGGGGGGGAGCCCCTGCTCCACTAATGCCGAGTCGAAGTTAGATGGGGCAGCCCTGGGTTGGCCAGGTTGGGGCCAGTAAAATTGCGATCGCGCCGCGTCTGAGATCGATTGCCAAACCTCCAAACGCAACGTATCACCCCCCTGGCAAACTGCATCGATGCAACGAAGCTGACCAGTGAGGCGAAACTGCTCCCGCGTCTTTGTGAAATACCAGCAGGCTTCTGCCCAAGGGGAGCATTCTAAATGCCGAATTTTCTCGCTGCGGTTGTCCGTAATCATCGTCAGACTGTTCGTCCCGTCTTGAAAGCCCCGAAACACAACGGTTCGATTGGCTGGGATACCGTCGGGACGAACAGTCGCCAGTTGAAAATAGCGGGAATAGGGCTGGGCGCGATTGTGATGCAGTGCTCCTGTGAGGGAGGCGCGCCAGGGAGCAAGGGACATGGGACTGTTTTAGGTTATCTTATGGGGTGAGACGCTGCATTATTGTGACCTATTGCGATTTAATTTTCCATGACTATCACCGCTGTCACGTTGGTTATGCTAGGCGTCGTGCTGCTGGTATTTGGGGCAGAGTGTTTAGTCAGAGGTGCCTCTCGGTTTGCTTCTATGATGGGGGTTTCGCCGCTGATTATTGGCCTGACGATTGTGGCCTTTGGCACCAGCGCCCCTGAGCTGGCCGTGAGTATTCGCGCTGCGTTTGAAGGACAGGCAGATCTGGCCCTCGGCAATGTGGTGGGTAGCAATATTTGTAACGTTCTATTGATTTTAGGGGCGTCTTCCCTAGTAGCCCCCCTGGTGGTAGCTCAGCAGCTGGTACGCCTGGACGTGCCGATCATGATCGGGGTCTCTGGGCTGATGTTGCTTTTTGGGTTGGACGGCACCATTAGTTCCACCGATGGGGTGATTTTGTTCATTGGTGGGTTGGTTTACACCATATTTCTTTTGATTCAGAGCCGTCGCGAAAAAGACCAGGGCGTTCAAGATGAATATGCGCAAGAGTATGGCCCCCGTCCGTTTTCGTGGCGAAAGGTGGGTAACAACGCTGCCTTGTTTATGTTTGGCTCAGTGATGCTGCTGGGGGGGGCTCAGTTCTTGGTGCAAGGGGCCGTCGATATTGCAACGGCGCTGGGGGCCAGTGCGCTGGTAATTGGTCTAACCATTGTGGCCCTGGGCACATCGCTGCCAGAGCTAGCCACCTCCCTGGTGGCTAGCTTGCGCGGTGAGCGCGATATCGCCGTTGGCAACGTGGTGGGCAGTAATATTTTCAATATTTTGGTCGTGCTTGGGACGACCAGCGCGATCTCACCGGGCGGCATTCAAATCTCGTCCACGGCCCTCAGCTTTGATATCCCTGTCATGGTGGCGGTCGCCGTGATGTGCTTCCCAATATTTTTCTCAGGCAATTTGGTTAGCCGTTGGGAAGGGGCGCTCCTGTTGAGCTACTACATTGCCTATCTGCTTTATCTGTTTCTAGAGACGTCCAACCACAGCAGCTCTGAGGCCCTGGGGAACATACTTAAGTTTGTGATTGTCCCCCTGACTATTGTGGCGCTGTTTTTAATGACCTGGCAGTCCAGACAGTCAAGGCAGAAGGGGCGGGGGATAGAGGATAGAGGATAGAGAGTCGAGGGGCAGGGGCGCAGACGCGGGGACGCGGGGACGCGGGGACGCGGGGACGCGGAGATAGGGGAGGTAGAGAGTAGAGGGTGGAGAGTAGAGGGGCAAGGGAGCAGGGCAGAAAGGACAACTTAACTTACTACCCACCGTCCATTACCCATTACCCACCGTCCATTACCCACTACCCACCACCCACTACCCAATTCAACCCCTTTGCCAGCGTGACTGGATCAACCCCCAACACTGACCGCTGGGCCGATAGCTGCACTCCCGTTTGGCCATGCCACCAAACACTGCTTAAGGCGGCGTCGAGGATGGCTTGGGGCCATGCCTTAGGATCTTGGCCCACCAACTTTTGGGCGGCGATCCCACCGAGTAAGCCGGTGAGCACGTCGCCGCTACCGCCTCGGGCCAGGGCAGGGGTACCGATCGGATTAAACCAGAGTTGGCCCTGGGGCGACGCGATCGCACTGCGCGCCCCTTTTAAAACTAAGGTTGCCCCACTGAGCTTTGCGGCCTGCTGGGCTGCCGTGCCCCTGTCTGTCAAGTCGATCTCAGGAAACAATCGTTTGAATTCGCCGGGATGGGGTGTGATGACAGTTGGAGCTAGACGATTTTTTAGGGTGCTGCACGGCGAGCCTGTGGTGAGAATATTTAACCCATCGGCATCAAGAACAAGGGGGCGATCGCTATTGATAACCACTGCTACGGCAGATTTTGCCTGCTGGGTGAGACCAGGGCCACAGGCAATCGCATCGTAGCGATCAAGGTGGATATCATCAGGAAGCGCTGCGATTTCACCCTGGCGACCCTCAGCGCAGCCGACGACTAAAGCCCCTGGCAGCTGACTCACTAGCCACAGTCGCAGCGACTCGGGGACAGCGATGGTGAGCATGCCCACCCCGCTGGCGACGGCCCCCAGCCCAGCTAACAAGGCTGCCCCCGCATATTGACAAGACCCCGCAATCAGCAACAAATGCCCAGCGGTGTACTTATGGGCGGTGGCTGGCCGATGCAGCGGCAGCCCCTGACGGGCGATTTGGGGGGTGAGCCGTTGTTGTACTGGAGAGGTGCCTAATACCGCCTGGATATCGGTCAGGGGTAGGCCAAAATCAATCAGCCGGGGGCTGCCCAGGTAAGTCAGGGCCGTCTCCTGCACAAAGGCCCGTTTCCACAGACCCAGGCAAAGAGTATGGGTGGCTTTGACGGCGGTGCCGAGCACCTGCCCCGTATTGGTGTGGATCCCCGAGGGGAGATCGAGGCTGATCACGGGTAGAGGGGTGTCATTGAGGGTTGCGATCGCAGCCGCCAGCGGTCCTTCAATCGGACGCTCCAAGCCAAACCCAAACAGACCATCAACCAGGTAGTCACAGTCCTGGCTCCAGCTGGCTAAGGCATCCACCGAGGTTTCCCAGGGAATCCCTAGACTGCGGGCATAGTTCCCATGGCTCTCGGTCAGGGGCTTGCGCCTTGGGAAAGGATGGCAAATCACCACCTCGTGTCCAGCCAGCCAGAGTTCCCGAGCCACCACCAGCGCATCACCGCCGTTATGACCCGGCCCCACTAAAACCCCGATTCGGCTTCCCGGCAATCCTTCTAGGTCCAGTATTTGCTGGAACGCCTGCACAATTAGCCCCGCCACTTTCTCCATCAGCGCTGCCACAGGCATCCCGGCGGCAAACACCCGTGCCTCAATTTGCTGCATCTGCTCAGTCGTCACCAGATAGGTTTCTAGCTGAGCGTGGCGATGGGTCAGTTTAGTTTCCATTTTCTTTATAAAGGCTTCAACAATCTCTCCGGAATACCCCCCATTTCACTACGAATACTTTGTCAGCTCGCCCTTAATTCTGAAGTATTCTGGGGATGCTAGCCTAGAGAGTAAACACCCGCGTACAAACTGTCTGTGATGGACAGGCTGTTTGTAATGTACAGGGTGCAACGTATTGATTTAGCAGGGTCATGGGCAAAATCGTAGTCGGTCTCTCAGGTGGTGTGGACAGCTCTGTAGCAGCGGCAACGCTGCAACAGCAAGGGCATGACGTCATCGGTTTGACCCTCTGGCTAATGAAGGGCAAAGGGCAGTGCTGCTCAGAGGGCATGGTAGATGCGGCTCAG
>JBCBQD010000324.1:0-5483 GCA_039820425.1 Cyanobacteria bacterium J06635_1
CTGATTGAATTGGAACGGTTTGAAGATGCTTTGGCTTCTTTTGATAAAGCCACCCGATTTAACCCCAGTGCGCCGAAGGGCTGGGATAATCGGGGCTATGTATTGATGAAATTGGGCCGCGATTCAACCAGGCCACCGCATCATTAGCTTGAAACTCAACCGCTTTGTCAAATGACTCAAAGGCCGCCTGGTGCTGTTGCAAAATACCGTAGGCTACCCCTCGGTTAACCCAAGCCTCATGGTATTCAGGGTTGATTTCTAAGGCTTGATCAAAGGCTGCGATCGCTTCCTCACGCTGCCGCAACCGACTCAGTGCCAGTCCTTTACTCAGCCAAACCTTAGCATTTTCTGGGTCAGTTTCCGGTTTACGACTCAACACCTGGTCAAAGGCCGCTACTGCTTCTTCATAGCGACGCAGTTCTCGCAGCGTCATCCCCCGCTGATACCAGGCATCGGTGTCAGCGGGGGTGAGTTCAACCACTTTGTCCAAGCTGGCTAGGGCGTCTTCAGTCCGGCCCAGTTCGCTCAGCACTCGACTGCGGTTTAGCCACACTCCGACATTGCTGGGGCGAATTTCCAGGGCACTATCATATTCTTTTAGGGCCGCTGCGTAGTCACCTTGTTCGAGCAGCTGATCGCCCCGGGTGATGTAATCTTCAGCGGTGAGGAACAGTTCGGGGCGGTTCGATTCAAGTTTGCCGAGTTGATCTGAAAATTGCTTGAGCTGCTGTTGGGCATCGGCCACAAAGGAGTCGGCCACAAATTGGGGCGTGACTTCGCCCAACGTGCTCATAATCTCATCTTTTTGGCGCTGAGCTTCGGCTTGGAGGGCATTGATGCGATCGCTAAAGTCAAGCCGTAACCGATCCAAATCCCCCAGGGTAGAGTCTTTTTGCCCTGCTAAGGTCGATTGCAGATCGATTAGCTGATTGGCAAAATCGCCTTCGAGTTGTTCCACACGTTGACGGGCTCCCTGCTGCCGTTCAGCGGCTTCGGTCTCAAGCACAGAGAGCTGCTCACCCAATCGATTACCAAATTCGTCGAGTTTGTCTAAGACACGATCGCGGCGACTAAACACCACATCCCGCACTGCCGCAAGCTGATCGGTAAATTCAGCTTCCAGGCGCTGCAGCGTAGCAGCAGCGCTGCCTTCTTGACCGTCTAGGCCCGTACGGAGCTGGTTCACTTGGTCAGTAAAGGCCGTGGCGGTCTGGGTCAGATCGTCAAACAACGTCGATTTTTGATCCGCCAGTTCGGCGCGCAGGTCGTTTAGCTGAGCAGAAAAGTCGCTGGCGGTTCCTTGTAAGGCGGTTAAGGTACGCTGCTTTTCTACCACAACGTCAGTTTGTAAGGCTTCAAACTGATTCAGGAACGACTGGCCCTGCTGACGCAGAGAATCCAGCAAGTCTTGCTTTTGCTCCTCGACTTCGGCTTGAAGGCCACTAAACTGGCTGAGGAACTCTTCAGCCGAGCGATCCAGGTCAATCAAAATATTGGTCTTGCGCCCTTCGATGTCTGCCTTGAAGCCACCAAACTGCGCAAAGAAATCATCGGTAGAGCCTTTGAGATCTGCTAAGACCCGAACTTTTTCTGCTTCGATGGTCTGTTTCAGCATTTCAAACTGCTGCTGAAATTCGCGGTTGGCCTGCTCAATATTTTTCAGCGCCAGTTCTTTATGCCCATAGGTGCTGGCCTGAATTTCGTCGAGTTGGCTACTGACATCCTGCTGCTGCCGCTGCAGCGCTTCCAGAGCGCGATCGCCTTGGGTTTGAATTTCCCCCTGAACCTCGTTTTGCAAAGCCGCCAGGCGATCGGGAAAGTCTGTCTTGAGCTGGGTCAGGTCTTCTAAGGTGCGATCGCGCTGTTCTGTGGCGCTGGCACTGAGCCTTTCCAACTGCTGACTCGCGGTAGTACTGAGGTTTTCTAACTGCTGGCTAAACGTCGAGGCCGATTGAGTCACCTGCTCGTCTAAACGAGCTTGAGCCTGTTCACTGGCCGTTTCAACCTGGGCGAGGCGTTCAGTGACGGTGGTCTCTGATGCCTGGAGCGTTTCTAAGGTGCGATCGCGTTGACTAGCCGTGTCTTGTTCAAACTGGGTCAGTTTAGCTTGGGCCGTTTCCTGGAGCTGGTTGACGTGGCTGGCAAAATCAGACTCAGCCGTCGCTAAGGTCTGACGCACCGTGGTCACCTGCTCCTCCCAGGAAGCTAGGGTCTGGGTCTTAAACTGAGTCAGTTCTTCCACCAGTTTTGACAGGCTTTGGCGCTGATTTGCCACCTGATCGGCAAAGTCTCCAGCTCGATGGTCAAGATCGTCAGCTGCCGCATCAGCATCCCGCAAAATCACGTCTAAATCTTTCGTCGCAGTGCGAATCTTGCCTTCTAGATCAGTCATCTCATTGAGCTGACCCCGCACCACCTCAGCCACTTCTTTGACCACCGAGCGACGCAGCAGCCACAGCATAACGACGCCGACCCCAATCAACAAAATCAACGTGCCCAATAACACCACAAACAGCGTCGTCGCTCGACTCAGCGCTAAATCAGCTTCCCTTTGTCGAGCTTCCAGGTCTGCAGATGGGCTGACAGCCTGAGCCAGTAAAATTGAGGGGTTTGCTTGAACGGCTTGAACTGGCGCGATCGCAACACTGCCTGAAAGCAAACAGGTCGCAGCCAACAACAGCCTCCCCTGCCCCCTATGCCTCCGCTGCTCTCCCTGCGTCCCCCGCTCCCCCTGCTGCCGCCCAATCCACCCAGACTTGAACCACAACCACAGGCCCAAACCAAAATCAGCAGGCATTAGCCGATTCGCCTGAGAAATAGGAGAACAATCTTTTCGGGAGCGCTCGGTCATGAATCGCGGCGGTTAAGGGGTTCAACTACGCTTAGCATAGCTGAACCGCTAGGGATAGTTGCGATGACCGTCGGGAAAAACCGTCGTGCGATCGCAGAGAGCCTCGCTAACATCTACCTGTTGGGCCCGAAACAAGTTGCATCCGGCCAAATCTGCCTGGGCCAGCAGGGCTCCTGTCAAATCAGCACGGGTGAGATCCGCCCCCCGCAAATCGGCATGCCGGAGATCGGCAGATCGCAGATCTGCACCATAGAGGTTTGCCCCCGCCAGAATAGCCCCTTGAAAATTGCCTTTACGCAGATTGGCTCGCGCCATCATCGCCCCTTGGAAGTTGCTCTTGCGTGCATCGACGTTATAGAGCTTGGCATCACTCAACTCACTCCCTTGGAACTGGGTTTGATCGAGGGTGGCGTTGCTGAGATTGATATAAGGCAAATAGGCCCGTTGAATCACGGATTGGGACAGCACAATCCCCCGCAGGTCTTGTTCAAACAAATCGACTCCGTTGAGCGTCACACTGGCAAAATCTAACCGACCTGATTGGTATGCTGCCAGCAACGTCGAAGCTGATAGTTTCTCCATACACATGTCCATTACTAAACCTTGGCCGGGGCTAGACACCCCTCCAACGTCTTGAGCTATAGATGCCGTGGCCGCGTAGCCGAGAAGCTCATTGCTCCTTGGCTGTTTCTTCCCACGAGCGATCGCTGAACGACAAGCGATCGCCTGATTAGGCATGAACAGAGCGCGACTAAGCATTCATACTCATGCTTAATGAAAGTTAATTTAATGGAGCAGGGCTGATTTTGACTCAGCTTTAAGTATTCTTTTACGTTTACAGGTCACTTCAATTTCATCTCCATCCAAATCCACAACTTTCTCTGCAAAATTAAAAACTCAACTTTTCAAATCGGATATGGTTTCTATCCCCACTAAAATGTTTTTAGAGCCGCCTACTGCGGGAAAGCCCTTGCCGTTCTCAGATCCGACCCGTAAAAAGTTTCATGCCTGAACTGCACGTTTCCATCGCCCAGCATTACCACGAACGTACGAAATACATGCCGGAACGACTGGCAAGTCAAGGTCGTAGACTGGATTTCTCCCAGCAACCTGATCCCTACAAACGCTATCAACTCGGGACAACCGTCGACTTACAGCCCTACTTGCCCGCAGCCCCAGAAACCGATGAACCCCAGGCCCAACAGGTGTGGTGGCAACGATTGTCTAAACTGCTGGTAGACAGCTATGGCCTCACCGCAAAACTGGCAACCGCATCAGGCAAACCCTTCTACTTGCGGGCAGCCCCCTCAGCGGGTGGCTTATATCCCGCTGAACTGTATCTGATTTCTCGGGGCACTTCCCTATTGCCTGCAGGGTTATACAACTATCAGGTGCGCACCCACAGCCTGTGGCGATTTTGGGATGACCATGTGTGGCAGTCGTTACAAGCGGCTTGCTTTTGGCATCCAGCCTTTGAAAAAACGCATCTGGCGCTGGTAATGACGGCAGTGTTTCAACGGTCAGCTTGGCGCTACGAAGATCGAGCCTACCGCCGTGTGTTTTTAGATGCAGGACACCTGTTGGGCAATTTAGAGTTGGCTGGCTCACTGAGCGACTATCGCCCCCATGTCATTGGTGGTTTTGTCGATAGTGCTGTGAATCAGATTTTATATCTGGATGAAGAACAAGAAGGGGCGCTCGCGGTCATCGCCCTAGCCGATTTGCTCAAAGTCGAACAAAATCTGCCCCACGGTTGCACCGCCCTCCCCAGTTCAACCCAGCTGGACTATCCTGCGATCGCCGATGGCGAACTGCTCACCTACCTGCACCAAGCGACCTGCATTGATGCCGACGTAGACTACTCTGCCCTACAAGCTCGATTAAAATCGACACCAGCCTCCGAGTCCAAGGCTAAATCAGAAGACCAATACAATTTTCCGTTTTGCCTCAAGATTGATACAAAAACTACCCCAATCGATTGGGGTAACGCTTTAGAAGCCCTAGAACACACCCTCTTGCGCCGCCGCTCTACCCGTCATTACAGCGGTGCTGACATTAGTCTCAATCAACTCAAACAGCTGCTGAACTTTACTTACCACCCAGAAGGCTACCGCGATCAGGGGATTGACACTGACCCCGACTATTTTGACGTCAATCTGATTGAAACCTTCTTGGCCGTGTCCGGGGTAGCCGGGCTTGATGAAGGCTGCTACTACTACGCCCCCCAGGCCCAAGAACTCAGGCAGGTGCGGTTTAAAAACTTTCGGTCAGAACTCCACTATCTCTGTTTGCAGCAACCTTTGGGCCGAGACGCAGCGGCAGTGCTATTTCACACGGCGGATCTGAAGAAAGCAGTGACACGCTACGGCGATCGCGTTTATCGTTATTTGCACATGGATGCCGGCCACCTCGGGCAGCGACTCAATCTAGCAGCAATTCGCCTGGGTTTGGGCGTCAGTGGTATTGGCGGCTTCTTTGATAATCAGGTGAATGAAGTGTTGGGTATTCCGGCGGATGAAGCAGTGCTGTATATTACAACGCTAGGTCAGCCCGTACGGGCTTAGCAAAATATCATATCGCGCTGGACAGATTGCTTAATGCACCTAGTATCGCTGGGATGCTCAATACACAG
>JBCBQD010000325.1:0-5454 GCA_039820425.1 Cyanobacteria bacterium J06635_1
GGTCAAGGGGGTATAGCAAAAACTTTGAGACCGCCCCATTGAATCAGCTCCCTGCTCGCCAGAAGCCCTGTCTTCACATTCGCTCAACGGGTTACATAAAGCCTAAACTGGCTCTGTGTGCGATCGCGGTATAACCATCTGGTTGTACTCGATGAAGCCTAATAGTTCTGGTTAAATTTATAAGGTATCTGACAAACGCTATGGCGCACTATACCCTCAAAACCATGACCCGCCGTGAGTTAGACCTCGCCGTTGACTGGGCTGCTGCCGAGGGCTGGAACCCAGGACTGCACGACGCAGACTGCTTTTATGCGGCTGATCCCAACGGGTTTCTGATGGGCCTGCTCGATGGGGAACCGATTGCCTCGCTCTCAGCGGTCAAATATGGTGATACCTTTGGTTTTATTGGATTCTACATTGTGAAGCCGGAGTTTCGAGGCCAAGGGTATGGTCTCAGGCTCTGGCAGGCGGGCATGGACTATTTGCAGGGCTGCAATATTGGCCTGGATGGGGTGGTCGCGCAGCAAGACAATTACATCAAGTCTGGGTTTACCCTGGCCTACCGAAATATCCGCTATGAGGGCATAGGAGATGGGGGCAGAATAGAGCCCTCAGCGAATTTGGTTCCCTTATCGTCCGTGCCCATGGATGCTGTCATTGAATATGACCGTGCCTTTTTTCCGTGCGATCGCGCTCAGTTTCTTAAATGCTGGCTGGCTCAACCCAGCAGCCATGCCGTCGGGCTAATGCACAATCAAACCCTGGCAGGGTATGGCATGCTCAGGGTTTGTCGCACCGGATATAAGATAGGCCCTTTGTTTGCCGATAAACCCGAGGATGCAGAAGCTATCTTCCGCGCTTTGCAAACCAAGGTGCCCACTGGAATACCTTTTTATCTAGATGTCCCCGAAACAAACCCCCTCGCGGTTGAGTTAGCAAAGCGATATGAGATGCACAGCATGTTTGAAACGGCCCGGATGTACACACAGGGAGAACCTGGGCTACCCATAGACCGCACCTTTGGGGTGACAACCTTTGAATTGGGCTAAAGCTGGCGGGAAACCCAGAAACCCGGTTTCCCTCGATCAGCCTCAGGGTGTTGGCAGTTGCCTCAAAGCAACCGGGTTTCTAGTGGCGAGGAGCTCAATTTCTGGCGATAATTTCAAAGAAGCTGATAATAGCCATCTAGAAACCCAGTTTCTGGACGTTTGGGAGGAAGTCATGAGCAAACCCATTATCAATATTGCTGACCTCAATCCACAGCCTCGCCCCGCAAGCTGGGCCGCTAAAGGCGATGCCGCTGAGCGCTTTGATGCGCGGATGTGCCCGATTGGGTCACAGATCGGAGCGCAAAAGCTGGGCTATAACCTCACCGTTGTGCCCCCTGGCAAACGAGCCTACCCGTTTCATAACCATCGGGTGAATGAGGAAATGTTTTATATCCTCGAAGGGGTGGGGGAAGTGCGTATCGGAGAAGCGACGTATCCGATACGCACTGGCGATATCATTGCCTGCCCGGCGGGCGATCGCAAAACCGCCCATCAGATTATCAACACGGGCACGGTGGACTTAAAATATCTGGCCGTCAGCACTAAACTCTCGCCCGAGATAGCAGAATATCCAGACTCTGACAAGTTTGGCGTACTGGCTGAGTTTCACTCAGGGGCAGACCAACAGCCAGAGATGTTCCTCTTTGTTGGACGCGAGAAGATTTGTCTCGACTATTGGGAGGGAGAGTAACCCGTTGCCATATATTGAGAAAGCTCCCTGCCGCAGAGAAACCGGGTTTCTCTGGAAAATCTTTAGGTACTGTTGATAGCCTAAAAGAAACCCGGTTTCTGGAGACACCTATGGCGCTTGAGATTTATAAGGCTTTGAGGCAGGATAAGCTGATGCTGAGACATCTGCTAGAGCTGCATCAGCATGATCTCTCCCCCTTCTCAAACGCTGATTTGAACGAGCAGGGTGAGTTTGGCTATCCTTATCTAGATCATTACTGGGTTGAGCCGGGGCGATATCCCTATCTCGCCAAATTGTCAGGTAAACTGGCAGGCTTTGCCCTAGTCAACACCCACCACTATTTGCCTGAGAGTGACTACAGCATGGCAGAATTCTTTGTCATGAGACGCTACCGCCGTCAGGGGCTAGGTCGAGCCATGGCGATGCATATTTTTGAGCAACATCCGGGCATCTGGGAAATACGACAGCTCCCCGGTCACATAGAAGCCCTTACTTTTTGGAAAAACACGATTCGCGATCGCACCCCAGAGACCTTCAAAGAAATCCTCGGTGGCTATGTAGACTAGCCGGGCTCCATCCTACAATTCAACTACTCTCAAAATCAGGTCAGATAAGCTGATGCAGCTTCACATTTTTTGTGACAGTGACCTACTCTAACCTGCAGTTACAATGACTAGTAGTGCCTCAAATCCATCATGGTTGTCAATCGCCCCTATGTTGAGCAAACCGACCCGCCGCGTTCCCCGCGTGAAACGCTGCCAACCATGTACGATTTGCTCAGCGAAGACCCCAATGAACCCGGTTTGCCTGACGAGTATCACGACTTACAACCCGAGCTGCTGAGTGCCACCCTGTACCTCAGCGATTATAGTGCCGATGAGTTTTTTACCGGCACAGACCTGAATCTCTACTACGATATTCGCCATCCCCAATGGTACAAGCGCCCAGATTGGTTTCTCGCTCTGGGGGTGCCGCGCCTTTACGATAATCACGATTTGCGTTTGAGCTACGTCATCTGGCAAGAAGGGGTGAATCCCCTGATTGTTGTTGAGCTGCTTTCCCCCGGCACTGAGCAAGAAGACCTGGGCCAGACCCAGCGCGGCGACGGTAAACCCCCGACAAAATGGGAGGTTTATGAACAAATTCTCAGAATCCCGTATTACGTTGTCTATAACCGCTATACCAACCAGTTCCGTGCATTTGGGCTTAGAAATGCTCGATATCAAGAACTCGACATCACTGACCAAAAACTGTGGATACCAGAGCTAAAGCTAGGCTTAGGAACGTGGCATGGCAGCTATAAAGGCATCGAGCGCGACTGGCTACGCTGGTACGACAAAAGCGCCCAGTGGATACGCACTGACACTGAGCGCCTGGTTGGAGAACGTCAGCGGGCTGAGCAAGAACGTCAGCGAGCCGAACAAGCCGAAGTGCAGCTATCACAACTTTTATCCAAACTGCAAGCACAAGGCATTGACCCCGATGAGTTGCTGGATTCATAGAGACTTACCAATCCTCATCATAGTCAGGATATTGGGGGGGTGCCTCGCCGTGAACTTCGATGATTTCTCCCAGGGGTTGGCGTGGCTTAGCCCGACGCCGCCTAGGCTTTGTCTTAGACTTTGTTTTTTTCACAAAAGCCTTCTCCGGCTCCGCTTCTGGGGCTGGCTCAACCGTCTCTAACTGCACCTCAAACTCCCACCAATCGCCAAAGTCAAATATATATTTCATGACGCCTCCCTCAACCAGGGGCAAGCTGCCGATTTGGACCTCGCTTGTAAAAAGGTCACCATCTGAGTAAGGGCACATCACCTCCACCTTTCGACCCACCTCATTGGTGTAATTGAACATATACAGATGGTCAGAATCGAACTCTACAGAATCCAGAATCAGGCCACTAAGATGGGATAGGGTGGCGTCTGCAGAAATCGCAATGCGTCGCCAGATCTTACCCAGCGACACCTTAAAGATATGGCGTCCAGGTCGAAATGGCTGGCTGGGCAGTTCCAGACTCTTTTGCCACTCGGGAAAGTAGGGTTGCAGGAAAGGCTGTAGCTCGTTAAAGGGCAGTGTGGGATCGTTTTCAGAAGCCCACGTCAGATTTTTGCTCAGATAGGCATTGGCTATCAGCCCCATCAGCGCCTTACCCCAGGGGAGGGCTTCAACACTTTTAATTCGCCAGCCCTTGCCCGCCTCTGGCTTGCCAGCGGTAATCTGAAGCAGGCCAAACATCTCCATCAGTGCCAGATTATGGAACCCTGGCCAGTAGCTGAGGCGATCTTGCGCAGTATATTTCGAGTAGGTATGTTTTTTCTCCTTAGCAATACTTGGCCAGGCATTGAGACAGCGATTGCCCTCAGTAAAGGGGTCCCCACGTTCATCGCCCAGCATCTCGGCATGACCGCGAACGAACCAGGCCTCTAAGAGGGTGCAATAGCGCTCAGTTGGATTTAGCTGCTGCCAGGCGTCATAGACTGGAGGGTTAAGCACCAGTTTATGTTGTTTTCCCTGGGCAGTCACCTGGACAATTCCGGTTGCCCGCAACAGCAAGTACAGTCCGTGGATAGGCGGGTAAGATTTTTGCTGCGGGCGTTTGAGGGCCAGATCAACGGGATGCCCCAAGCGTTGATTTAGGTCTGCCAGCAGCTTGAGGGGCATCTGATGACGTTTGCCACTGGCGGCAATGCCTTTTGAGCCGATCAGATCTAGCACAGTCTGGAAGTCTTGCAGAATGCTGCCTGGCTCAGTTTCGGTAATCGTTTGAGACCGGAGCAGATCGCTGGCCTCCTCCGACAGTTCTGACATCTCCTCCCCTAAAGAACTTGCCATCATCTCAGTGCGGAGGGATTGTAAAAAGCTTGGCCCTGATTTGGGGGGGGCGGTTGCCCCAGTCGGGCTAACCGATGCTTCCATTTGCTTGGTGGCATTGAGAATACTCCCCATCAAATCTGCCGGATTGACCATGGTGCCCACCTCTGGCAGATCGACCCCGAGGATGTCGAGCATTTGCTGAACCTCCGGCGGCGGGGCCACCATGGGATACAGTTGGGGCGGCGGCTGAAGGGGGGTATGGGCCTTAATGTTTTGGTTATATTCCGCTTGAAAGGCTTTCATGCCTTCTTCTGTGCCCATGTCGTAGCCTGCCTGCATTCCCTGCATTATGAAATTTTTGGCGATGCCGCCTCGGTTTGGGTCAAACATCCAATTGCCGAATTTGGTTTGGATGGACAGCAGGTATTTTGCGATCGCACCCGCACTTCGCAGCTTATATTCCTGTTTCAAAAAGGTCCAAAAGGCGACCAGCTCAGGAATGGCATCATCGGTTTCGCTGGGGTCCATCAGAGTTATCTTGCGGGGCAAAATATACTCCATCACCTGCTGGGCATCGCCCTTGGTCATCTTAGGCAAGGTCATCTCGCCATAGAGATAAGCCATCTCGATGAAGGTACCGATCCAGTTGCCGCCCTCGGGATGGGTTTTGATATGAGCCTGTCCGGTTGCTGATGCCACAAACTGATCGATTAAGTCTCCGATGTAGTCCTCTAAAAGAGGTTCGGCATCGTCGTAGGAAAGGGTGTCTAACAGGCGGATATTGAAGGTCATAGGGGGTATTTTTGAGGCTGGGAAGGTCTGGTTGGGGCAGGCGTCAGACGTTAGGCGTCAGGAGTTAGGCGCTTTCTCTAAAGGGTATCGGGAAGTTAGCCAGACCTCAAC
>JBCBQD010000326.1:0-5383 GCA_039820425.1 Cyanobacteria bacterium J06635_1
GAAAACTGATTGGCCTGTAGCTCAGCCACATCGGCTTCGAGGGGATCAAGGCGATCGCGAACTTCAGCCAGCTCTACGGCAAACTCCTCCTGCAACCGCTGAATAATTTCTAAATCCTCAGTGTAGCCCGGTGTAAACGTGATCACATCGAGACAGGCATTTAAACCAGCCGCAAACTCGTAGCGACTCATCGCCCGGTTACCCCGAAAAGTCCTGTCGGGGTAGCCTTCGATGCAGCCGTACTCTTCTACCAAACGGGCCAGTGCTGTATAGGCCCAGTCGGTGGGTCTGACATCATCAAGCTCAGAGACACTGGTCACCTGGGCTAAATGCTCTGCCGTTGACTCAGGCGACACACTACTGGCCTCGGCAGCAAACCCCTCAGCTGCAAATTGATTGGGGGAAAATGGTTCGTCGGAAAAGCTCTCTAAAGCCTCTTCAACGGAAGTATCTTCCAAAGAAACTTCAGCGACTGGTGCTTCTGCGGATACGGCTGCCCCTGGGACCTCGGCTAGGAAGGCATCAGTCACTACCAGAGGCGGTGGTGACTCCAATATTACCTCGGCGGTTGTTTCCTCCTCTGCTAGAGCCGAGGCCATCAGCGGACCAGCTGCTATCGAAGTAGTTCCTAAAAGCAGACATAACAATCGACCCGACAAGGGAGACATCCCTGCCGGTGAAGCACCAGTAAACATTTCTAGCATCCTCACACCATAAGATAGAGAAACGCTATCAGGATATTATTTGAGCAAATGTATTCCAGGTGACACTCTTGAGGGGGTGTCGTCCTAAACGTATGTGAATCCTGATTATTTTCGGATATCTTAAGCTTTATGCCAAATTTGAGACTCCCTTGGCACCAGTAGGCAATTTCCGCCCAAAATGGTCTGACCCTTTGCAAACAAGGCGTGCTTTCCCACAGGGTTAGGCAGTCTTCAAGCCGAACCCTTCAGGTAACAGATACAAGCTAGGCCCGCATCGAAAAACCTGACCTGGCTCGGCTTTGGAGATTTTGAATTGTTGCGATCGCAACCTGTAACCGACTAATAGGTTTTACAGGCTTAATTCTTATCCCGCTGATCGCGATTGTAGAGAACCAACTCATGGAGAGTGACTGTACCATCCCCATTGAGATCGGCGATGCTCTCAGTGAGACTGACCTGCCTTGCACTGGCAGCCGTCGTTAGCACCCCCATCGACATCACAATCGCTAACGTAGAAAATAAAAAGCGTTTCATGTTAAGACCTCAACTTGGTAAAGCGTTAACCGAACTAATTGGGTTATCGCTGTTTATGGCCTTATGATAAAAACGCTGTCTTAAGCGCTACAGATACGCAGTTAAGGCCAAGCTGAGACTTTAATGAACAAAATTAATCTTGCTAAGCGTTTTTTTGACAAACACTCATTTTATGAACCGTGTTCACTGGAATAAGGCACTATCCCTATGAGGTTATCCTTATTTGAATCGAGGTGACTGAATTCGGATCTAGTCTTACGCCCTATTCTTCCCGATTTCTTCCCGAATTTTTCCTGAAAAATTTCACCTGACTGCTCTAATCTAACGCTAATCAGATTTATCAAAACCATTTGGCGGAGGAGCGTAGTGATGCGGCGACGAGATCTATTGAAACGCGGGACGGCATTTACCACAGGGGTTTCCCTGGCGGCTTTGATCAATGCCTGTGGGTCAAGTTCACAGCCTGCCGCTGAGTCTGCCGAAGGTGGGGCTGCACCTGCTGCCGATAGCGAGGCAAGCACCGAACCGGCTGTCCTGACGGTCGTCCAAGGTGGCGGCTTTCCCAATGGGCTAGATTTACATCAGGTCGGCACCAATCGCCCTGCCTATGGCATCTCTTGGTGCTTATACGATCGCCTCGTCACCTTTGGTAAAAAGACTCTGGAGGACGGCTCCCTCTCCTATGACTACACCGTGATTGAGCCAGAGTTGGCGGAGTCCTGGGAAGTCGCCGACGATGGCCTCTCTGTAACCTTTAATCTGCGTAAAGACGCCACCTTCCACGATGGTACCTCGGTCACGGCGAAAGATGTGAAATGGTCCTATGATCGCGCGGTATCCGTAGGTGGCTTTCCCTCTTTTCAGATGAAAGCGGGGGCGCTGGAGAATCCTGATCAGTTCGTTATCGTCGATGATAATACCTTCCAGGTCAACTTCCTGCGAGAAGACAAACTTACCCTGATGGATATGGCGGTACCCATCCCCGCCATCATGAACTCAGCCTTGATCGAGCCTAACGTCACTGAAGCAGATCCCTGGGGTCTGGAATGGGCCAACGCCAATCCAGCTGGGAGCGGTGCCTATATGCTTGACACCTTTCAACCCGAGGAGCGGGTCGTGCTGGTGCGCAATGACGACTGGAAGTCTGGCCCGGCTCCTGCCATTGAGAAGATTATCTGGTTGAATGTGCCCGAGGCGGGTAACCGCCGTGCCCTTTTAGAGAAGGGAGATGTGGACATCAACTATGAGGTCTCTGAGAAAGACATTAGTGAACTGAAAGCAACCGGAAAATACACGATTGCTTCGACCCCGATTGAGAACTGTCTGTACACCATCGACCTCAACAGCCAGCCTGAGCTTGGGGGGGCAGCCAACCCCTTTAGCGATGTCAAAGTCCGTCAGGCGGTGGCCTACGCAATGCCCTATGACGCCATTGTGGAGACTGCGCTCTACGGTGAGTGCGTCAAGATGTATGGCGCGAAGGATGCTGAGCCTAAGACGATTGACTGGCCCCAACCTTACCCTTACAACACCGATCTGGAGAAGGCCAAGGCCCTGATGGCCGAGTCGGGCTACCCGGATGGGTTTGAGACTACCCTGGCCTTTAACCTGGGCACTCAAGAATGGGCTGAACCCTTTTGTGTGTTGGTGAAAGAATCGCTGGCGGAGATTGGCATTAACGTGACGCTAGAGAAAGTGCCTGGCTCTAATTTTCGGGCAGTGCTGGTGGAGAAAAGTCGGCCTATGATCGTCAACAACTTTGGCGGTTGGCTCAACTATCCCGACTATTTCTTCTTCTATTCTTACCACGGGCAAAATGCCACATTTAACGGCAGCGCCTACCAGAATCCAGAGCTGGATAAACTGGTGGATGCAGCCCTGGCGACTAAGCCCGGTGACCCGGCCTATGACGAGAATGTGAAAGGGTTTCTCAAGATTGCCTTTGAGGAAATGCCTCGGATTGTGGTGGCGCAGCCGTATCTATCAGTGGCGATGCAGCCCAATGTGACAGGCTACCAGTATTGGTTCCATCGTCAGTTGGATTATCGACAAATTAAGAAGGCATAGGCCATGTCTCGTCCATCCACCTTCACCGTGATCACCCGTCGAATTTTTGCCGCAATTCCCAGTATTCTCGGCGTCATTATCGTCACCTTTGTGCTCACCCGAGCCCTGCCCGGTGATCCCGCCGCCTACTTTGCGGGCCCTGCCGCCACCCAGGAGGCCATCGATCAGATTCGCGAGAGCCTGGGGCTGGATCGCAGTCTGCCAGAGCAATTTTTAATCTACGTGGGGGAATTGCTACGGGGAGATTTAGGTCAGTCGTTGACCACAGGGCAAACGGTGCTCTCCGACCTATTGACCCGCCTACCGGCTTCGCTGGAACTCACCCTGGCAGGGCTGATCTTCTCCCTTACCCTGGCAATTCCCTTGGGAATCTTAGCCGCGACCCGTCCGGGTTCCTGGATGGATCATGGGGTCAGGGTTTTGGCAACTGCCGGGGTCTCGCTGCCCACCTTTTTTACCGGGCTGCTGCTGGTCTATGTGTTTTATTTTCGCCTGGGGGTTGCCCCCGCACCACTGGGTCGATTGGATATTCTCTATTCATCGCCAGAGCAAGTAACAGGGTTGTTCTTGGCCGATAGTCTGCTGGCGGGTAATTTAGAGACCTTTTGGGCGGCGCTGTCTCAGCTGGTGCTGCCTGCGGTGACGCTGGGGCTGTTTGCCTTGGCTCCACTGGCGCGGGTGACCCGGGCGGCAATGCTGGGGGTGCTGTCCAGTGATTTTATTCGCACGGCCAGGGCCAGCGGCCTTGCACCCCGTACAATTTTGTTTAGCTATGCATTTCGTAATGCCCTGCTGCCGATAGTCACCACGCTAGGAGTTGTCTTCTCTTTTTTACTGGGGGCCAATGTGCTGGTGGAGAAAGTCTTTGCCTGGCCGGGGATTGGCTCCTATGCGGTGTCGGCATTAATTGCGTCTGACTATGCGGCGGTGCAGGGGTTTGTGCTGACGATGGCGCTGCTCTATGTAGTGCTTAACTTGATTATTGATTTGCTGTACACCCTGATTGATCCACGGGCGGGGGTTGAGTCATGACGGGATATCGACCTTCTCTGCAATCTGGGTTAACGTCTGGACTGGCCCAGGCTCGCTACATTATCGGTGAGAATATTGTCACCTTCGGGGCTTTTTTGCTGTTCTTTTTGCTGGGGCTATTTGCCTTGTTTGGCAGCGCGATCGCACCCTATGATTCCCTCGCCAGCAACGCAGCCGTCGCCCTGTCGGCCCCCTCTGCGGCCCACTGGTTTGGCACCGACGACCTGGGGCGCGATGTGCTCAGCCGGGTGATCGTAGCGACCCGGTTAGATATGGGCATTGCCGTGGTAGCGGTGGCATTATCCTTTGGTTTAGGCAGTCTGTTGGGCACCTGTGCTGGGTATTTTGGCGGGTGGTGCGATCGCATCATCAGCCGCATCGTAGATACCATCATGGCCTTCCCGTTATTCATCCTGGCCATGGGCCTGGTGGCGGCCCTGGGGAATACAGTGGAGAACATTATCTATGCCACGGCGGTGATCAATTTGCCCCTTTACACCCGCGTGGTGCGGTCCGAGATTTTAGTTCGCCGCGAGGCAGGTTATGTTGAAGCAGCGAGATTGGCAGGAAACAGCCACCTGCGGATTATGGCAAACCATTTATTTCCCAATGTGCTGCCGGTGATGATGGTGCATATCTCGCTAAATATGGGCTGGGCGATTTTGAACGCGGCGGGGCTGTCATTTATTGGCCTGGGGGTGCGCCCGCCAACGCCGGAATGGGGCATCATGGTGGCCGAAGGGGCAACGTATATCATTTCTGGAGAATGGTGGCTGGCGATCTTTCCAGGGGCGATGCTGATGCTGGCGGTGTTTTGTTTCAATTTGCTGGGGGATGGGTTAAGGGATTTGGTCGATCCGAGACGGAGGAGTTAGGGGGTTAATTGATAATCTACAGGCTGACTCCAAGGGACTCTATCTCTAGACACAGACGCTGCAGTCAGCCTGAAAGGGATATTCGACAATTGCTGAGAACCAAGTATGGATGCGCCGCTACTCTCAATTGAAAACCTGACGTTAGAGTTCAAAACTCGATTGGGTGTGGTG
>JBCBQD010000327.1:0-5332 GCA_039820425.1 Cyanobacteria bacterium J06635_1
CCCTAGGTTACCCAGACTGATGGCTTCCTGTAAGCGAATGCCGAGTTCGGTTTGCATCGCAATGGCTTGTTGGTGATAAGTGAGCGAACGCTCAAACTGGCCAAGGGCTTCATAGGTTTTGCCAATGTTGTTAAGGGTGATGCTTTCACCTGGCCGATCACCAATAGATTGGCGCAAGGAGAGAGACTGATTTAAGACGTCGAGAGCTTTAGCATATTGCCCCTGATCAACATAGGTAGCCCCCAAATTGCTCAAGGTATTGGCTTGCCCAGACTCATCGCCAAGGGTTGTGTAGATTTCTAGGGCTTGCTGATAGTAGCTGATCGACTGGGGATAGTCACTGAGGTCATCGTAAAGGTTACCAATATTGTTGATCGCCGATGCTTCGATGGCAGGATTACCCAGTTCGCGTGCGATCGCAATCACCTGTTCATACAGTTCCCTGGCCTGATCGATTTTTCCCTGGAGCAGATAAATACTGGCTATGTTGTTCTGGGTAATAATTTCTCTCTCTCGGTTGCCAACGACCTGGTGAATAGACAGCGATTGCTGATAAAAATCAAGGGCCTGCTCATAGTCTCCGAGTTCATCATGGAGGAGCCCCAGGTTGCTAAGAATTGTACCCTCTAGGGCTTGATTTCCCAGCTCTCGGGTAATGGCCAGGGCCTGCTCAAAACCAGTTCTCGACACTGGATAATTGCCCTGGTCAAGGTAAACCGTTGAGAGGTTATTGAGGGTGGTGGCTTCCCCGGCTCGGTCATTCACTTCGCGCCGCAGCACTAGAGATTGCTGGTAGAGATTGAGCGCTTCAGCGTAGCGGCTCTGTTGATGGTGAATATCCCCAATGTTGTTGAGTAAGACAGCCTGACTCGTGCGATCTCCCAGCTGCTCTGCCAGGGTTAAAGCTTGCTCAAATTGGTGACGGCCTTCATCATAGCGCCCCCAAAAGACATAGAGATGTCCAATATTATTGAGGGTAGTTATCTCAGTGCTTTGATCGCCAGACTGTTGGGCAATTTCTAAAGCTTCTTGCAGATTTTCAAGGGCCGCTTCGTAGTCCCCTGCACGGGTCTGGGTTGCCCCTAGCAGCGATAGGGCCAGGCCCACCTGGGAGCGGTTGCCGCTCTGGCGAAAGCGGGTGACGGCCTGGTTGAGGGGTGCGATCGCAGCCTCATACTCCCCCTGTTGAAAGAGCGTATAGGCCTCTTCTAAGAATTGGTCTCCCCCAGAAGAGGGGGTAGAGGGCGGGGAGGACTCAGCGGGCAAATTTTCAGTCGATGGCATTTCGGTCGAGGGCTGTCTGGCCTGACCCACCACCTCAAACGACTCAAACAACTGATTTGTCCCAGTTGGCAGGGGCTCCGCAGATTCGGCCCCCACCCCTACCTGATAAAAGCGAGTCCCAATCCAATAGGTCTGCAACCTGACCCGGTTGCCGTCCGTGTCTAAATATTCAAACTCGATACCTGGAGAATTGCCATAGCTAATTGGCTGCTGCAGTAAAATCTGCCCGTCACCCACGACCCCACTGGCTATCTCAGTTAAAAATCCCTGGGCTTCTTCGGGGGAAACCTGATCGGCAGTCAGCGGTACATCAATGTAGCCCACAAAGTAACCTAACCCGCCTGATTCGAGCAGAAACATCTGGACATTATCGGCCACCTGCTGCTGCGTCGGCGTCCCTGGAAACAGCACCCGAAACGCCCCAGTCGATGATTCAAACAGTTGCCACTCAGTTGCTTGCGCATAGACAGGTTGAATTGTATTGATGGGCAAAGTCATTGCCCCCCAGCTCAACCCTGAAACCACCACCGTTGCCCACAGTAAGCGAGACTGCATCGTGACTATTGACCTCACATTTGGTTTTGTTGGTAGACGCAGTTGACTGGAGAAAGGTTACTGGTTTTCGGTATTGACCGACTTACAAACTCCAGCGATCGAGCTGGGCCTGTAACTGATACACCCGAATTTCAGTCATTCTAGCCAGGCATTGGGTTTCACTGATCACAACGTCTGCGTAGTTGACTTCAAAGTTACAATTTGTATCCCGATAGGTTAGCCAATTTTGTTGAATCTCGGTGAGCTGCGTTTGGGTAGGCTCATCTAGGGTGCCTTTGAGGGCCTGGTAGACCTGATTGAGTTGCTGGTCAACTTGAGTATAGGCAGTTTCTGGCATGGCGGGCTGCTGTAGTTCTTCGATCCGCTCGTCAGTCAGCTGCTCTAAGCAGCTTGCATAGATGAGCGGGGCCATCGAGCCCCCTTCAAACTGACTGCGCTCAAAATCACAATTACCATCTCTAAACTCGAGCCAGGCCTTTTCTGCGGTAACTAAATTATCGGCAGCGACTCCGTCGAGGCTGTCTTTGAGGCTGTTGTACATGACATTGAGGGCCTGATCAGACTGCTGGTAATTTTGCTGGGCGCACTGGTTCATTGCCTGCTGGGTTTCGGCCAGACCACAGTCTTGCTTTTGGGGCATTACTGGGCTGGGGCGTTGCTGGGCGTTTGTCTCAGATGGGGTTGCTTCGCTAGGAGAGGCGGGAGTAGCAGGGACGTCCTCGGTCGGGGCCTCTGGCGTGGGGGACGGGGCCACGTTTTGCTCGGGCGTTGTTTCAGATGGGGCTGCCTCCGTTGGAGCTGACTCAGGCGATTGGACGACTTCTGCAGAGCGCGAGCCGCAACCTGTTAGCAGTGTAAAGCTGCCAAAAATTAACGAGGTAAATGTGGATATTAGAATTCGGTTAGCCATAATTTAGGGGGATAGCTGCCGGAAACTCCCTGTGAGTTTACCTTAACGACTAATGGGGCATCTATGGGAAGCTGTAAGCCATTCTTTAAAACTGGAACTTTAAAGCGAGACCTGTCACTATAATGCGAATCGTACCCTTGTTTGTTGCTGGATTGAGCTTTGCCCTGGGGCCGGTTGCCCGTGCCGAGGTGCCCGATATCTATCCGACGTGGCGTGTCTTAGGCATTGATACTGAGCAGTGTCTGGCTAGGGCTAATACCGCTCTGATTGCCCTCGACATTGAGATGACTGAAATCACCAGCACCAGTATCTCGGGGCATAATCAAGCAGCCAGGGCGATGTTTATTTGTGTGGCTGATGACCCGACGGTGACAGATGAGGCGACCACCACGGTCATGCTTGTGGTAGCTGGGGAAGATGAAACCAGTGCGATCGCACTCAGGGATGCCTTAAAAGAAGTATTTTAGGAAAGCGCCATCGCCTATTCCTGAACCCGTGCTCAGAACCGTTGCCTACCTTTACAGTGACCTGCGTTTAGAGCCCACCCCCAATCCAACGATTTGGGGTTGGGAAGTGGATCGGGTCTATCAAGACCTGGCCCCTGTCTCAGGGCTCAAGCCCGACCCCAACCGCGATCGCCCCCAGCTGCTGCAGCTGATTTCTGATGCCCAGACAGCGCCCCCCGATTATTTACTCGTGCGGACCCTCGATGAACTGGGGAATACCTTATCAGCGGTGGGGGAGCGCCTCGCTGCCATTGAGGCATTGGGCGTTATGGTGATTGTCACTGAGCAAGACTATCGCTCCACTGGGCGAGCTTCGAGTGCCGTTGGCGAGACTCCCCATGCGCAGCTCTTGACCCTGCTAGCAGAGGTGCAGAACAATCAGCGCAGTCGGCGGATTCGGCAAGGTCACGCCCAAAAGCGCATTAAGGGGTTGCTTCCCCCTGGTCGTGCCCCCTATGGCTATCGGCGGGGCAAAGAAAGATATGTGCTCGATCGCAGTGTCTTGCCGGTGGTCAAAGCCTTTTTTGAACGGTTTATTGTATACGGGTCGCTGCGGGGGGCAGTGCGCTATCTGGACAAGCGCTATGGCAAAAAAATTGCTGCCTCCACCGGACGCCGCTGGTTAGAAAATCCCGTTTATCGCGGCGATACCGCCTATCAAGACGGACGCATTGTGCCCGACACCCACCCGCCAATCATTTCTAGAGAAGAAGCTGCCCAGGTTGATCGACTGCTGCGCCGTAATCGTCAACTGCCCCCCAGGACGGCCAGTGCCCCCCGATCATTGGCTGGGTTGGTGAGCTGTCTCACCTGCGGGTCTGCGATGAAAATTAGTCGGGTGACGGCACGGGGAAAATCCCAGGTTTATCTGTATCTGCGACCGACGGCCTGTCCTCAGCAGCCGAAGTGCAAGGCGATAGCCTATGACGCAGTGTTGGGGAAGACGATCGAGGCGATTTGTGCGACATTGCCGGGAGCCGTGGCGCGGTTGAAGTTTCCTGGCGAAGGGGATAGGGCACAGGGGACAGGGCACAGGGGGAAGGGGGAAGGAAGGAGAGCACGGAGGGGCCAACGTCTTTTTGCCCAGGCAGAGGGGGCAGAGGGAGATAGGGAGGATGGGGGAGCTGGGGGAGCAGAAGGTGTGGCATCATTTGCGGCTCAAATGGAGCAAAGGCAGGGGATTCTTGAGCAGTTGCCGGAGTTGGTGGCTAATGGCATTCTGGATCAGGCCACGGCTGATCTGAGGGCATATCAGGTGCGGACTGAGCTAGCGGCATTGCAGCAAAAGCAGGCGGCTTTGCCCCCCGTTAATCTACAGGAACTCACGCAGGCGGTGGCGATTCCACAGTTTTGGCAAGATTTATCCGAAGCGGAACGGCGATTCTTTTTTCGTGAGTTTATCCGCCGGGTTTTGATTGATCGAGATAACCCAGATTGGACCCTAAAGCTGGAGTTTATTTTCGAGACGGGGGAAAGCGATCAGATGTTATAGATAAGCTTAAAAACAAAACCCCCGGAGTTCTTTAAGAACCCTGGGGGTTTGGAGGCTGAACCTTACGGGGACGTTAGCTTATTCTGCTGCGGGTAGGTCGGACGGGATGGCCGGCGATGAATCTGTGGGTGTTGTGTCCGTGGGCGCTGTAGGGCTGGTTTGAATCTCAAGCGGAGCGGTGGTTGGCTGGGCTGCATTGGGGGCTTCTAGCAGGTTTGCACTTAAGACAACAGTGGTTGCCATAAATAGCACCGTCAGCGTCCAGGTAGCACGATTTAGAGTGGTCTCAGCGCTTTTAGTGCTGGTAAATAACTGAGCCTGGCCCCCCAGGGCACCCAGACCGTCTCCCTTGGGACTATGCAACAGCACCAAAATGGTTAAACCTGCCGCTGCCACCACCCAAATGATTTGTACAACCGTTGTCAGCATCTCAAATTACGTGCATAGGTCTTAACGAATTTCTATCCTACCGTAGGAATGGGCCTGCCGGTAGGAGGAGGTTTGAGGCCCAGCAATTCTCATTATGAAATTTCAGCTGGTGTTAGGCGGCATCTCTAGCTCTAGCCCTTCAATCATGAAAGAGAG
>JBCBQD010000328.1:0-5325 GCA_039820425.1 Cyanobacteria bacterium J06635_1
CCACCTCTGCCCCCTCTGCCCCCTCTGCCCCCTCTGCTTCCTCTACGCCTGCCCCCCCAGGGACAACACCCCCTGCTGCCAATTGAGCCCTTTCCTCAGCCAGTTTTTGGCGCTCTTCTTCCAGCTTTTGCATCTGCTGAGCACTGATCTCAAGCTGACGATTCAGATTTTGCAGGGCCATTTGAGAATTGATGTCAACCTCATCCCGAGTTCTTTCTTTATCCTCTTCCTGGCGCTCTTCGAGCTGAGCCAAAAAGCCCTGTACGTCTTGTTGAATATATTGCTCTACCCGCTGGGCAAAGTGGGTGTAGGCATCTTTGTGGGCCTTAAACTGACGGTATGGCCCTGCCAACTGGAAATATTGCCACCCTTCAATCTTCAGGCCCTCAGCGGTATTGCGGTAGTTACGGTACTTCTCGCCATGGCCAAAAAATTCTTCGATGGCCGCTGAGATAGCGACGGTTTGACTGATCCCAAAGGCCGCATAGGCCGCAATGACCTGGAGACGATTGTCCTCCTCTTGCCCCTGGAAACCGTTGAAGCCCACCATAGCCGGCACTAGCACACCACCAATAATGGTGACTAATCGAAGCATATAATGGCGATCTCTCTCCTTTGTAGCCCGCCCCTCTAACCACATCAGCTGATCAAGCCAGCGGTTTTTGAGAAAATCTTTCCGCAGATCGGAGATCTCTAACTTATCAATCAGACCCCCCAAGGTATCTTTCAAATACTGACGATACGTGCTCTTTTTGCCCATAACAACTCTAAATATGGCCTAAATACGACCTTCCTCAAGACACCTCGACATTACAGAAACAGTCTGGATGACCCCCCTATTTCTTATCCAACGGTCGATCTATGAATCCATGAGAAGTCATCTACGAGAAGTCATCTACAAGAAAAATGCTATTTCTCCAAACGATACAACAGGTAAAGGTGAAAACGCCAACTGATAAACAGAATTCTATCAAAGCCTAAAATTTCAGTCCGCTCA
Source organism: Cyanobacteria bacterium J06635_1 (assembly GCA_039820425.1). Lineage (GTDB taxonomy): Bacteria > Cyanobacteriota > Cyanobacteriia > Phormidesmidales > Phormidesmidaceae > SIO4C1. The sequence goes on from JBCBQD010000328.1 coordinate 998, forward strand.
ACAGGCCCAAAGCAAACAATTCTTTTACGATTTAGAGCCCCTTTCAAAAGCCAGTAAATATACAAGAATTAACTATTAAGAAAAATAACCTAAGTCCTGACTGGCTGATGCCTTCTCGCTCACGCTCTCTAGGAATGAGCTTGATATGAAATAGAGTGTTTGTAGACAGACCTATTTTGAGATTAAGGCATATCTGCCAGTCATCACCCTGGCTTCTCATTAAAACTTTACAAATAAACGAGATGACGATGACTCGACGGTTACGGATGAAAATAACGATAGTTCATATCATGATTCGAAGTAAATTAGACTTAAGTCTGATTTTTATCGGGGAAACCCCGTATAAGATCGACTCAAGTTCAAATTTTTCTGAATTTTGTCTAAATTTTCTCTGATTTTGACGGTTTTTTCTCGAGAATGCGGTTTCCGCCATGTCGCTGAAATTTTTGAGCTTGATAAATCTGGCGGATGAAGCTGAAGAATGTCCGGATGAAATTACAGAGTCGGTCTACAGGTGTTATAGACTTTTGATAAGGGGATGATCTAAACAGCTATCAGAAAAAACCTTGATCACGAAAAAATGATTAGGTATGTATTTAACCGTGGGCATTTTTTGGCCTATTTTTTGACCTTTTGCCCTTAAAAGTGTTTGTGTCGCTTGTGTCACTTAATCTTCGCCTGGTGAACCCTTGAATTAGGATGAGTTTACCCACGGGTGGGCGACTCTCCTTTTAACCAGTTTGGTAATTTTCATGACTTATCCACTGAGTAAAGTATTGCCTAACTACGAGGCAGCTTTTGCAAAGTGCAGCTTACAGGCTGCAACAGAGAATACTGTACAGGCGGTGGCAGACCGAATGGTGCAGTTGCGCAATCACTATGAGACAGTTGAGCGTGTCACCGGTATCCCCTGGTGGTTTGCGGGGGTATTGCACTACAAAGAGTGGGGTCAAAAGGAACCCGAGCTATTTACAAAACGCGTTACTGAGGTTTTGCTGGCAAAGAATTACCACAATGCGAAAACCCGGACCCTGGCGGCTTATTTGTGGGGGTTTGATCTGTGGAATGGCTTTAAAAGCGGGGTCGGGGCTCAGTCTGAATGGGTATGGGCCGGGACAACTGTGTTTAAGCAGCCATCCGACCAGATTGGGGCGGCGGCGCTCATCCGCCACCTGGGTGATGAAGGGAAGATTGATATCGTCGGCGCACCCAAGGGACTGCAACTAGTGGCCCTTTCAAATACGGTCTTTAAGGCCCGGTTGGCAGCCAAGCTAGATGCCTCAGAAAAACTCAACGTTGAGGCTGGCATGAGGTTTGGGATTTTTGAAGATGAGCCCGCCGCCGAAGATCATGTCAAAATCGTGCTGCCAGACGGGGTTTTGAAAGGGCAGAAAGACCGTCTGGAGTGGTACGCCTATAAGGGGCATATCAAAATCTTGGGGACCGAGGCAGGAAACAAGCCCCAGGATCCGGCGGAGCCGCCTAAGACTAAAATTGCATCGCCGGATCGGGGCGATCCGATTACGGTGCCTAAATTAGGGACGGTTTATCTGGGTGAGCCGATTATCGAAGGGGGCCATTTTAGCTGGGCAGAGGCCACCAAAAACGGTCAGCGAATCCCGGCGGATGAGACTGTGGTCAACAATATTATTAAAATCGCCAAGGTGATGGAGGAAGTCCGTGAGTTTTTGGGGGAGAAGCCAATCACGGTCAACTCGTGGTATCGGGATCCGGCCACCAATCGCAGGGTCGGGGGCGCATCGCGATCGCGACATCTGGTCGGGGACGCGGTTGACTTTACAGTCCAGGGGATCTCACCCCCCGAAGTGAATCGCCGTTTAGAGCCCTGGTGGGGCGATCGGGGGGGGATCGCCAGCGCCAGCAGTTTTACCCACATTGATGCCCGAGGGCACAAAGCCCGCTGGAGCTACGGATTCTAGGCATGCATAAATTTCAAGATGCCTTTATTTCCTACGGGCGGGCAGACAGCAAACAGTTTGCCAAACGGCTCAACGATCGACTTGTTGAGGCGGGGTTAGAAGTTTGGTTCGATTTTGACGATATCCCACTGGGGGTAGACTATCAAAATCAAATCAACGACGGCATCGAAAAAGCAGACAACTTTGTCTTTATCATTTCACCCCACTCGGTCAACTCGGACTACTGTGCCAAAGAGATTGAGCTGGCCTTAAAGCTAAATAAGCGCATTATTCCGCTGCTGCATGTGGAGGAGATTAGCCTGGAGACCTGGCAACAGCGCCATCCTTACGATCAGGCGGCTGACTGGGAAGCGTACCGCGATCAGGGACTCCATAGCAGCTTCCCCAATATGCACCCTGAGATTAGCAAGATTAACTGGGTGTATTTTCGCGAAGAGTTGGACGATTTTGAGGCAGGGGTAGTCGGCTTACGGTCAATCTTGGCACGACAGCAGAGATACGTGCGTCAGCATACGCTGTTATTAGACAAAGCCCTTGAGTGGCAGCAGCATCAACGGCAGTCGACCTATCTGCTCACGGCGGATGCGCTGGCAGAGGCAGACACCTGGCTGCACACTCGGTTTAAGGAAGAACAGCCGCCCTGTTTGCCCACTGAGCTGCACTGTGAGTTTATCACTGAAAGTCTGAAGGGCGCTGATGACCAGATGACCCAGATTTTCGTGTCCTACAGCGAAGAGGATATTGAAATCCAAGAGAAAATTCGTAAACGCCTGGTGCGAGAGGGCTTTACGGTTTGGATTAACACCCAAGATATCCAAACCGCCGAAGACTTTCAGGGGGCGATTAATCGGGGGATTGAAAAAGCCAACACGATTGTCCTGCTGCTCTCGCCCAATTCACTGGCGTCGAAATACTGTCGGCAAGAGATAGACTATGGTCGCAAATATCACAAGCGGATTATCCCACTCCTGGTAAAGCATACCGATCTGGACACTTTGCCAGATGATCTGCGGACCCTGCAATTTATTGATTTCTCTACCCTGGCGTCTGAGACCCATTTTGATCGAGCCGTAGATGAGCTCATTCGCGCCCTGGGTGAGGCGGCTGACTATGCGGATCGGCATAAGCGGATTTTGGTCAAGGCCCTAGCCTGGGAGCGGCAGGGTCGCGATCGCAAATTTCTCCTACGCGGCACGGCCTTTACCGAGGCCCAGGCCTGGTTAGCCCAGCCGGTGCCAGTCAATCTCACCCCCACCGATCTCCACGAAACCTATCTTCAAGCCAGTCAGGGCGGCAATCAGTTTTATGACGCCTTCATTTCTTACGGTCGAGCCGATAGCAAAGTCTTTGCCACCCAGCTTGATCAGCGGTTGAGAGAGCAAGGGCTCCAAGTCTGGTTTGACCAAAACGACATTCCCATGGGGGTCGACTATCAGCAGCAAATTGATGACGGCATTGAAAAATCCCACACCTTTTTGTTTGTCATTGCCCCCCACTCGGTTAACTCACCCTACTGCGCCAAAGAGATTGAGCTAGCCGTCCGACTCAACAAACGGATTTTGCCGATTTTGCACGTTGAGGAAATTAGCTATTCGACCTGGAAGTCACGCAACCCAGGCAAGAGCCGGGATGACTGGCAGCGATATAAATCGCAGGGCAAGCACGCCAGTGAGCCCAATCTACACCCCAACATCAGTAAGATCAATTGGATCAAAGCGCGAGAAGAGACCGACGATGTTGAGGCCGCTCTGGCTGAGCTGGTCGAGCTAATTCACCGCCATGAGGGATATGTCCAGCAGCACACGGAGTTTTTGATCAGGGCACTCGCCTGGGATCGCCATCAGCGACAAACGTCCTATCTGCTCATGGGGGAAGAGCGTCTGAATGCTCAGGTCTGGCTGACAAAACAGTTTGAGCATGAGCAACCGCCCTGCCTGCCCACGGCACTCCACGCTGAATTTATCACCGAGAGTACCAAAGCCGCTGACGGCGGCATGACCCAGGTATTTATCTCCTATGCCCAAGAAAACCGTCAGGTCAAGGAGCAAGTGCAACGCCATTTGCTCCAGGCGGGGATCACCGTTTGGGCCGACACGGTAGATATCCATACGGGCGAAGATTTTGAGGTGGCGATCCAACGGGGGGTCGAAGAAGCGGACAACATTGTCTACCTGATTTCGCAGACAGCCCTGAAGTCAGTCTACTGCCAGCAAGAAATCGAACAAGCGCTGGCGCTCAACAAGCGGATTATCCCCATGCTGCTCGAGGAGCTTGATCTCAGCCAGCTCACTGAAGAAGTCAAAACCATTCAGTTTATTAACCTGGCAGATAATCAAGTTTCGTTAGATTTAGCAGAAGACCTCGCCAAACTGCTGCGGACCATCCGCG
>JBCBQD010000329.1:0-5317 GCA_039820425.1 Cyanobacteria bacterium J06635_1
GAGTCAGAATTCAGGAGTCAGTGGGGGACTGGATTCTGACTCCTGGATGCTTACACCACCTGGGTTTCCCGGCTTAAATTGAACGCCGCAAATTTTATCAGCGCTACCCCAGTCCCGCGCAGCACATCTGACCTATGACCATGGCACCTTAGAAATCTCAAGGCCTTTAGAAGAGCACGAGCGAGCAAGTGAGCTAATCGGCTTATTTATTCGGATTTTAGTGGTTGAAATGGGCCTAAAGCTAAAATCTATGCGCTCAACGACCTTAGATCGTGAGGATTTAGACAGGGGGGCAGAGCCTGACAATGCCTATTACATTCAGCATCAGGCTCAAGTCGCAGGTCGCAATGTTGACCTGAGCACTGACCCACCACCAGACTTAGTGGTTGAGGTAGACATTACCCATACCGATATTGATAAGAATCGTCTCTATGCCAGCATGGGGGTACCAGAGTTTTGGCGATTTAATGGTCAGACATGGCGAATTTATTAGTCGCAGGGCGGCACCTACGTAGAAGTGGGAGGTAGCCCGACGTTTCCGCTGATCGCTAAGGATGACTTTTATCGGTTTTTAGACCAGGCCCAGCAAGATGAAGTCGATGCAGAAATTCATTTTCGGGCTTGGATTAGAGAGCAGATTAATCAAAAGCGGGTGGGGGGAATCGAACCCCCATCATTAGCTTGGAAGGCTAGGGTTTTACCACTAAACTACACCCGCAAGGTGTTTGGCGTTGAGTCGTTTGGTGAGCCTATGCTAGGGTAGCACAGTTCAAAAGGCGGGTTAGATCATTTAAGGATTTGCTCGGGTAATGGTCACCGTCACGTAGTAAGCATCGGTGATGCCAGGTTCCCCCCCGGTTTGGGCTGGGATAAATTTAAAGCCAGATTTGCGTACCAGGCAGACGGCGAGGTTTTCATATTCGTTAAGAGCTGCCCCTTCAAAGGGCTGCCCCAAAATAGTGGCGTCTTCGATTGCACCGGCCCGGTCAATGATCACCCAAACATCAAAGTCCTGGCTGGCGGTGGGTACGCTGCCGGGGCAGCTAAGGCGGCTAAACGATAGGGCAATTGAGCGGGATTGGTTAGACCCGCTTGGCAGCTGGGGCGGGATGTCGGGTAGGTCAGCGACGGAGTCGTCAGGGCGGCGGGCCAGGCTGCCAAATTTAACGAAAACCTCGCTTTCAGGCGCGGGTTGGGTCCCACCGGGTGTTTCTGGCTCGGTTATGTTTCTATCCTCTGAACTCGGGAGGGTAGGAATGTCCGTGGGTGGATTGTTGTTGATGGGGCTGTCTGTTTCCCCACCCTCTGCTGGGGTGGGAGCGTCACGGTTTGTCGTTTCTCCAGAGGCAGGGGCAGGGGGTTCTGTCGAGTTGGGTGTTTCGGTCGGGGAGGGAGCATCAGGCTGAGAATTTTGGGTGCTGTCTGAGGGGGGGACCGGGGTATTGCCCTCTACTGGGGCATCGGGTGAGCTCTCACTGGAGCGGTTTCGGTTCTCTGCTTCTGTGGCGTTGGGCTCTGGGGTGTCAGTCTCTGGGGATGACGGGGCTGGGGTCAGCTGAGCTGAGCCCTCTGAGGTGTTTTGGGGTGTGGCGGCTGGTTGGGCGGCTGGGACGGTCTCTTGAGCTTCAGCGGTTTGGGGAGCGGTTTGGGGGCTCAGCGCCTGGTCATCAAGCACGAGCAGCTCGACGGGGACTGTGACAGTGTCTATCTCGGTGGCGGTTGGCCGAACGATACGAAGGATCAGCGGCAGGGCCAGGGCCAAAAGACCCAGGTGCAATAAAATCGAGAGCCCTGCCAAAATCGGCCAGAGCAAGGGAGGATCTCGATGCTGGGGCCAGGGCAGCTCGGCTTTGGGAGTTGGGGCCACCATGAGATCGCAACGCCTTACAGACCAATCAACTTCTTCAAGCTAGCACTTTCGTGCCCCCCTCGACTGGCCCCCTTCGACGCGCTTAAGATAGCGCCGCCAGCGAAGGATTGATGGTCGGATTCGCATTGTCTTCTGCGGCGTCAGGATCGATTTTGATATTAAAGGTGAGGACGGTTTCATCCACCCCTTTTAGGGCTAAAGGGCTGGCCTTGATAATATCGTTTTCGTCCAGGTAGTCGGCCACCGCCGCCGAGACCAAAATATTCTCCACATCTGCGGCCTCTTGAATGCGGGAGGCAATGTTGACCGTGGGACCAACGGCGGTATAGTCAGACCGCTCTTGCCCGCCAAACATCCCCACCACAGCAGTGCCCTGGTGGATGCCACAGCGAAATTTGACGGTGGGAATGCCCTGCTCAGACCATTTTTGATTGAGGGTGTCTAGTTCTGCGTACATCTGGCGAGCGGCTGCGATCGCACGTCTGACCTGCTCATTGGGAGTGAGGTCTTCAGGTGCGCCAAATAGCGCCAGGACGGCATCTCCGACAAACTTATCGACGGTGCCACCGTTGGCAAAGATCACCCGCGTCATGGTTTCCAGGTATTCATTGAGCAGCTGGGCGACCCGCCGCGATCTCAGCGTATTTGATAGCTGGGTAAACCCAACGATGTCGCTAAACAAGACGGTGACTAATCTGGGCTCAGGCCGCAGGTTGAGCTGCAAATCGCCTTGGGCGGCTTTGCTCACTAGAGCAGGGGGCAAAAACCGTTGCAAAACTGACTCGGTTAGATATTGGTTGAGTTCGGCAATGCGTCGCTCATTGGCTTTGAGGGCCAACAAGTTGCGTACCTCAGCCAGGAGTTCACGGGCTTTAAAGGGCTTTGAGAGATAAGCATCTGCCCCCTGCTCAACCCCTTCTAGCCGGGTTTCGTCGTCGACTTTGGCGGTGAGCAAAATGACCGGGGTGCCCTGTAATTGAGTATCCTGGCGAACCCGCTGGATCAGTTCTAGCCCTGAGACCAGTGGCATCATCAGGTCGGTCACGATCAAATCGGGGTGATGGGTTTGGGCCATTTTGAGCCCGACGGCTCCGTTTTGAGCGGTTGAAATTTGATAGCCTTGCTTTTGCAAGATTTGCGAGACGTAGGTGCGCAGGTCAGGGTTGTCATCCACCACTAAAATATGTCCGCCCTGGGTGGCCACTGCCATGCCTGGGTACTGGGTTTCGTCCAGAGGGGGCAGTGACTCAGCCGGTAAGTCGCTGTCTACAGATTCGTTTTGTAAGTCGGCCAGTTCGATAGCGGCGCGGGTTTTTTCGATCTCAATCTCGGTCTCCACGACCCGGTCAGAGGGCAGGTGGTCTTTGCCGAGGGGCAGATCGAGGGTAAAGGTGGTGCCAGCCCCATAGGTCGAGTCGACGATCACATTGCCACCGTGGAGATCGACCAGCTCCTTGACCAGGGCCAAGCCCAGACCGGTGCCTTCATACTGGCGGCTGGCTGAGCCATCGGCCTGGCGAAATCGCTCAAATAGATGGGGGATCTGGTCTTCGCGAATACCAATGCCAGTGTCTTGTACTTCTAGTTGGCAGCGATCATCAGTGGCCGCTAATTTGACCCAGATGGATCCCCCCGCCGGGGTAAATTTCATCGCATTCGAGAGCAGGTTATAGAGAACCTTGTCGAATTTTTCAAGGTCTAGATAGACGATTGGGCAAGGATGGATGTCTGTTTGGAGGGTAAGCTTTTTGCGATCGCAATAAGACTCAAAGGCACTGATTACATCACCCACAAAGCTGGCCATTTTGCAGGGCCTAAAGGTGGCCTGCATACGTCCCGCGTCCAGGCGTTGCAGGTCCAGTAGCTGGTTGACCAGACGCAATAGTCGCCGCGAGTTGCGCAGGGCGATTACCGACTGATCGTAGTCTAGGCCTTGTTCCTGGGAGACTGCTGACTCAAGCGGGCCGATGGTGAGGGTGAGCGGAGTCCGAAACTCGTGGGAAATATTTTGAAAGAAGGCGTTTTTTTGCTGATCAATTTCTAGCAGCTGCTCGGCCTGTTTCCGGGTGGTTTGATATAGCCGGGCCTGCTGGACTGCGATCGCGGCCTGGTTGGCAACCGCCTGGGCCATATTGATCTCTGCGGTCTGCCAATGGCGAGGCTGATGGGTTTGTCGTAGGGTAATGCTGCCAATGATTTTGCCCTCCGCCATCAGGGGGACGACCAATAGGGCCTTGGCCGGCAGCCGCAACGGCAGGTCGTGGGAAGTCATGGTCGGCTGATGGGCGAGATCATCAATGACGACAGGGGCTCGGGTCAGCAACAGGGTCTGTAAAATTGGGTTTTCAGCAATGGGGACCTGGGATTGGGGCAGCTCTGCGGTGACTTCGGACGGCGGGGCAGACTCGGGCTGACTATCCTTGAGGTTGCCATCATAGAGCCCAACGCATTGCACATACTGATCTGTCTCAGTCCATAGAGATAGGGCGCATCCGTCAGCTTTTAATGCCTGGCCTAGCTTGTGGGTAATGGCGGCAAAGATTTTTTTGGGGTCAAGGCTGACATGAATCGCCTGGGTAATTGTGTTGATCAGGACTTCACGCTGGGCCAGGGCCTGGACTCGCTCATAGGTCCAGGTCTGAGAAAGCGCCAGGGCAGCTTGGCTGGCCAGGGTTGAGAGCAGTTTGAGTTCGCTGTCATCCCACTGCCGGGGCTGATGGCACTGGTGCAGGGCCAGGACTGCCATCAAGTCTTGCTTGCAGATCAAGGGCACAATCACACTGGCCCGGATACCGAGTTTGGCGCTGGCAGCTTGCTGGGCTGGGCTGAGCAAGACCGTTTGCTCGGTTTTATCCAAATCCTCAATCACGTGGATCGCGCGGGTTTGGGTGACGGTTTGGGCAAGTGTGGTTGCCAGGGTTTGGGCGTCGCCGCTATCAGCAGCGACGTAAGTAAAGTAAGTGTTGGTGAGTTCCGCCGAATAAATTGGCTGGATAATGCAGTAATCAACTTCTAAGGTTTGTCCCAGGGTTTCGACAATCGTCTGGAGCATCTCTCGCGATGTCTGGGCACTGCGAATGGTATTTGTGACGCCATTCAGCAGCGTTTCATGGCGCAAGACCCTGGCAAGTTCTTGGGTCCGTGTTTCTAAGACGTTGTGGGTATCCAGTGCTTGCTGCACCACCGCCATAAGTTCGGTTTCTTCCCAGGGTTTGGTGACATATTTAAAAACCTTGCCGTCGTTAATCGCATCGACCAGATCTTCGACATCGGTGTAGCCGGTCAGCATGATCCGGATCGTGTTGGGATAGCGATCGGCTGCAATCCGCAGTAGATCAGTGCCGCTCATGCCAGGCATTCGTTGATCAGAAATAATCACCGTTAGATCTGGATGGTTATCCAGGACGTCTAAGGCCTCATGACCGCTTTCGGCCCGCAAGACTTTGA
>JBCBQD010000330.1:0-5295 GCA_039820425.1 Cyanobacteria bacterium J06635_1
TAGAGCCTACGGACTTGCTTATCTTTCGGTGGCCTATCGAGCGTTACAAAACCATGACTTTGAGACGGCGCTAACCTTCAAGAAGCAGTCTCTCAAGTATTATCCCAACCTCTTTAGGTCAAAAGTGTTCCATCGCTTAGGGGTGATTTTGTTTTTACGCCGTCGATTGGGCAACCGACGCTATGGACAACTTCTGCAAACCTTACATGTTGTGACTCATTTTTCTATCTGGCCCAAACCGGAACCGCTCAACAACTAATCGTGAAAATCATGTCTAATACCCCGCTGATTAGTGTGATCATTCCCACCTACAATCGCCCAGCTTATTTAAAGGAAGCGATTTCAAGTGTGGTGGGCCAAACCTATGCCAATCTCGAAATTATTGTCTCAGATGACTGCAGTGATGAAAGTCCCCAGCCGATTATTGACGCCTTTCAAGATGCTCGGCTACGGCTGCGGCGTAATCCTAAAAATTTGGGCATCGGCCTAAACTCAACCCACGCCTTTGCCGAGGCCAAGGGCAAATACGTCGCCAGTCTGAATGATGACGACCGATGGGATGCGCACTTTTTAGAAAGACTGGTGCGCCCGCTAGAAGAGAATTCAGAGCTAGTGCTGGCATTTTGCGACTACTACGTGATCGATGACAGCGGCCAGGTCAATGGGGTCACCACTGACAAGCACACCCAACGAGAACAGCGTCACCTCCTGCATGAGGGGATCTATCAACCTTTCTGGAAAATTGGCTTGGTCGATCAAGCGGTGTTTACCGCCTCCGCCGCCCTGATTCGTAAAGACGCCGTCCAGTGGGAAACGTTATATGAAGCTGGTGTATTTTGGGACTACTATCTGGCCTATTTAGCCAGCCGCATGGGTGGCGGGGCCTACTACTGTGCCGAGCGTCTAGCCTACTATCGGATGCATGCCCAATCCGAAAATATGGTGAGTGGCAGTCGCAACATCCAGGCCAAAATCCGTAAGGGTAAAGCAGCAACATTTTGCCATCGACGCTTTATGGAAGATGAAAATCTTCGAGAATATCGACCGTATTTTCAACGGGAATGGGTCCATGCCAACACGACGTTGGGGATTGGTTTTTTGCGGTTGGGACAAGCCGACAAAGCCCGATTCTATCTACATCAGGCCTTGAAATATCATAAATTTAATCTCCGCACACTGGTGGCACTGAGTCTGAGCTACCTGCCGCAGTCCATGGCAAATACGTTTGCCCACATTCGCAATCCTGGCTTGTTTACCAGGCTGCGATGATCCCATTGATTTCTCTCCCCTTTTCCCACCGACCACCCATTACCCACCACCCATTACCCACCACCCACTACCCACTACCTCCCCCACCTTCCCCACTAAAGGAGTAACCCCAATTGCATCCGTCCTCTACCCCTGACACCTTTGACTGGCTCAGCTTTCGGCCGGCCCTGGCCTGGCTGGGGATTTTGAGCTTAGTGGTCATTACCACCCTCGGCATCTTGGCCGGGGTGGGTGGCCTCGTGCGGCTGTTGTTTACCGGGGGGAGCATTGCCGTTGGGGGACTGCTTTATTGGCGTTATCCGGTGCTCTATGTTGGCTTTACCTGGTGGATTTGGTTCCTATCGCCCCTGGTGCGTCGCCTGATCGATCAGCAAAGTGGCTGGCAAGATCCCAACATTGTGTTGCTGGCACCGCCGTTGGTTACCATGCTTTCTGCCATCACACTGTTTCGCTACCTACCAGGGGCTCATCGTCAGGGGGGCCTGCCATTTATCCTCGGCCTTGCCAGTGTCTTCTATGGTTTTTTTCTGGGCTTGATTCAAAACTCATTGGTTGGCAGTGTTGTGGCACTGCTAAATTGGTTGCCCCCCATGGTGTTTGGGTTTCATCTGTTTGTGAACTGGCAACAATATCCCGCCTTTCGCCAAAATATTCAGCGCACCTTTCTCTGGGGGGTGCTGGTGATGGGGGCCTATGGTGTGTGGCAATACCTGATCGCGCCGGACTGGGATCGCTTCTGGTTAAATAATCTCGACACGCCGATCTTTGGCACACCAGAACCGTTAGGCATTCGAGTGTGGAGTACGCTCAACTCTCCCCAACCCTTTGCGGCGGTGATGATGGCAGGATTGATTTTACTGCTCAGCAATCGAGACAGCTTAAAGTTTATGGCAACCGGCGTTGGGTATCTCTCCTTTTTGCTGTCCCTGGCCCGCTCTGGTTGGCTGAGTTGGTTTGCAGGGCTAATGATTTATATTCCCTCGCTTAAATCACACCTGCAGATGCGCATCATCATTACCCTGATGTTGATGGCGGTGCTGGTGGTGCCCCTGGCCTCGGTAGAGCCGCTGGCCAGTCAGATTGAACCTCGACTGGAGTCGCTCAGGGGCATCCAGGATGACGGTAGCTACCAGGCCCGTTTAGACGGCTATAACGAACTCCTTGATGAGGCGATTACAGAATTTGTGGGTCGAGGCTTAGGGGCTCAACTGGAAAGCAGCCGTTTAGGCAGTCGAGATAGCGGTGTTTTAACCCTCCTGTTTTCCCTGGGATGGATGGGTACAGTCCCTTATCTCGCAGGCATTTTCCTGATTTTCTTTAAGCTGTTTCAGGGGGCTGAAGCCCGCTTTGACACCTTTGCCAGCGCCGCCCGTGCGATCGCATTCGGCATTTTTGCCCAGATTGGTCTCAACATTGCCATGCTGGGCGTGGTAGGCGTGGTGCTTTGGGGCTTTTTAGGCATGGGTCTGGCCGCGTCTCGATATCACACCGAACAGAAATTTTTGCAGTATGACTCAGTTCGCACCTCAGTCCACGACCCGCTTAACCCTCGGCCACATCCAGCCCTATAGTTTGCCTTACCGGAAAACCTCAAGTTTTCAAACTGGATGTGGTTTAGATCTATCGTTTAGCCCCCTTAAAACCGATGATTGCAAGAGCACTAATTAAGAATACAAAGTATCGAGCCGGGCATATCATGGGACGCCATGAGCTCCTGTTTCACCTACTGCCATTTTCTAAGCAAAATAAGTGGAAGAAAGTCTCCCCTCAAAAGGATATTTGCATCGAAGGATTTCCGCGTTCGGCCAACTCCTTCTTTGCGAGGGCATTTCGACTGTACAACCCGACCGCCAAGGCGGCGCACCATATGCATGCGCCGATGCAGGTGATTAAAGCCACGGAATATGGCATTCCCTGTGTGGTGTTGATTCGCAATCCGATCGACGCCATTGCCTCGGTGCTGGTGGTCGATCAAACGCTATCGACTCGCTTTGCGATTCAAAGCTACATCAACTTTTACGAGCGAGTGTGGCCGATGTATGACCAGGTGATTGTTTCAGATTTCAAAGACACGACAACCTGCCCTCAGCGAACGATTGAGCGGGTTAACCAGCACTATGGCACCTCCTTTCAGATGGAGCCGATCACGGCTGAGGTTCGAGAAACGATCTTTGGTCAGCTCCGGGCGGCCCAAAAGAAACTCAATCAGCCTGAACACCTGGTGGCGATTCCCACTGAGGCCAAAGCCCGAATTAAGCAAGATGTGTTGAAAGAACTGACCGAGCATCCTCTATTGCCAACCGCTAACCTGATCTACCAGAGATTTTTGGAACGTTAACCCTATGAAATCTTTGTTGCCTACTTGGATTAAACGCCGTCAGTACTGGTGGGTGCTGGTGTTAAGTGCTGTGGTCGCCTGCAGTACGTCTCTCCCCGGTCAGTCCCAAAGCCTGTCTGAAACCGCCCGCCCGGCCAGTGCCTTTATTGATTCGGTAGGCGTCGTCGTCCACCTGAACCGGACCAATAGTGCCTATGCTAACTTCGACAACATCATTAAGCCGAGATTGCAAGAGTTAGGTATTCACCACATTCGAGACGGGGTCAAGCGACGGGATCGGACAACTCAGCAAAAACTTGTCGATTTGGCCGCCGTTGGAATTAAATCTATTCTAGTGATGGACCCCAGGGATCAACCCAATGCATCGGAGGCGGTTGATATTGTCAAAGCCATCCCCACCGCCGTGGAAGCGGTTGAAGGCCCGAATGAGTGGGATGTTTGGGGCGACCTGACCTATCAGGGGCAACCGTTTCCTGAAGGGGTCCGGCGCTTTCAATCTGAGCTGTATGGAGCGATTAAGGGCGATTCGGCCACGGCGGCCCTGGATGTGCTCAGCCCCACCGTAGCGTTTTGGAATAAGGCCAGTCAGCTCGGTGCGGTGGACTGTGACTATGGGGCGATGCACAGCTATCCCGGTGGCAACCCACCCACCACCGACCTAAATCGGCGCTGGCTCCCTGCTGCCGCGCTGATCTGCCCTGACAAACCGGTGATTGCGACCGAGTCTGGATGGCACAATGCGATCGCAAGTACCACGGGTCAGCCGGGTGTCTCGGAGGCCGCGGCTGGCAAATATGTGCCCCGCCTGTGCCTGGAGTATTTTAATCGAGACATCCGACGAGTTTATCTCAATGAGCTGATCAACAAGTGGAACAACAATAATAAGGAAGGTAATTTTGGCCTTTTACACCAGGATGGCTCGCCTAAACCGGCCTTTGTGGCGCTCAAAAACCTAATGGCGCTGTTGCAAGATGGGGCTGGTGAATTCTCCCCAGGCACCCTGAGTTACACGATGGCGGGTGACACGGCCAATGTCCATCACACCCTGCTGCAGAAACAGGATGGCCGGTTTTACCTAATGCTCTGGCAGGAGGTGCCCAGCTTTGATTTGGCCAACAAACGAGATATCTCGGTGTCGCCCCAGGCTATAACGATTCGGCTAGATACAACTATGCGGGTGGGGAACCTCTATCGTCCCCTGGAGTCAACAGCGGCGGTTGCCCAATACAAAAGTCCCCGATCACTCGAGGTAGACGTTAGCGATGCGCCCCTTGTGATCGAGCTGACCCCAGGTTGAGTGTGTAGTTGAGACCCACCCCGCCGCCCCTCCTTGGGAGGGGATAAAGTATCGGCTTCCCTGTTGATATACTGCATTAAATTTTCGGTTATATGCTGGTCCACTTAATCTTTAATCATCAGGAGTGAAAATGCCAAAGCCATCGATTAGTTTGTTTATTCCCAATCTGGACGGAGGCGGGGCTGAGCGGGTCATGCTGCATCTGGCCGAGGGGTTTGCTGAGCGTGGGTTGCAAGTCGATCTGGTCGTGGCGCGAGCGCAGGGAGCCTATCTGTCGAAGATTCCAAACAGTGTGCGGCTGGTGAACCTGGATGCCAGGTCTCCTCTGCTGCTGTTTAAAACGCTCGCCCTTAAGCAATACTTGCAGCACGAACAGCCTGCTTTCTTAATC
>JBCBQD010000331.1:0-5260 GCA_039820425.1 Cyanobacteria bacterium J06635_1
CAATCGCAGAATCCCGTCCGCACCAATGGTGAGCGGCCTCAATTAACACGACAGGTTCGGCCAGGAGCCGATCACTTTGCAAAAACTCAACCTGGGTTGTGATGGGCATTTGGGCCAAATCGATGACCACGAGAGATTGGGTCAAATCATGGGCGATCGCATGGGCGATTGCCGTTTTGCCTGTCCCCGATGGCCCCGTTAACAACAGCAATTTGCCAGGGGTAGGGGGGATGGGAAAAGGGTCTAGCCGATGCCAGCTTTCCCAAACTTGATGACAGAGGAGTTGCATACGATCCCGCTGGGTCGTAGGTAAAATCAACCTGTCCCAACCCTGTTCTGGGCCGCAGCGTTGCACCCTGTAAGGCTCGATAAGGGATATCTTTGAGTGGCTTGGCCAGCAGTCCAAAGTTTGAGGTTGGGGTTGTTCTGCCAGAAGGTAGTTCAGGAGGAGACTGGGCAACCGCAGGGGGGTATCGAGCAGTGTCAGGGATGACGCCAAGGCGGGTTGAATCAGCTGCTGCCAAACTAAACGATCGGGGTCAGTCAATTGGGCCCGGGCGCGCCGCCATTCCACATCATTACGACAGAGCAATCGCAAGACTAAATCAATGGAGGGTAGACCCGTTAGGGTATTGTCGTGATCGGGTTGCAAATAGCGGTAAAGGCGACCGTAGCGGCGATTGACCTCTGGGGCCAGGGCAAACAAGATCAGATTTTTCTCGATTAGGGTTAACTCAAAGCGATCGCACACCGTGGGCAACCCCAACACAATTCCGGCAGCTTGACTGGCGCGAATGCGGGCCTCTAGCTGTTTTTGATAGCCCACCTGCTTGGTCAAACTCGCTTGCCCAGGTCCCGAACCGCCGGGAACGCCTTTGCCTCGATTGGACAGGGGACCCCGGCAGTCATCGTAGCCCGGCGGGCGTCCGGTGGAAATAATCCCTTTCCACCAGTGGCTGGTGGCCCGATCTGCTGCTGTTTGCGCTACCCGGTCAATCTCTTTGGTGTCTTGCCGTTGACGGGCGATCGCCAGCATCAGCAAACGCTCTAGCCAGTTGAGTTCTGTTTTGAGATAGGCCCAGTTATCGGCAAATGGGGTCGGGCTACTGGGCATCGCGCATCACTCGAATAAACTCCAAGGGTAACCCATCGGTATCAGCAATAAATGCGACTTCATAGATGCGATCGCCAATCATTTGCTGACGGGGCTCTAACAGCACTTTCAGGGGATTAATCTGATCGGGTTGCTGTTCGCTCGCAGTTTGAAACGTTTGCACAAGGATAGCTAACCAGTTTGGCAGGCTTGAGGTTTGCTGGGTCAAATCAAAAGACAAATGGTAATACCCTGTGTAGTGCTCGTTATGAAATGGATCTGGGGCAGGATGGGGTTCCGGCACCTGCAACAACTCAATCCGCCCATTTAAGCCTGTCATCCAACAGGCTAGGGTAATCCCTGCTGTAAAACGCTCCTGCACCGTAAAGCCCAAGAGCTGATAAAACGCGATCGCCCGGTGAATGTTTGCCGTGCGGATTGAAGCATGATGCATAGTTAAGGATTTAGGCAGGCTTATTCAAACAGGCGAAAATAGGGATAACGCACCGGGGCCCCAGGCTCTTTTTCTAAATCAAAATTGATCACGTCCCAGCAGGGTTCTTCATCCGAGGATGGACTGAATTCCACAGGGAGTCCATAAAGTCTGGGCATCGAGGAATCTACCTGTCCCCGCCAAGGCGCATTGCGCTCTAAATAGGTGCCGACTAACGATTTATAGCGCCGAGCAATAATCACGCGGGTTGCTCGATACCCTTGGGTATAGAGTCGATCAAGCGCTTCGTGGATTTCAAACCGAATGCCGTCAGGGTGGGTGTGTTGACGGTACCATTGTCCCTCCCACTGTCGCCAATGACGGCCGGACTGAAGATGAACCAATTCTGCCGTCTTCGGATCAGATTCAAAGGCACCGTGCCGAGGACACAGATACGTATCCGTTAGCGTCAATGCAGGAATCGTCTGACGACAGTGAGGGCACTGGATTTCAGGGCCAAAGATAGGGTATTGCAGGGCTGGATTCACCATTCAGTCGCATCTTGAGTACGCTTCACAACACCAGGCCTAAAAAATCTGGCGGGTTCTGGCGGGTTCTGGTGAACTTATTATAACTGCGGGACTTCGCAGTCTCAGTAGTGCTTAACGCGATATTCAAGGAGAATCAAGACCTGTGAAGCCATCTGATGAATTACTGCCGTCAGCCTTACCTGCACCCTTATTGGTCTCTCCAGGTCACTATTGGCCTGCCCCCGATGTCTCTCAAGCCGCCTTTGTCGCACCCAATGCCACTGTGATGGGTAGGGTTGAAATCTCAGAAGGGGCTAACGTTTGGTATGGGGCCGTGGTTCGCGGCGATGTCGATGTGATCAAGCTGGGGGCGTTTAGCAATGTCCAAGATGGTGCGGTATTACATGGTGACCCCCATTTGCCCACTGTTTTAGAAGACTATGTCACTGTGGGCCATCGGGCCGTCATTCACAGCGCCCACATTGAGCGGGGGTGCTTGATCGGCATTGGGGCCATCATTCTCAACGGGGTACGGATTGGTGCGGGGAGTATGGTGGGGGCGGGTTCAGTTGTGACCAAAAGCATACCACCGCGATCGCTGGTGGTTGGCGTTCCCGGCAAAATTTTCCGTCAACTCTCAGAGGAGGAATCGGCCGACCTGATTGAACATGCCAAGAAATACCATCAACTAGCCCTCGTGCATGCAGGGCAGGGGAAGGATTTGGGCTTTGTCTAGTGAATTTTTTCAGCGCCTGGCTTCAGCCCAGAAACCAGATTATAGAAGGCATAGAGCATTCAGAGTCTAGGGAAGAGAAGGAAAGCTTCACGCCTCATTTTCAAGCGCTAGGGGCTGCAAAGATATTTTGTTTTCTGCCTCAAAGTTTTAAATCGGATGTAGTTTATGAGAGAATTATGACAGTGATTTAAGCAGATTTTACACCTACGGAGATTTAGCAATGGATTGGCGTATCGTGGTTGTGTTGGCTCCTATCATCCTGGCTGGTAGCTGGGCTATCTTCAATATCGGTCGAGCAGCGCTGGGGCAAATTCAATCATTCTTGAATAAGGAAGCCTAAATTTCGCTTCTGACTCTGAGATCTCTAGCCTTAATTGTGACTGACTACCCATAGCAAGCAGTCTTGAGAACATTAGGCTGCTTGCTAGTTCCGGGTGAAAGCGTGAATCTGGTGCTGCAACACACCCGTTGACCTGCTTTAGGTATCGGTTACCCCCGTCAATATTTAACTGTTTCACTAAAACTGCTTTAGAAACCGCAAATCGCTGGCATATAGACGGCGGATGTCGTCAATTTGACTTTTCACCATTGCTAGGCGCTCCACCCCTAGCCCAGCCGCGAAACCGCTATAGATTTCGGGATCATAGCCTACGGCTTTCAAGACATTGGGGTCGATCATGCCGCACCCCAAAATTTCGAGCCAGCGTCCCTGCCACTGCACATCAACCTCAGCCGAAGGTTCTGTAAATGGGAAAAAACTGGGGCGAAATCGCATCTCTGAGGTGCCAAATAAGGCTTCTAAAAAGACCTTGATTGTCCCGCGTAGATCGGCGAACGTGATGCCTTTGTCTACGGCGAAGAATTCGATTTGGTGAAACACAGCGGCGTGGGTCGCATCCACGGTATCACGACGATAGCAGCGTCCAGCAGCTATCACCCGTAGCGGCGGTTGATGGTTTTGCATGTGTCGAATCTGCACATTGGACGTGTGGGTGCGCAGCATGCTGCCGTCATTTAAGAAGAGCGTATCCTGCATGTCGCGAGCGGGGTGATCCGGCGGGAAGTTGAGGGCTTCAAAATTGTAAAAGTCAGTTTCAATTTCTGGCCCTGAATCTACCGTGTAGCCCAAGCCCACAAAAATATCGGTGATTTCGTCAATGATGCCGTTAATCGGATGGACGCGTCCCTGGGACACGTACACGCCGGGCATGGTGACATCTAGGGTTTCGGCTGCTAACTGAGCTTCAATTTGGGCGGTTTGCAGCGCCGTTCTGCGTGATTCTAGGGCGGCTTGCAGCGTATCTTTAACCGTGTTGGCCAAGGCCCCAATGCGGGGCCGTTCGGCAGCAGGGAGTTTGCCCATACCACCGAGCACCTTAGAAATTTGCCCCTTCTTGCCCAGATAATTGACCCGCAATTGCTCTAGGGCTTCTAGGGTTTCAGCTGCGGCTACAGCAGCGCACGCTGCCTGTTCTAAGGTAGTTAGCTGAGCTTCTAGGTCAGTTTCGACGGGCGGTGTGGTCATGCCAGTGCACTTAATCAAATGGACTCTAAACTTGCGATAAACGATGAAACCGTTACATTTTCCTAGTGTATGGGTTGGATGGGTAGGCTGCTCATAAAATTCTGCGGTTTGAGAAGTTCCCCAATTTCCGACCCACCTGCCTAAGCGTTGAACATTATCTGGAGATGGGCTTTAGATGAAGCTTTTGGTTAGTAACGATGATGGCATATTTGCCCAAGGTATTCGCACCCTAGCCAATACCCTTGTCGCCGCCGGACACCAAGTCACAGTTGTTTGCCCCGATCGCGAGCGATCGGCAACGGGCCATGGGTTGACGCTGCACAAACCGATCCGAGCAGAGCAGGTGACAGGGATCTTTCAAACCGGCGTTGACGCGTGGGCTTGCTCAGGAACCCCCGCAGATTGTGTGAAGTTGGCCTTGGGGGCACTACTAGAGACACCCCCGGATTTTGTCCTGTCAGGTATCAATCACGGGGCTAATCTAGGCAGTGATGTGCTTTATTCGGGAACCGTCTCGGCAGCGATGGAGGGCGTGATTGAGGGCATCCCCGCGATCGCATTGAGTTTAGCCAGCTTTAGCTGTCAAGATTTCCAACCGGCCGCGAATATGGCTTTGCGACTGGTGACTCAGCTCCATCAAACACCACTCCCATTAGCAATGCTATTCAATGTCAACGTGCCCCCGATAGCGGAAACTCAAATCAAAGGGGTTACCCTGGCGCGACAAGGTATTCGCAGGTATGTCGATCTGTTTGAAAAGCGGATTGATCCGCGGGGGAAAACCTATTACTGGCTAGCTGGGGAAGTGTTAGCAGAGGTTGATCAAGATTTGAGTATGCTACCCCCCGGGCCTGTCGATTTGGAAACGCTGCCAACGGATGTACAGGTGATTAATCAGCATGGTATTGCGATTACGCCATTGCAGTATGATTTGACAGCCTAT
>JBCBQD010000332.1:0-5213 GCA_039820425.1 Cyanobacteria bacterium J06635_1
AGTGAACCCGATTGAATTTGACAACCAAGTGCTCAGATTTCTCAAAAGAGAATCACTGGATGAAATTCATGTTTGATGGTACTGGCGCTGGGCGCGACACCACACATGGCCCCAGTGCAGGTCCAAACCTGGTCTACCTTCTCGCGACCGTGGGATGTGGACATGAAGGCGTCTTTTCTCTTTCTCGGACGTGGGGCCTGCGGTACACTCGCTGCTCGTCGATGCGGCTTACAGAGACAGCACGAAGTATGTGCTGACGCCCGATGGACTTTCGCCTGTCCTATGAAGCGTAGAGCGGCTCTTGAGATTGTTTTATTACCTGGCAGGTAATTGTTGTTGCGATGGGGGCTGACCATAATCGTAACAGCTCCCATGGCACAACAATCCAACCCAGGAAATACCCATGAATAACGCTTATCCTCTACGCATTGCCCTCTTGGCAAATGCTGCTTTCTCACTAACCAGCGGTGGATTAATGGTATTCAACCCATCGCTGGTCGGTGAGATGCTCGGTATCGAAGCACCGCTCGTGCTTCAAGTTATCGGCGCTGGGTTAGGACTCTTTGCCGCAGATTTGCTGCGCCAGGCCACCCGACCAAGGGTTGCAACCTGGCGCGCACTCTATGCCAGTGCCGGAGATTTTCTTTGGGTATTGGCGACCCTCGGATGGCTGGTCCTTTTTCCTAAGACATTCTCCGATTTCGGCAACTGGCTACTGATCGCAGTTGCGATGGCCGTCCTTACTTTTGGTATGTGGCAACTGTGGGCGATTGGACGCACTCACAAGCTGCCAACGACTGGTAAATACCGCGTCTGCATTCGCGTTCATGTCAATGCCCCTGCGGATGCGATGTGGACTGTAATCAGTCGCCTTGAGAATATCAAAGCATACTCACCCTCCTTAGTGCGATCCATCATTTTGGATGGAAAAACACCGGGCGTGGGTGCCGTGCGCACCTGTGAAACCCAGGCCGGGAAGCGTTGGTCTGAAGAATGTGTGGAGTTTAACGCTGGTCGCAGCTTGGTTTTGCGGTTTGTCTCAGAAGCGCCGGACTTCCCATTTCCTGTCCAAACCATGACGGGCGGTTGGGAAATCGTGCCCTGCGATCGCAACTCTCAGGTCATCGTCTGGTGGGAGCTGACACCAAAACCAAAGCATCTAGCAGCCATTATTCTCCCATTGCTAGCTTTTCAGGTAGAGCGCGATCTTCCCAAAATGATTCAACGCATGGCAGCGGATGCCCTCGGACGGGCTTCTCAGTCTGCAAGTCAAGCAAATCCTAGGGCAGTGTCCCGGCTTCTTCCAAATATCTGTTGACAGCAAATTTCAGCAAGATTCGGTTCGCAATTTATCAGCGCTAAAGCACAGAATGTTCTTATCAGTTCGCAATTAGCCACTATCGCGAAGTTTATATTTGAGGAACGTCTGTATGGCAGCGTTAATTAACAAAGTAGCGATTATCACGGGTGCGAGTTCTGGCATCGGATATGCGACGGCAAAACTGTTTGCCCGTGAAGGTGCAAGCGTTGTTCTAGGGGCTCGCCGTCTGGAAAAGCTTGAGCAGCTTACCCGTGAAATAGCTGAAGCAGGGGGTAAGGCTCGAGCGCTTGCAGGTGATGTCAAAGATGAGCTATTTGCAAAAGACTTGGTTTATCTCGCCACCACCGAATTTGGTGGGCTTGACATCGCTTTTAACAACGCAGGCATTATTGGCTCGTCGGACTTAGCCTCTCATGAAGTACCCTTAAAAGAGTGGGAGAATACAATCAGCACTAATTTAACTGGCGCGTTTTTGGGGGCGAAGTATCAGCTACCTGAACTGTTGAAACGAGGCGGCGGCTCCATGATTTTCACCTCATCTTTTGTGGGCTATACCGTTGGTTTTCCGCAAACGGCGGCCTACGCAGCGAGTAAGGCGGGTATGATCGGCCTGACCAAAGCCCTGGCAGCTGAGTTTGGGCCCAGCGGCATCAGAGTGAATGCCCTTTTACCCGGCGGCACCGATACGCCGATGGGGCAGGCGGCTGCAAATACACCAGAAACTGCTGAGTTTGTTAAAAGTATTCACGCCTTGAAAAGGGTGGCCCTGCCCGAAGAAATCGCCCAATCTGCGCTGTATCTTGCATCTGATGCTTCAAGCTTCACAACAGGAATCGCATTATTAGCAGACGGAGGGGTCTCCATTTGTAAAACGTAGAGAATAAGCTGCTGAGATATGTCTGACTATACTAAAATGGCGCAAGCAATTAACTTTATCCGTAATAATGTCAGTACCCAACCGACATTAGAGGATATCGCGGCTCAGGTACATTTGAGTCCTTACCATTTTCATCGGTTATTTAGTCGATGGGCTGGCGTCACACCGAAACGCTTTTTACAGGTACTGACTTTGGAGCGCGCCAAACAATTACTTAAAAAAGATGATTTTTCAGCCCTCGAGGTGACTTACTCAATAGGCTTGAGCAGTGGCTCTCGACTATACGATCATTTTGTCAAACTCGAAGCTGTGACCCCCTCTGAATACAAGCAAGCGGGCCGTGGATTAACCATTGTTTATGGTTATCATGAAACACCCTATGGTGAGGCTTTTATAGCGATGACTGTTCGAGGTGTTTGTAAACTCTATTTCACCGAAGTCGAATCAAGGCTCGACCCACTCAAGGACCTACGTCAAGAATGGCCCCATGCAGAGATCGTTGAAGATAACACTCAGACCGCACAAGTGGTTGAGCGATTATTTTCGAGGCAATTTTCAGCCATGACACCATTATCTTTGTGGGTTCGCGGCACCAATTTTCAGATAAATGTTTGGAAAGCACTGTTGAACATTCAGCCTGGGGAAGTTACCTCTTATGGTGAAATCGCTAAAGCCATTGGTAAACCCACAGCTGCACGCGCAGTCGGCACAGCGATTGGGTCAAATCCAGTAGGGTTAATCATTCCATGCCATCGAGTCATTCGACAAACGGGAGAGCTTGGGGGGTATCGCTGGGGTGAGCCTCGAAAACATGCCATGCTTGTCAGGGAAATGGCAATACATCATCAAAGTCACCCATAAATCTGTCAACTCATCGAAATTACCGCGGATATTCAAGCTGTAAGGCGAGAAATGCAGCGGTGCCAGAGCCATAAAGCTGCTCGATCTCTTGCAAGGTGGCGTCAAGCGATGCAACTGGTGGGAGGTCACTCCGCAACTCAACGGTGCGGTCAGCTGGCTTTCCTACCCCTTGGACACGATCGGGGACTATCATTAAGCCACGCTGAGTGGTCACAGGGACATCGACGGGAGCTAGCGAGAATGCTTTTGAGCGATACGTCCGTGAGTAGGTGTCAGCGACCAGCGCCAATGCGATTTCGTCAACGCCCTTTTTGATGGGAATACTAATATTTTCGTGTGCCCAGAATGAAAGGCCATTGGAGATCGCCGTAAAGAGGTGTTTCGTGCTCATAACCCTGCACTAGAGGCAATGTTCTCCGTCATAAGACGAACCCTTGTAAGACGATTGCAGTCAAGCAGCGCTTCAACATAGTTTAGAGATATGGGTTCCCAGGTGATAACCATGATCGATGTTGGACTCACTCATATCGCGCTTCCGGTTTCAGATATTGAACGGAGCCTCGAGTTCTATGCTACCTATGCCAATATGCAGATGGTCCACCGTCGCGTAGATGCGGATACGGGCATCCCGGTCGTATGGTTGTCAGATGGGACCCGTCCCTTTGTGATTGTCTTAATCCAGCAGGCTAAAGTAACGCCTATCCTCACCCCCTTTGCTCACCTGGGCATCGGCTGTGAAAGTCGAGAAGCAATGGATATTTTGTGTGACCAGGCCCGTCAGGCAGATATTCTGATTGAGGGCCCAACAGAGTCGAGCTATCCCGTCGGCTATTGGGCTTTTCTACGCGACCCAGACGGTCACACGCTAGAACTTTCCTATGGTCAAGAGATTGGATTAACCGTGGAGAGAGAAGCCAGTTTATCTTCTAGCTGAGCCAGCGTCATGGCTTGCTGTTCTGCTTCACCCAGACATCGCAGATTCAGCATTTGATTCATCGCTTCTTGCTCACCCACGATGGCAATCAGGGGGATTTTTCTCTGGGAGAGCTCTCTGATTTTTTTGCTGATCGTGCGATCGCGATCCTGTAGCTCCACCCTCACCCCCTGCCGCTTGAGTCGCTGAAAGATCTCATTGGCCCAATCCGCCGACTTATCTGAAATTGACGCCACTGCCACCTGTGTGGGGGCCAGCCAGACCGGCAAGTTGCCGCTGTGGTGTTCTAACAAAATGCCAATCCACCGTTCGAGCGACCCCAACACCGCCTGATGCAGCATCACGGGGCGCTCCAACTCACCCGCTGAGTTGACAAAAAAGGGCTCAAACAGCTGGGGCAGGTTAAAGTCTATCTGGAATGTGCCACACTGCCATGAACGTCCGAGCTCGTCTTGCAGACTCATCTCCAGTTTGGGGCCGTAAAATGCCCCTTCGTTCGGAGCCAGTTGATAGGGATATCTCAGGGCCTGAACTGCCTCAATCAATAATTTTTCCGCCCGGTCCCAAATCGCATCAGAACCCAGGCGTCGCTGGGGTCTCAAGGAGATCTGAAGCGAGAACTGGTCATAGCCAAAGGCCGCATACACCCGCTGCACCCGCTTTAGAAAGGCACCAATTTCTGGCAAGATATCTGCCTCCCGGCAAAAAATGTGGGCATCATCCTGCACAAACTGCCTCAGCCGCAGGCAGCCTGACAGCGTGCCTGAAAGTTCATTACGGTGGCAAATACCAAACTCCATCAATCGCATCGGCATTTCTCGGTAGCTACGCTTGCGGGATTGAAAAATTGCCAGGTGAGCCGGGCACGACATCGGCTTTAACGCATAGTCAGGGCTGCTAAAAGCATTGTCATCTTCAGGATCTACGCTACCCACGACAAACATGCCATCGCGAAATTTTTCCCAATGTTTTGAGCGCTCCCATAGAGACCGACTCAGGGCGACGGGCGATCGCACCTCTTCAAATCCATCCGCCTGATAAATCTGCCGCATATAGTCCTCAATGCGGCGAAACAGCTGCCATCCCTGGGGATGCCAGAATATCATGCCAGGACTGTGTTCCCTGGCTGACTGACAAAAAAGTATCGTCATAGGCTGAAGAGTATAGCCAGGGAGTATTGAGAGGGGTTTACAAAGAGGAAACGAAGCACGAGTCTGGAA
>JBCBQD010000333.1:0-5211 GCA_039820425.1 Cyanobacteria bacterium J06635_1
CCCGGATAATCCTTGGAGGATAACAACTCCTTACTCCCCTCTCGCTCTAGCGCAATCCCCCAGAAAGGCGGCCATGCAGCGACTGCGTCAACCTGGCCCGAGGCAAAGGCGGCGGCGGCCGCCCCAGTCTCCAAGTTTTTGATCGTGATGTCTGAACGAGACATGCCGGCATCTTCGAGGGCCTGGGTCAGCATAAAGTCACCGACCACCCCTTCTTCTAGAGCAACGGTTTTGCCTTTCAAATCTTCGATACTGCCAATCTCTTCAGCCACAACAACTTTGTCATTCCCTGCAGAGTTGTCATTCACTAAAACTGCGACCTCGCCATTGGCGGCATCCGGTGCAAAGGAGATGGTGTCGTTCAACGTTTGGCCATTACCATCCAGCTGACCAGCCGCAAAGGCTTCCATAGAGGCCAGATAACCGTCAAACCATTTGAGTTCTACATTGGCACCGTTTTCTGCGAAAAGACCTTTTTCCTCAGCAACGGCCCAGGGTAGCCAGCCGGGCCAATTACTATACCCAATCACCAGGGGGGCATCACTGGAGGCGACGGTTGTATCTGCTCCAGCGTCAGGGGCCTCGGCTGCGGTGTCTGGTGATGGACTGCCACAGCTAATCGCGACAAATAGACTACATACAAACGCAATACACCAGGGGAATATACGACGTCTTCTCATTCAATTTCCTCTCGATAGATGGATGACTGATGTCTACAGGCAAGCTTCTTAAAGGTGACTTTCTTCCAAAGGACTTTAGCTATTCTTAAGTTTCACAATGCTGAAGTTGCAACTATACTTGATAGTTGGCTTTTTTTAAGTTCATCGACGCACATTTTGAGCCACTCAAACCACTGATCTAGCCCTTCACCCGACTTTGCAGAAACCGGAATAACCGTGACTTTTGGGTTGAGTTGGCGCACGTTGGCTTCTATTTGGGCAATGTCAATGTCTAGATAGGGGGCTAAATCAGTCTTGGTAATCAGCAAACAGTCCGCCTCGCGGAACATCACCGGATATTTCAAGGGCTTATCTTCGCCTTCGGTCACGCTCAGCAGGGCAACCTTGGCATGTTCGCCCACCTCAAATTCCGCTGGGCAGACTAAATTGCCGACATTCTCCACAAACACCACTTCAAACTCCATAGGGTCATGCTGATGTGATAGCTGATGAATGCCCCCAGCCACCATACGGGCATCAAGGTGGCAGGAGCGCCCCGTGTTGATGGCAAAAACGGGCACACCATATTGACGCAGCCGCTCGGCGTCGAGTTCCGTGGTCATATCGCCCTCAATCACGGCCATAGTCAGGGTGTCTTTGAGGGCGGCCAGGGTTTTCTCTAACAAGACTGTTTTGCCCGCCCCAGGGCTGCTCATCAGGTTGAGGCAGGTGATTTGCCACTCGTCAAAGTGGGCACGGTTGTGATCGGCCCCTTGCTGGTTGGCGTGGAGCAGGTTCATTTCGAGGGCAGCGTTGAAGGTTTGGTGCATAGGTGGGAAGGGGGAAAGGGGGCAGGGCGAAAGGGAGCAGGGGAGGCAGGGGAGCAGAGGAGGTAAGGGGGCAGGGGGAGATGGGGTAGGGGCGACGCGGCTGCTCGCCCTTCAAGATTTCATGGGAAGCAAGAGAAGATGGGGAGGGTGGTCGTGGTTAGTAGAGAGAGCGGGTTGGATAGAAAAATAATGTGGTTAAGAGGTTTCTTTGGGTTGAGAAACTATCACTCAGCAGATCCCCTCCGGGGAGGGGCAGGGGTAGGTTTCGGTATCTGACCACTCCACGCGATCAATTTTCAACTCCCGACCAGAACGGATATCGTCCATGGGGTGATTACACGTGGGGCAGGCATACTGCGCACCATACTCGGGTCGATATTCCTGCTGGCAGGGGTGGCAAAAGGCGATCAGGGGGGTTTCTTGAATGATCAGCTGGGCTCCATCTAAGAAGGTATGGCGGGTTTGAACTTCGAAGGCAAATTGCAGACTGGCGGGTTCGACGCAGGTGAACTGGCCAACGGTGAGGTAAACCTTCTCAATCGGCGGGTTGCCGGGTTGGTCTTGCCACCAGTCATGCAGGGTTAGCACTAGGGCTTTAGTCATATCGGTTTCATGCATAGCCGCCCGCCTTTGGTGCTCCTCTAGAGATCTACAATCAAATAATGCCCTGCCCCCTTACCTCCTCTGCTCCCTCTGCCCGTCCACTACTGGGAATTCATCCTCACACACCCCCCTTACTGCCACTCGCTGCCGACGTCCATATTGGCTTCGGTGTGAATATAATCAGGTTTCTCTCGGCGGGGGAGCTGACCGGAGAGGACCAGATGGGCCATGGTGTCGCAGATGACGCGGGTGGCCATCAGCGAGGTCATGTCGCTAATGTCGTAGGGGGGGGAGACTTCCACGACTTCGAGGCCACAGACGGGGGCTTTTTGGACAATTTTGCCGAGCAGGTATAGGGCTTCGCGGGGGAGCAGGCCGCCGGGCTCAGGCCAGCCAGTGCCGGGGACAAAACCGGCGTCGATGCAGTCAATGTCGAAGCTGATGTAGACGCAGTCAGTGCCGTCTAAGGCGCGCTCCAGGGCAAAATCGACGGCGGCGTCGAGGCCGATTTCGGTGATGTCGGTGACGGTCAGAATGTTGGTGGCCCGCTCTCGGCAAACTTTGACGCCCTGACGGGGCACCTGCCAGCCGCCAATGCCGAGCTGCACCAGGTTCTTAGCGGGGGCATTTTTCATATTGGTGGCGTGGAACCAAGGGCAGGTGTGCATGCGCTCGTCGAGGTCGGTTTCTTGGGTATCGACGTGGCGGTCAAAGTGAATGATGCCGACTTTTTTATCACCCAGGTGACGGCAGACGCCGCGCACGGTGGGGAAGCCGATGGAGTGGTCGCCGCCCAGGATAATGGGGAATGCGCCGGAGCTAAAGACATGGGCGACGCCTTTGGAGATCTGGTCAAAGGATTTTTCGTTGTTGGCCGGAATTGTGAACACATCCCCCACATCGCACAGGGTGATTTGTTCGCGCAAGTCAATGCCCAGCTCAAAGTTGTAGGGAGTATACAGGGCCGAGATGCGACGAATGCCCTGGGGGCCAAAGCGGGTACCGGGGCGGTAGGTGGTACCTGAGTCGTGGGGCACACCCATGATCGCGATGTCGTATTCGCCGACCTTACGAACATCTTCTATGTAGGGGGCTTTGAGAAAGGTGTTGATGCCGGCGTAGTGGGGCAGTTCGCCACGGGAGAAGGTGGGGATGGTGCGATCGCGAATACTCTCCGCCGCCTCCAGACCATACTCCAGGCCACGAGACACTTCCTGCTGCCAACCCGTCATGGGTAGTTGCGCCTCTCGCTCAAGGGCTCGATTGGCTTCGGAAGAACCGTCAGGGCTTTGAAATAGCGGAGAATTCGTCATAGGTGTGGTAGCGCTTTAGGTTACGTCAATCAAGATATCAGGCACCTGAACCCACAAAAGTTAAAAAACCCAGGAGAGACTTAACAAGCCTTAATACGCCTGTCAACAACTCTCCCGGGTTTTTATCCCGCCGTGTACCAGATAGCTGGCGGCCTCTCTCGGTCCAGACATCTCACACGCGTCGCTCGCGTGCAGATCGGAACCCTAGGGGCAATCTTGATTAGTTGAGCCTACTTATATCAATCCAGTTCTCCCCAAACAGTAGTCAAGTTTACAGAAAGCGGACTAGCTCGAACATTGGATTTGCTTGAGCCCTAAGAGAACTCTCAGTTCCTGAACGGTTTTGTGGCAGTGGGAGCCACGTGGAGCTGTCGAGTTTTTGTGTCATTTCCCATGGTGAATCCGATAATAAAGGCTTCATCTGCCAGGGAAATGCCACGGTTGAATAAAATATATAGGCAGTCATGGCCATATAAGCTGATGTTGCCCGGTAAGGCAATCGGGCTCTCCGGGTTTTCAAACAGCCGAATGATTAAAGGAATCTCACCAGGCTCATTCAAATTGAGTCTTTCATTCGCTTCTTGAAGGGTTAATTGTGCGGTTGTTGCCTCCGATAGAAGGTCTAGTTGAGTATCCATCGATAGATTCCAAAACAATCCACAAATAAAAATACAGAACCTGCGTAGAGCGTCATACTGGCATCTTTTTCTAAAAGGCTGGCGGTTAATAATTGGCTAGAACTCAATGACAGGAGCAAAAATCCATATCCGCTCATGGCAATGTTTGAAGCTAATAAACTGCCGCCCAGGACAGCACAGATGCTGCTCGATAGCTTCAAGGAATTTCGGACTGACAGCTTTTTTATAAATCGCTGATTGCTAAATAAATAGCCCTTCTTGGTAGGGTGAATATGTTGGTGATAATTGGGGTTCATACTGGGGAGACCTTTACCGCTTTCCGAATCTATGGGGCAAAGGGGATAAACTCGGGAGTTTGGGCGTAGTCAACGCGTGATCTACTTAAGGCGTTAAGGCGAAAAATTACCTCTGCGTATAAAATTCAGGAGCCGGGCTTCAGCCTGAGCCCTTCAATATGAGAACCCCCGTTGTCAATATGCAATACCTTATTCGTCTGGCTGAACGGAGTGAAGTGACCAAGCTACCCGCCATTGAGAAGGCGGCAGCTCAGCCGTTTTATGCGTATCTCTCGAAGCTGGAGCTGACCCCTGACAAACTGGACGAGATTGTGTCGCTGCCTTTTTTGTTGCGGGCTCAGACGGCGGGGCAGCTTTGGGTTGCGATTGCCGAATCTCAATCAGCTGGGTTCACCGAGGCTCAACCGGTGGGTTTCATCGTGGGCAGGCCGCTGGCAGAGAGTTTCTTTATCGTTGAGCTGGATGTCTTACCCAGTCATACCCGCCTCGGTATCGGGTCTGCCCTGATGCGAACCGCCTGCGACTATGCCCAAGCCCAGGAGTTTGAGGCGGTTACCCTGACTACGTTTCGCCATATTCCCTGGAATATTCCTTTCTATGAGACGCTAGGCTTTGAGGTGGTGCCAAAGGAGAGACTCTCAATAGAGATGGAAGAGATTGTGGAGCATGAAGATCGTTATGGGTTTAAGCGTGAGCATCGGGCGGTGATGCGGGCTGCTCTAATCCCCCAGTCCCTTCTCACAGATTTGGGCTACCGTGTACACACAAGTGATTGAAAATAGCGCTTACGGTTGCCTGACCCCCTCTAACTCCCCCTATAGCCCTGCGGGCATGCGCCCAAGGCGTAAGGCAAGGGGGAGGACTCAGATCTC
>JBCBQD010000334.1:0-5157 GCA_039820425.1 Cyanobacteria bacterium J06635_1
AAATCAGTTTAATTTTACCGCCACATATAGCAATTAAGTTTGATGGATTGGGAACCCTGTGCTGGGTCAAGTTTTAGATTCCGTCTCAAGCACTATGGGGCAGGCAGAACAACTCATTCGGTATCAGGTGGGCGGCAGCTTAGCCAGTCACGCGCCCAGCTACATCTGGCGGCAAGCGGACACTGATTTATATGACGCCCTAATGCAGGGAGAGCTGTGTTACGTGCTCAACGCCCGCCAGATGGGCAAGTCGTCGCTGCTGGTGCAGACTAAACATCGGTTACAGCAGGCAGGCTATCGGTGTAGTGTGATTGATATCACGAATATCGGCAGTGAGACGATTACCCCGCTACAGTGGTACACCGGCCTGATTCACGATCTATTTAGGGGGTTTAAACTGCGTCGGCAGATCAGCCTATCTAAATGGAAATCCGGGGAAGGCGAGTTCTCTTTGCTACAGCAGCTGAGCCATTTTATGGGGGACGTGCTGCTACAACAGTTCCCCGATGAAAAACTGGTTATTTTTATTGATGAGATCGACAGCATTCTGAGTTTGCCGTTCGCCGTAGACGACCTTTTTGCTCTGATTCGATACTGTTATAACCAGCGGGCACTCAACCCAGACTACGAGCGGCTCAATTTTGCCCTATTTGGCGTAGCCACCCCCTCAGATCTGATCCGCGATCGCAACCGCACCCCCTTCAACATCGGTCGCCCCATCGATCTCACCGGCTTCACCCTTGACGAAGCCCGTCCCCTGGAGCAAGGCCTGACCCTTGACAAAGGAAACTCCAAAGCCATCCTAAAATCCGTCCTAGCCTGGACGGGCGGCCAACCCTTCCTCACCCAAAAACTCTGCCAGATGATTGTGGAGCAGGCCCAACAAACCGCCTCCGGCAAGTTGATGATCCTCCCTGGTAACGAGGCTTATTGGGTAGACAGCCTGGTGCGCGACCAACTGCTAAAAAACTGGGAATCCAAAGACGAACCCGAACACCTGCGGACCATCCGCAATCGGATTCTAAACAACCCAGAAAAGTCAGGTAGATTGTTGGGGATCTACCAGCAAGTTCTTCAAGCTGCGCTTGGGGAAAAGGGACAAGGAAAAGGGGAAAAGGTAAATATCTCCCCTGCCCCCTGCCCCTTGCCCCCTATAGCCCTATCGGGCATGGCTACGCTAGCGCCTATCACTACTGACGACTCCCCCGAACAAACCAACCTCCTCCTCTCTGGTCTGGTGGTCAAAGAGGGACGCTGTCTGCGGGTCAAGAATTCCATCTATGCCAAAGTGTTCAACGCTGAGTGGGTGGCGCAGCAGCTCAGCCAGCTACGGCCCTATTCGCAACTTTTAGAAACTTGGGTGGCGGCGGGCAAATCAGATGAGTCTCGATTGCTGCGGGGACAAGCTTTACAGGATGCGCAGCAGTGGGCCCAGGGGAAACAGCTGAGCGATCTAGATTATCAGTATCTGGCAGCATCGGTGGAGTGCGATCGCAAAGCCACCCAGCAAGCGATGACCGCAGAACGGCTCCAGGCGCAGCTGCAACAAGAACGAAAAACCGCCAAACTCCAGCGTCGCTTTTTGGGAGCGGTCAGTGCGGCCTTGCTGACCGCGATCGGGTTTGGCACCTTTACCCTGTGGCAGTCTCGCCAGATCCGGCTGAGTGAAATTAAGGCGTTGGTCGCCGCCGCTGAGGGCAGTTTTGACTCCCATCGACAGCTTGAGGCGATGCATCAGGCCATTCAGGCTGAGAAAAAACGGCAGGGTCTGATCCGCCCACCCCAACAGTTGACCCAACAAATTAAAACTGTCTTGCACCGACTGGTGGATGGTACTAATACGATCAATCGTTTAGACGTGGAGGCTAGTGTCAGAGCCCTGGATATTGATCCCACCGGGGAGCTGCTGGCGGTGGTAACCGTGGAGGGTAATCTCTCATTTTGGCACTCAGATGGCCGACGGGCTGAGGTTGCAGTTGTGCCCCAAGAGCAAGTCTCAGATGTCACCTTTAGCCCCGATGGCAGTCTCATAGCAGTCGCTTTGGGAAATCAAACCATCCAACTCTGGCAGCTCGATGGCACTCTGATCAACACCCTGACTGGGCTTCCAGAGAACTTGCGCCACTTGCAATTTAGCCCCGACGGTCAGCACCTGCTGGTGAACAGTCGGGAACGGCGTGCCTCTCTTCTAAGCCTGGATGGGACTGTTCTAAACGAGTTGAACAATGCTAACCCCATTGTCTTTAGCCCTACAGGAGACTTTATCGCAGCGGCTAGTCTGTCCGGACCGTTGGGCCAGAAAACAGCCCAAACTAATGTTGCTTCCCCTAGGCAGGTAAAGCCTATCCCCGCTGACGCTGCTGCGCGCCATCAACCCTCTCCGATGCCCCCGATATCTCCTACACGCTCCAAACCCAATACCCTCGTCCTGGATGCCAGGGGACAGCCTATCGAAGCCTTCCATGCAGGCTTTTCTCCGATTTTTGCCTTAGCCGTGAGCCCCGATGGTGAGTATATTGCCCTGGCCAGGATTGATGGCAATGTGGAACTTTGGACGCCAACGGGCCAGCTTGCCAAAACCTTTTATGGTCACCGTACCAAGGTGCATGCAATTGCCTTTAGTCCAGATGGTCAGTGGGTTGCAACGGCAGGCAGTGATAAAACCGTTAAACTTTGGCAAACTGACGGTAGTTTACTCAAGACATTCTCAGGACATCGTGCCGCTATCCGTCACCTAAAATTTAGCCCTGATGGGCAATGGCTGGCCTCTGCTGCAGACGATGGCACCCTGCGACTCTGGCAACCTCAGCAGCCACTCCAAGAGAATCTAGCCGCCCACACCGATACCATTGTGGGTTTGGCCTTCACCCCAGATAATCAACAGTTGTTGTCGTTCTCCGTTGATCAGTGGATGAAGGTCTGGCAGCGCAACCAGGCCAATACCTTTGAGGCATCCCCCATCACCAGTCAGATTACCCAACTCGCGCATTTTGGGTTGGCCGTGAGCCCAGATCGTCAAACCATCGCCAAGTTTTTGCCAGGGGAACGGGTAGAGCTGATCGAAACAGACGGCACGGTGCTTCAAACCCTGAAGTCTGGCAGGTTGCATGACGCTGCCTTTAGTCCAGATGGTCAACGTCTGGTTGCAGGGGCACGCGATCGCACCGTCAAAATCTGGCAGCGTCAGAAAAATGGGTTATTCGCAAGCCGCCCCAGTCGAGTATTGACCGGCCATCGAGCAAAGGTGACCAGTGTTGCGATTAGCCCCGATGGCACCCTGATTGCCACTGGCTCAGCAGACAAAACAATTTCCCTGTGGCGTAACCATCAACGGGTGGCAACCCTCACCGGGCATCAGGCCGAAGTTAAAAATTTAGCCTTCAGCCCTGACAGTCAATGGTTGGCCTCTGGGTCTGCAGATAATACGGTGAAACTCTGGCAGGCCGATGGCATCCTGCTCAACACCCTGACTGGCCATGGGGCAGCCATCACCTCCCTGGCGTTTAGCCCCGACGGTAAGCTGTTGGCCTCTGCCTCCGTGGATAGCACCGTCAAGGTTTGGCAACCGGATCAACCCGACCCTTTGTTGAGAACCCTTACCGGCCATCAAGGCCATTTAGCCTCGGTCGTCTTTAGCCCTGACGGTAAACTGATTGCCTCAGCTGGCGTTGATCGCAGGATTACCCTCTGGCACATTGATAAGATTTTGCAAGTCAACGAGCTAGACTATGCGTGTCAGTGGCTGGATGATTATCTGCAACATCACCCGCAGGTCAATGGAGCAGACCGACACCTATGTAGGAGTCAGTAAACAGTTATCCATATTTACGACACAAAACCGTACTCTTTACATCTTTAAAAACATCTAAATCCCTTGACTAAGATACTTACAGCCATTAGAGAGCTTGAAGATCTCTAATTTAATGGGCCAAAAGCATTGACATCTCCAAAGCGAGTTTCTATGATTACTCCAGGTGCGGACTGCCATGAAAACTGTGTACGATTGTCAATTTGAAGCGTAAACATGGCGTTAAAACTTCCATCCCGCTCAGAAACTCAGCCCTACCAAGTCTTAAGACTTGACTTTTTCGCAAGGGCAACTTAGAAACCTGCATAGTGCCAGGGCAGAATAGTGCCAAGGCAGATGTGATGCGAGTTCAATCAGTGAATGTTCCCCGTCGTCTGCGACGCATCTGATTGATATTCGACTTGACATTCGACAGCATCACCCCATAGGAATCGTAGCGCGATCGCATGACTGTAATTGTGCCGACGTTTTGTCCTGCATAAGTGTGTTCAAAGCTAGAAACAGACGCCACCTATCATTTCATTTCAACGCTAGTCGTTTCAATACTAAGAGAGACTCTGTCCGTCTAAGTGACTGATAGGTTAAGATTTCGCTTGCGATCTTCTCAGGGTGACAAACGCTACCTGTAGCCTGTTTGTTTTTTAGAAAAGAAGATTATGCAAAACAACGCATTTGAACAGGAAGTTCTTAAACTCACCAATGAATTTCGCCAGAAGAACGGCTTGAAAGCACTTGTTCTTGATCAGAGCCTGGAGAAGGCTGCCGATCAACACACTATGAATATGGCGAAGCAAGACTTCTTTGACCACACGGGCAAAGATGGCTCTAAACCGTGGGAGCGAGCCCAAAAAGCAGGCTATGAATCTGGATTTGTGGGAGAAAATATCGCAGCTGGCTATAGGTCTGCCGCAGATGTGGTCAAAGGTTGGATTAATAGCCCCGGTCACCGGGCCAATATGCTCAACGCCAGCTACAACGAGATTGGGCTGGGTTATTACTTCTTAGAAAATGACACAGGTAGCACTAACTACAATAGCTACTGGACCCAGTTATTTGGCAAGGGCACCATTGAGGCCCCCAACCCAACCCCAACCCCAACCCCAACTCCGACGCCCCCTCCCACCCCAAACTCAAATAACAAGGCCGTTATTCAAGGAACGAATCGAGTTGATAAGTTAATTGGGGGAAGCAAAGATCAGCGCATCTTTGGTAGAAAGGGCAACGATGTTATTGAGGGTAAGGGGGGGAAAGATAAACTCTACGGTCATCAAGGAAACGATCGAATCCTGGGCGGATCAGGTAACGATGAGCTTTATGGCGGATTGGGATCAGATCAGCTAGTCGGTGGA
>JBCBQD010000335.1:0-5113 GCA_039820425.1 Cyanobacteria bacterium J06635_1
TTGGTTAGTCATGGTTTTCTCTCGAAGGGTTTACTGCGGGGCCGATTACAAAATGAAATCTGTGGATAAGAAATTTGATTTTCGGTTTCTGACAATGTCTGTGATGATGGCCTTATTTAACGGCTGGTCTTTGGCGGCGACCAGGGTGCGAATCGAAAATGAACGCAGCGCATCTGAGACCGATAGGGTGCCCACGGCTGAGTCCTTGCGCCCGGTGAAGGGGAAGGTATCTGGGCCACGCTGACACTGGCTATTGAGGTTTACCCGACAGACCTGGCTGACCAGGGGATCGATCAGGTCTGCGATCGCATCGGTATTTTGTCCAAAGATACTCACCTGCTGTCCGTGGTCAGCATTGACGATGTAGTCAATGGCGGTTTCAATATCATCGTAGGGAACCACCGGGATCACCGGGCCAAACTGTTCTTCGGAGTAAAGCCGCATGGCTGGTGTAACCGGATAAAGCACAGCCGGGTAGAACACCGATGCAGTCACCTTACCCCCGTCGGGGTTGACCACAGAGGCCCCGTGCCGCGTCGCATCTTCCACCAAGTCTGTGAAATATTGAGTCTTCTCAACATCCGGTAGGGGTGTGATCATCACGTCCTTATCCCAGGGCATGCCGACGGTGAGTTGTGAGACCGCCGCCGAGAATTTTTCTAGAAAAGTATCGACAATCTGTCGATGGACAAACAAAATCTTTAGGGCCGTACAGCGCTGTCCGTTGTACGAGAGCGTCCCCAGAATGCATTCTTTTACGGTGAGATCGAGATCGGCATTGGGCAAGACAATGGCCGGATTTTTGGCCTCCAATCCGTAAATCGTGCGGAGGCGATTCAGCTTGGGGTGCCGCTTTTTCAAGTCATTGGCGGCCCGACTCGACCCAATAAAGGCAAAGGTGCTAACCTTGCCCGAGGCCATCAGTGGCGGGGTAACTACCCGGCCACTGCCATAGACGGTATTCACGACCCCAGGGGGAAAAGCCTTTTGAAAGGCTTCTAATAGCGGGGTGCAGAGCAACACCCCTGGACGGGGCAACTTCATCACCACCGTATTGCCCATGATCAACGCGGGGATCAGCAACGTAAACGTTTCGTTCAAAGGATAGTTGGAAGGGCCCATGCAAAGCACCACGCCCAGCGGAGCCCGGCGAATTTGCCCAATCACCCCTTCAGAAATTTCAAATCGAGACGACACTCGATCTAAATCCTTGAGGGCATCAATGGTGTCTTCGATGTAGGTGACCGTACGGTCAAACTCCTTTTGCGAGTCTTTATAAGACTTGCCGATTTCCCACATCAGGAGTTTTACAACCTCATCCCGTTTTTCCTGCATGCGATAGGCAAAGTCTTGCATATGCTCAATGCGCTGGGCCACGGACAGGGTTGGCCATAGCCCACGGCCTCGGTCATAGGCCGCGACGGCTGCGTCTAGCGCAGCGAGAGATTCTTGCTCAGTCAGCAAGGGAAAACTGCCCAGCGTAGCCGGCACTAATCCGTCATCGGTCTGAATGTGAATCGGAGACAAAACGGTTTCCATATCCCCGTCCCAGTGGCGCAATTCTCCGTTAATCAGATACTCTCGCTGGTTGATCGGCGCTCGAAGTCGAAATGTCTCTGGAATGTTGTCGGCAGTCGGAAAAATTGACTCGCTCTGAATCTTTTCTTTAGAGATTGAGGGAAGAAAGAGGGTATCAATCATGGGCTTGGTGTTGATGGGGGCTGAACTTGACTGATGAATAAGCTATCGCTGAGGAACTCAAGTCTGAATCTCTCCCAGCTATCGTCAAAGGAAGACTCAAAAACGGTGGAGCTATAGAGTTTGCTCTGCTCACATCCTGGCAGAATCAGCAGCTGAGCAACCATAGGATCACGCCATGCCCCAGGGGGCAGAACAATCAATCTCTGTGGGAGGCAACCCTTACAGGAGGCCCTGGCCGGAGATTGAAATCCTCCCTGAGCCTGGATGATAGCCATCCACATCCCTTAACAGACGCTGATGACAAAACCCAGGAAACGGCTTTGCTAACATAAACCTTTGAGAGATCATTCAGTGCTGGGATTGTCGCGGTGACCCACAAGCTATGGCAACTCTGGTTTCAGCTGAAACCAGAAAAATCTCTTGTATTGCTTACTTGCCTTAAAACTTACACACTCTCTATGCTTTATTACCGGAGATTTTCAATAAATATTCCGTATAGCTCGATACAAAATGCAACTCTTTTTTGATACAAACATGACTCGATGTCTGATATCTGCTTATTGAATGCCCAGGGTTTGATGCAAGCGAGCATAGTCTTCAGGGCTGATGCTAAATCGACCGCTTTCGACATCTCGCACCCAGCTCTGGCTTTTACCCAAACGTTCGGCCAGGGCGCGCTGGGAAAAGTTCTGACGCTGACGGGCCGCTTTGATAGCACTGCCAGAAAGGGGCGCTGCCGGGGTTGATTTAGCGTGTTTGCGGCGGCGTTTGGGGGCACGGCGACGAACCGTTTGCTGCCAGTCCTCTGATAGCTCAAACCCTGAAAGTCTCGCATTGAGCAACCGCTGCCACTTATCTCGGGGGGCTGTGTCTGTCAAGCTACAGGATTGATTGGCATCTTTGACCCAAAACTCGAGGGCCTCGTCAACATCATCGGGAATGTCAGCGGCCCTGGCCCATAGCGGCTGAATATCAAGGGGATAGGTCTCTGGATCAAACTGGGGTTTCAAACCATAGTAATGAATAGTTTCCAGGTCACTCTCAAAAGTCTTGAGTAGACGTTTGTGAGCACCCCGTACGGTGGTTGCCTCCTTTAATCGTGCTTCGCCATAGGCAATGCGGAGTAAAGTCCGCACCGTCAGCCGATGGTCGCCCCCTAGCCGTAGCTTAAATAACAGCCACAGGAGCAGGCGGATACCTCCCTCATGTTGCTGCCAGTTGCCCATGACCTCTGTGAGCAGAGATTTGGGCAGGCTACCGTACTGGTAAAAGGCCGTTTGACGACGATAGTCTCGCTTGTTGAGAAAGTGCTTGGCCCAGATACCGGCTCGAATGGTAAAGCTCAAGCCAATCAGATGGCGACCTCCCTGGGCGTCTGCTTCGAAGTAGTATTCGGTGTCGAGCAGGTGCCAGACCGGGTGTTCGTGGAGGGTAAATGCGTTGACTTTACCTTGGCGGGGCCAGTCAAGGGCGACGAGAAGCTGGCAAGATTGGTATACCAGGTCCTTGATCAAAGTAAGTTTGTCTAATTTGGTTAGGTCTTTGCGCTTATCGAGGCCCAAGTATTTCTCAATGTGCTGATCATTCAGCACAAAGGGGTCTGCCCAGGAGCAATCGGCGATGGCCGCATAGGCAGAGAAAATCAGATGAATACAGGTGGCGCGAATATCGAATTGAGCAATGGCTGCCGTGGCCGCCTGCTCAGACATCGGGACAGGCACATCGCCTTCGGGGTCCGTCGCCAGTCGAAATCGCATCTCTCCTCGACCACGATGAATGGGACGCAGGTAGCAGAGCTGTCCATCCGCATCGGTTTGCCAGGGCAGGTGCTGTCGCTGGGCCAAAATGTTGCAGGCTTCCCACATCACCATGGAGGAGGCAAAGGGGGTATTTTTGCCATTGAGAAAAATATCGACAATCGCTGCTGGCAGCAGCGTACTCTTGCGACGCCCTTTCTTAGGCACCAGGGGAGATAGAGAGCCAACACCGCACGATTTTAAGCAGCGGGGAACCTCTAAATCCTGGCAGTCATCGCAGAGGGTCGGATCAATCCAATAGCCTTCCCATTTTGCTTCAGGTTTAATGGCCCCCGTTGGACATCGAGGACGACAGCTATCGCAAGAGATACAGCCGTCTTTGATCGTATAAGCCATAAGCACAGTGGACCTGCCGAGCAGCTTGACAGGTCGGTGAGTTTCTAGCGACTGGACGAGCGGACTTAACGGTTAAAGCCGTCTCCAAAGACGATTAATCTCTAAACGCTTTTAGAGAAAGCTTTTCAGGAACCTGTAACCTCACGCTATTAGGGATAACAATCTGGGATTCTGTATTCTATGTCACCTGATACGGTTTAATGATCTCTTTAGCTCTTGAGAATACTTATGTTCAGAATGAACTAAACAAACATAGCGTTATGTTGCTTAGATCACGGTTTTCAAAACAAAAATAATCAATTCCTGAGATTGTTTCGAAACTGTCGCTAACGATGAAAAAATCTATGTTTGTTTGCATTTTGTTATATATATCTCAGGAAAGAGTGTCTCGTTGATGTTTTTGGGTGTTTAGTATCTAACTATACGGAATATTCGCTGCAAATCTCTGGTAATAAAGAGGAAGAGAGTGTGTAAGTTTCAATATCAACTATCGCTACGGTTTGATTTAACCTTACGCTCTTGGCCTGATCGCTTACGCATGAGATGCTTTCAGCCCAGGGGCGGATAGGGCGGCGCTGACGCTGCTCTGTTTGGCAAATGCATGCTCACTGTAAACCAATGACCCTAACTACAAATCCCCCCTGGTTCTCTGCAGCCGCATCTGCTCGCACCTTTCTGGTGGCGGCTGCTCAGACTTGGGAAGATACCCAAGCCTCGGAACAATATATTCAACAGGCGTTGGCCCAACCGGATATTGACCTGGATGTGCTGGTAAGCGCCTATCGCTATTACTTCTATAAAAACAACAATGTCATGGCGTTAGAGATGGCCACTACGGTGTGCGATCGCATCCAAACAGCGGAGCAGTGGCCAGCGGACTGGGATGACCTTAAGCCGATTTTGCTGGCGCGCCTTGAGGATGAGATCGCACGCCTGTACCTCAGTGCCTATGCTGCGTCTGGATTGTTACTCGCCCGCTTGGGTAAGGTTGAAGCTGCCCAGGCCATTGCCGATCAGATCCAACAAATTGAAGCCAAAGAATTTGGAGCTGAGTTGCTGCACAATATTCTCAATCCGCCCCCTGAAGAGGAGGATGACTAAACTTATGGCAATCGTAGATTTTTACGAAAAACCAGGCTGTGTTGGTAACGCCAAACAAAAGGCCTTACTGAGATCAGCAGGACATGTTTTACAGGTGCATAACCTGTTGACAGAGGCCTGGACACCAGAGCAACTGCGTCCTTTCTTTGACGAGTGCC
>JBCBQD010000336.1:0-5108 GCA_039820425.1 Cyanobacteria bacterium J06635_1
CTGGCACATGATCGCTCGGTTTCTCTAAGCCTCTCGGTTCAGGATCGATAAAACATTGCTTGGCCTTTTCATAGAGGGCGGGCG
The DNA here is from genome assembly GCA_039820425.1 of Cyanobacteria bacterium J06635_1. Classification (GTDB taxonomy): domain Bacteria; phylum Cyanobacteriota; class Cyanobacteriia; order Phormidesmidales; family Phormidesmidaceae; genus SIO4C1. The sequence continues at coordinate 85 of JBCBQD010000336.1, forward strand.
AGAGATAGTGGTGATCAATCCGCCAGCCTAGATTTTTCGGATAAGACCCCGAGCGATAGTCCCACCAGGTGTAGTGCCCGCCCTCGTCTGTGAATTTGCGAAAGGCATCGGCTAGTCCGACCGAGAGCACATCCTGCAATGTCTCACGTTCCACAGGTGAAGACATGATGTGTTTGTCCCGCCCCTTGTCTGTATAAATGTCTTTGTTTTCAGGGGCGATATTAAAGTCTCCACAAACATTCACCGCACGGTTTTCTTCGAGCACGTGAGTCAGATATTGCTTGAGGGCTCCCAGCCAGCGCAGCTTATATTCGTACTTTTCACTGCCGATAGAGGAGCCATTCGGGACATAGAGATTAATAATTTTTGCGCCGTTGAGCACACCGCTGATCACACGCTTTTGATCGTCAAGGTCACCTACCGTCTCGGCATCCAGGACAGCCCCAAACCCCATCTGAACCGCCTCAAGGGGCTCCCGACTGATTAAGGCCACGCCGTTATAAGACTTTTGACCGTAGACAGCCGCCTGATAACCAATCTCTGCAAACGCCGCCAGCGGAAAATCTTTGTCAACAACTTTGGTCTCTTGTAAACACAGCACATCTACCGGATGGGTTTGCAACCATTGGGTGACATGGTCAAGGCGAGAGCGGACGGAGTTCACGTTCCAGGAGGCGACTTGCATGTTTAGGGGCAGGTTAAAGCGAGGGGTTTTTCGGTGACCAGAATGCAGGAGTCAGGAGTCAGGAGTCAGGAGTGAAGATTCTGGATTCTGGATCCTGGCGTCCTTATTTTCCAAGCCTTCCTCTCCAAAGCTAGATAGGCTCGGCTGGATAAGCTCTTGTATTTTAGTATTCGGCAGCATCGATAGGGTAACCGAGGGGGCAGAGACCATTTGTAAGGTTGAGTCCGTGACGTTCAAGGTGCTCCGCAGCTGCTCTTGAAGTTTGCCCAGCAGAATATCGCGTTGAATGCCTGACGGGACCGTCACCGATAGGCTAGCGGTGAGGTGGGTTTGACCCGGTGCGATCCCCCAAACTCGAAGTTGAGTGACACTGTCTACCTCTGTATAGGTCAGTAGCGCTTGCCGAATTTCTGAGGTGTCGACATAAGCAGGGGCTTGCTCTAGCAGAATACTCAGGCTTTGCTGGATGAGTGGAATTGCGCCGATCAAGATCAAGATGGCGATCGCAACCCCTACCACCCCATCCGCCCATAGCCAGCCAAACTTAGCGATGGCAAGCGCTCCCAGCAGCACGCCCACACAGCTCGCCGCATCCGCCAGCATGTGTAAAAACGCACCGCGCAGGTTCAAGTCCGACTCCGCATGGCGATGCAGCAGATAGGCATTCAAGCCGTTTACCCCCAGCCCAATTGCTGCCGTAATGGCCACCGGGCCGCTCAAAATCTCCGTCGGCGGGTCCTGTAGTTGCTCAAGCGCCTCCAGCCCAATCCATCCGCCGATTAGCAACAATCCTAAGCCATTCACCAGGGCTGCCAAAATTTCGACCCGTCGATAGCCAAAGGGGGCGCGCTCCGTCGGGGGCCACTGCGAAATCCACGCTGCCAGAAGGGACATTGCGATCGCAAACACATCTGCTACCATATGCCCCGCATCCGCCAGCAGCGAAAGGCTATGGCTTTGTAAGCTCACCCAAAGCTCTGTACTTGAGAACGCCGCGACGGTGACCAGCGCAATGGCCAGCGATCGCAGCTTGCGCGGGTCGTTGCCTGGGGTATGATTGCAGTCGCCTAAACCGTGAATATGCATAGATACAGGGTGCCACGGGGGGAGGGGGGACGGCAAGGATCGATAAACCAGATCAATATCTGGTCAACTGCTCGCAAGCCGATTGATTTTCACCGTAATAGCAATCGAAATAATCTAACGCCTCACGGGTGGACTCAAAGCGCCCATGCTCTTGGACCATGCCGTTTTCCGGATAATCCTCCCGTTCCCATACTCTCAGGGTAAATTCTCGACCGTTATCGCTGCGCCACAACTCATAAGCGTAGTCACTAATAGCCCCCGTATTGACGCGAAATTCGGCGTGGGCGGCATTGCCTAAGCTCAGAATTGAGACACTCGCTAAACTAAGGGCAGCTAGATGTGAGCTGATTTTCATGCTTTAGAAATTTGTTGAAATGATTCGAATTTCAGCATATCTATTCGAAAATTCGCCTGAAAACCGAAGAAGCACTGAGAGATTCAATACAATTCCAATGTCTAACCCCGAAAAGCCCCTTCAAGGTGATGCTCTGATCAAAGAAACCTGCCGTCGTATTCGCGTGGCCCGTAGCCTCTGGGATGCCCACAATAATGCCGGTTGCCGCAAAGAGCGGGAACGGGCATTACAGTTGTATAACCAACTCACCAAGGCGCAAAAAGAAAAGATTCCGCAGCAGTTGAGGGTATGGTTACGCTACCGCAGCGAAAAATATTTTGGAACCCATCAGACTCAGCCCGGCAGCAAACATCGCTCGGGGCGCAAAAAGCGATAGCGCAAGCCATTGACTCTACGAAAAATCACTGAGATAGTGGAGCATATCTTTTTTTTCGCTCAATAGAAATCTTCGATTCCGGATCGATGTCTTAAAATGAAGCCTTTAAAGCTTCTTTTTTTGATTGGAACCCTTGTCCACGTCCAGACCTGTCGTTTGCTCTACGGGCAGCCCTCACGTCACCGGATGTGGTCTGGTAATTGCTTTGTAACCCTTTTTAATTCTGCTTTATGGTGCGTACATCTCGGTCCTGGCTGTTCGGTTTCTCACTGCTTGCGACGCTGACGCTATCAGGTCAGTCCCTGGCCTGGGCGCTCAAGTCCAGACTGATCGCGCAAGCGCCTTCAACATTTACCCTGCCGGAGTCAGTTCCGGACGGCACCACGATCCGGATTGACGGCTCCTCCAGCATGGAGGTAATCAATCAGTCACTCGAGGCTCAGTTTGAAGAGCGCTACGACGGTACCACGGTAGAGCTATTGGCCAATGGCAGCGACGCCGCCCTGCAATCGTTACTAGACGGTGACATTGAGCTGGCGGCGATTGGTCGGCCGCTCACCGCCGAAGAAAAGGCTCAAGGTTTGCGCGAGGCCTTGATCAGTCGAGAAAAGATCGCCATCGTGGTCGGTCCCGATAGCCCATTTGACGAAAACCTAACTTTCGAGCAGTTTGCCCAGATCTTTCGCGGGGAAATCACGGATTGGTCAGAGTTGGGGGGTGAGCCAGGTGAAATCCGCTTCGTAGATCGACCTGAGAGCAGCGATACGCGGGCCGCTTTCCAAAACTATCCGGTTTTCCAAGCGGCTCCCTTTGAAACTGGCGCTACGGCTGACCCCGTGGATGCAGATGAGACCCGAGCGGTGATTGAGGCCCTGGGGGATGACGGGGTGGGCTATGCGATCGCATCCCAGGTGCTCGACAACGAGAGTGTCAAAATTGTGCCCATGCATAAGACCTTACCCGACGATCCGCGCTATCCGTTTTCCCAGCCGCGTGGCTATGTCTACCTGGGTGAGCCTAGCCCAGCTGTCCAGGCGTTTCTTGGGTTTGCAACCAGTCCGGACGGGCAAGCCGCTGTGGCTGAGGCTAGAGAGACTGAAGCGCTTGAGGCCGGTGGGACTGCCCCGATAGAAGGGCTAACCGCAATCAGCCCGGATGGGGAGATGACCGCCCGTATCACTGATTTGGGGCAGATCATCCTAGAGGATGCCGGTGGTGCAGAAATTTCTGCGCTGGCTGGGATTACGGGCAGCATCGCCGCGTTAAAGTTCAGTCCAGATAGCCAGTCATTGGCCTTGGCCACCGAGGATGGCACGGTCCAGGTGTGGGGCATCGACGGTCGTCCCTTGGGTGATCCTTTCACTGTGGATGCGCCGACACCTTTAGATTTTCAGTTTACAAACGACAATAAAGGGATTGCTTTCACAGGGGCAGAGGGTCCTCAGCTATTTGATTTTCAAGGCAATCCGCTAGCGGCGGCAGGGCGGCGGATTCCATTTTGGTGGTGGCTGTTGCCCCTCGCACTGTTGGGTTTGTTAATGTGGGCGCTGTTGCGAGGGCGCGAACAAGAGCAGCCCGCGGCGACCGCAGCGGCGACCCCGCCTGAGCCAGACATTGCGCCACCCGGTAATGCGTCTGCGGAGATGCCCGAGGTTGCCACGGTGACGCCCCCTGATCTGGGGCCCGATCCGGCTGTATTAGATGGGGCAGAGCCGCAGCTGTCATCCCGTGCCCACACCGTGATCAATGAAGATCGGGAGCATCCTTTTTCGTTTACGGGGGCTGATGCCGGGTTGGCGGCAGGGGTAACCGGGGGTTTGGCCGCAGGGGCCATGGCTCTGGGTCGAGAGACACCTGACGAGCCAGATACGCCCGGTCTGAGTCTAGATGATGTCCCTGAGGCGGATGCCTTGCCTTTGGTCGAAGTTGGCGCAGATACATCGCTACAGCCGACAGCTGATGCCTCTGTGCCAGCGATGCCAGAGCCATCGATAGTTGAGTCTCCGGTCGTTGAGCCGCCAGTCGTTGAATCCCCAGTGACTGAACCTCCAGGGGTTGCCCCCCCAGTTGTTGAGCCTCCCCTGGCAGCGGCACCCGTGGCTGACGAACCCGTGGCTGACGAACCTGGGGTTGAAGAACCGGTTGCCACTGAAGCGAATGTAGAGGAACCTGCGATCGCAGAAACGAGCGATCTTGACTGGGGGGCGGCTGCGCTCGCAGGCGGCACCGTTCTGGGGGCAACCGCAGCAGCGGCCCAGTTAAATCCCGATCGCCGTCCGATGCCGGGGGATGTGTCTGATGAGCAATCAGCGGTTGAGGCGGCCAAATATGATGCCGGGGCCGAGGAGCTCGATATGGAGACCCTGGCAACGGTGGATGAGGGCCTGAGCGATTTGCCTGACGGCTATGGCGAAAGTCGCATTGTTCTGATGCCCCGCGATCCGCAGTGGGCCTATACCTATTGGGATGTCCCCGGCGAACATCGAGAAGCGGTGCGGCGTCAAGGGGGCCGTCAGTTGGCG
>JBCBQD010000337.1:0-5056 GCA_039820425.1 Cyanobacteria bacterium J06635_1
TTAAAGACAGTTTTAACCGGGTATGGAAAAGTATTGGACGATTGGCTGACCGCTGTCTCATGTATTGATCACATCGGGTTCTTTCCCTCGGAGGAGTGCAGGGGCGGGTTTCGGTAGCTCTCATCATCTACCGAAACCCACCCCTGCGCCCCTCCGACGAGGGGATGTTTTGGACGGTGGCTTTTTTACTGAGAGGCTTTTAGGCTGTCAGGGCTTTTTCTGCAACGGGCTGAGGGACGGCCCCAAAGCGGCGCTCACGGCCCTGGAAAGCTAACAGGGCTTTATGAAACTCGGTGCGGTCAAACTCGGGCCAGAGGGCATTGGTAAAATACATTTCGCTGTAAGCTAGCTGCCAGAGTAGGAAATTGCTCAGGCGCTGTTCGCCGCTGGTGCGAATCAGCAGGTCAGGGTCACAGCTGCCAGTGGTATAGAGGTGCCCTTCTAGAAGTTCCTCGGTGACGGCTTCGGGGGACAACTCACCCTGATGAATGCGTTCGGCAACTTCTCGGCAGGCGCGGGTAATTTCATTGCGGCTGCCATAGTTGATAGCCACGTTAAATTCAATGTCTGTATTGTGGGCAGTTTCTTCCATGGAGCGCTCGATTTCACGGCGCAAGGAGGTGTGGAGGGCGGTCAGGTCGCCCAGAAACCGAATTCGCACCCCTTCTCGATGCATTTCTGAGAGTTCTTTGCGCAGCAGGCGCTCAAACAGGAACATGAGAAAATCGACTTCCTCGTTGGGGCGACGCCAGTTTTCGGTGGAAAACGCATAGGCTGTCAGGGCTCCAACCCCCCAATCTTTGCAGCAGCGAAGCAGGTCTTTGAGTACGCGAGCCCCACGACGGTGGCCAGCAATCCGGGGTAAGCCTTGGCGGGTTGCCCAGCGACCATTGCCGTCCATGATGACGGCGACGTGCTTGGGTAGGCCCAGGGGATCAAGATCGGTGGGTAAATTTCTGAGAAGTTGGGTGGTCATGATGAGGTCGCGTATTGCACTAAGTGTTCATTAAAGGGGCAGGGTTAATTTAGCCAGGGATCGAATGATGCAGGCGGGGTAAGCTTTATGAAATTTTTACAGCCATCGGCGGGTCCATGGTTTGCGCTTCACATTTCCCACCGGGCTCCCCCAAGAGTGCCCGTAAGTAATTGGGAGTTAGACTTTGATGCCATTGCAATAGTTGATACATCACCCGACCAAAGGTATACATCAAACTTGCTTGATTTGTAAAAGACCATTCGGCCCAGCTGAGTTCTTTTGTCATGCGTCCCAAGGTGTGTAATAAACTGCCCTGAATTTGGGGATTTTGCCATTTTTCTCGGAGAGCGTTAAAAAGAGTCTGCCCAACTTTGAAAAATGAGGAGTCAGGGTACGCCCATAGGCCAAATCCCCAAAACTTAGTCATATGGTTTATTTCGTCAATCAGAAGTTCAGCGAGAACGGACTGAAGTGCACCCGTTGTGTGGGCCATCATCCACAGATAGAGGCAAGTCGCCCCATACTCGGTGGCAATGCGATGTAGGCCGTGGCGGTATAGGTCTTGTACAGAGTCGCTAGAGGGCTTGTAAGGACGAGCTGCGTGGGGGCTGATGGGGGGTGTCTGTCCAGCTAGCTGTTTGTACACCCGACTCAGGGCGGGGGTATGCCGTCGCTCTTCTTTTTCCCATAGTCCGAGTTCAATCATGTTGCCTGTCTCTGAGAGACGCCCTCCGACAAAACGAGCCATTGGGGGGTAAAAATGTTCCAAATATTGGCGACTGGCTTGGGTATACCCTCGAATGGGAGCTTCTGTGTTGATAGTGCCTTCGAGTACTTTGATAAATACCTCAGGTTGTATGCCCAAAATCTGAGAGGGTTCGATTGCAGCCCACGCTATTTGCCCCCACGCTCTTGGCTGAGGGTTGATCAGTTGCTCAGGCAAATCCTCGATGCGAGACTGGAGGGTTGCGATCGCAAGGTACTCCGTAACCAGATGGTTGATCCGGGTTTGGGTTCGCCCGTAGCTGAGACGAGCAGGCAGTGTGCCAGCGAGGTCGGTGATGAGGGGAGTATGCATATTCGTTTCGGTAGTGTGACGAAAGTTGGTATGAGGACGCGGGGACGCGGGGAGTGGGAGACGCGGTGAAAATCTTCTCCCCGTGTCTCCGCATCTCCTCTGTCTCCGCGTCTGTTTTCTGTCATTACCTTAAAAACTCCCAGCCAACCTGTCCGTCTGAAATTGTCCTTGATGGTATGAATTTAAAGGTCTGAAAAAGTCGGGACTTGCCGTTCGTAATTTCATCAGACAGGGCGGTAGCCTTAAAGTGAGCAAAATCAATGCTCCAATCAGGATGAGTCAATGAGTACAAGCCAATGAGTACAAGCCAGATGTGCGGTGCCGATGGGAATTGATGCAGCTATTGAGTTTGCAGATCGGCTGCTCTATGAAAAGACCGGGCGGCATCTGAATGATTTGCAGTGTGTGATTTTGCGCCAGGCCTGGGGTGGTCAGACTTACAGTACGATTGCGCTGAGCGCAGGCTATAGCGAAGGACATGTTAAAGATGTCGCCTCTCAGCTATGGCGGATTCTCTCGGATGCACTGGGTGAACGCATCACTAAAAGCAACTGCCGTTCTCGACTGATTTACTGGCTCAAGCGTGCTAAGCGGAAAGTGGTCAGTGCGACGGAGAAATTATCGGCAGCGACGGAACGGCTGGGGGGTACTCGGGAGAGTGCTGCGCTGACCGTGCCCAGTTTGGCTGTGGCTAATCGGGCCGAGTCGGCTGCCTTGGCTTTGCCGATCAGCGATCCGCACTTTGTCGGGCGTGAAGGTGCGATCGCAACCCTCGATCACTTAATTGACCAGGGCCATCGACTGATTGTCATCCAGGGAGAAGGGGGGATAGGTAAAACCACCCTGGCCCAGCGCTATCTAAACTCGGGGCAGTTTGATCGCACTCTAGATCTGCTCATGGCTAAAGAGACGGCTAACATTACCGCCGTTGAGCGGGTGGTCGAAGAATGGCTGCGACAAGACTTTAACGAAGAGCCGGGACGTGATTTTGGGGTGACCCTGGGTCGCCTCAAGCGTCATTTGCGTGAGCACCGCATCGGTATTTTGATTGATAACCTGGAGCCCGCCCTCGATGCCCACGGACAGCTGGTGCATCCCCATCGTCGCTACGTTGAGCTGCTGAGAATCTTGGCAGACCCTCAGGGGCAGTCGGTGACGCTCGTAACCAGTCGAGATCGGCTGTGTGAGCCGGGGGTCAGGGGTCATCACTATCGGTTGCCGGGGCTGACCCTGGAGACCTGGCAGCGGTTGTTTCAAAGTCAGGGTATCACTGGCCCAGCTTTACAATCTCTGCACCGGGCCTATGGCGGTAATGCCAAAGCGATGGAAATTTTGCTGGGGACGGTGCTCAACGATTTTGAGGGCGATCTGGCCCTGTACTGGCAGATCAACCACACTGACCCGCTGGTTGAGACTGATTTAAAGAATCTGGTGATGAGTCAGGTCAATCGCCTGGAGCAGCTCGATCCAATGGCCTATGGTCTGTTGTGTCGGTTGGGCTGCTATCGCTATCAGGCCATTCCTCAGCTACCGATGTCGGCGCTGTTAGCTCAGCTGTGGGAGGTGCATCCGACTCAGCAGCGGCAGGTGATTGCCTCGTTGCGCAACCGCTCTCTGCTCGAAACCCACCAGGGGCAATATTGGCTGCACCCTGTGGTGAGGGCGATTGCCATTGCTCGGCTGCGGGCCAGTGATGACTGGCAACGGGCGAACCAGGCCGCTGCCTGTTATTGGACTGAGAGCATTGAGCAGATTACGACCCTGACCGATGCTCTACAGGCCCTGGAGGCCTACTATCACTTCATAGAAACGCAAGATTATCAGTCAGCGGCGGATGTGTTGCTCAAAAGTCGTCATAACCAATGGCAGCAGTTTTTGCCCCTGGCGAGTAGTCTTTATCGGATGGGGCTATTGCAGCCGGTGATTGCGGCGATTACCCAGGTGTTACCTCAGCTTGATGCAACCGGGCAGCCCCGCGCCAAACTGAGCGAACTGCTGAATTTGTTGGGGGACGTCTATTGGATCACGGGTCGGATTTGGGAAGCCATTGAGTGCCAGCAGCGTGCGATCGCAGAAACTGAGATTGCTCTGGCCCAGCTACAACGTATAAAGACTGATATAGACGAGGCTGCTATCGAGGTCTCTCAAGAGGCCACCCAGCTAGAGCAGTACTACCTCAAAATGCTGACTGTGGATTCTCACCTGAGCATCGGCCTCTATAAAATTGACCTGGGGGCCTTAGATGAGGCAAAAGCCCAGCTTTTGCAAGTGGTTGAGCTGGCCTCTAATACGGAGCACGCGGCCTGGGCTACAAAAGCCTCCGTGGCCCTGGCGCTGGTCTATGCGAAATTAGGGGAAACCTCAGCGGCCAAGCCCCTGGCCGATCGACTCTACGCTGCTTTTAGTGACCAAGCTGCGCCTGAGCAGTCTGGGCGGTTTGCCTATTTCTTTTTGCTGTTGGGGCAAACCTATCACCATCTAGGGGAGCTTGCGATCGCAGCTAAGCTCTATCACCAGGCCATTACCTTTGCCGATGCCAGTCACTATCTGCAGGTTAAAGCCAATGCTTTAAGTGGCCTGGCTGCCTCATTGCGTCAGCAAGGTCAACACGCTCATGCCCTGGACTATCATCGTCGGTCTGTAGAGTTATTGGAGGCGATTGGGGCCACCTGTGACCTGGCCGAAGCCTACTATCAGTTGGCGCTCACCCATCAAAGTCGGGCTGATACGACACCGGCTGCTCGAGACTATTTGCAACGGGCGATCGCCCTATTTAGAGCCATCAAAGCGCCCCATCGAATTGCCCAAATTATGGATCAACGTACCTTTTCTGGCGAATAATGTTTCGGCTACTTAATTTTGAACGCGTGGGATCGCTTTTGCCAATAAATACGTCCTATGGAATAACAAAAGATTTCAGGGTCTCTATCTAATTCAGCAGAATGACTCAGCAATTAACTCATTATTTGAACCCCTGCAAGCTTCTCGCTGGGGCAATGATC
>JBCBQD010000338.1:0-5007 GCA_039820425.1 Cyanobacteria bacterium J06635_1
AGGACAAATTATGACGGGCATAGCGCTGCATATCGTCATCAGTCCAGCCCTTTGGGTAAAAATCGACCCGCCGCGTCAGATCGTCAGCATGGTTGCGAAGGATATTCACCGCCTGGAGCCCGCGCCCAAACCCAATCGCCTCGGTCCGGTTAGTTTGGGTGCCGTCATACCAGGCCCACAAATCAGAGAGCATCAGCCCCACCGACCCGGCCACACTAAACGTGTAGCGATTGAGATCGGCTTCGGTATGGATTACCCAGCTGCGTTCGGCCCAGTAGGCCATGCGATCGGCCATGGCGGCGGTGGCATCCCAAATGCGCGGCGCAATGCTGGGGGGGGCCAACAGAGCCCACTCCCCGAGGCGCAAGGTGACTTCTTCGAGGTGATTTTCAAAACTTTTGAGATCGCGAGCAAAATCATCTACGACAGACGCCGCCGTACCCGCCTGTAGATTTAGGCTAATCACCCTGAGCAGCCTTACTTTTACCCGGCTATCTAGATCGGCATGATCCTCAATTTGATCGATCGCTCTCATACACAAGTAGGCAGCGGCAACCGCTTCCTGTAGCCCCGGTGGCAACAGACTAATTGGAATGAAAAAAGTTCGACTGGTTGCCTTTAAGAGATCTAAGGCCGGACTCACAGAAAACATTCGTTCATCTCCTCATACGGGTGAGCATGGTAGTCATTCTGAGGGCTTTTATCTGAAAAAAATTAATGGTGGATTAATTTACAAAAAGGATGGTGTATTAGTTTGGTTGAATGCTCGTGTGCTTAGGAGTACAAATCGAATGGGTATCCATTTACAACAGGCGCTGGCGGTTGGTCAGTATCTGGTGACTCAGCGCCTCAAGGGCCGTCAGCGCTACCCGCTGGTGTTGATGTTAGAGCCTCTGTTTCGCTGTAATCTGGCCTGTTCTGGCTGTGGCAAAATTCAACATCCTAAAGAAATTCTAAAGCAGCACCTGTCTCCGGAAGACTGTTTTGCCGCCGTCGAAGAATGCGGCGCGCCGATTGTTTCGATCCCGGGGGGAGAGCCCTTGCTGCATCCCCAGATCGAGCAAATTATAGCGGGGCTGATTGCGCGCCACAAGTTTGTTTATCTCTGCACTAATGGGCTGCTGCTTGAGAAAAGTCTCGACCAGTTTTCGCCCTCCCCCTATCTGAGTTTCAGCATTCATCTGGATGGCCTGCGGGCGCTGCACGATCGGTGTGTAGACCGGCAGGGCGTGTTTGACACCGCCGTGAGCGCCATTCGGGCGGCCAAAGCCAGAGGGTTTCGCGTGACCACGAATACCACTGTCTTTGACGGCACCGACCCCAAAGAGATTCAGGCGCTGTTTGACTATCTCACCACCCTCGGGGTAGACGGGATGATGGTCTCCCCCGGCTATGGCTATGAATGGGCCCCCGATCAGGATCACTTCCTGCAGCGAGAAAAAACCAAGGCACTTTTTAGGGAGATTTTAGCCCCCTTTCAAGCCGGTCAAAAGGCCTGGGATTTTAACCACAATCCGCTCTTTTTAGACTTTCTGACCGGGCAAAAAGATTACGACTGTACCCCCTGGGGCAGCCCCAGCTACAGCGTTTTGGGCTGGCAAAAACCCTGCTACCTGCTCAACGAAGGTCACTACAAAACGTTTCAGGAATTGTTAGACAACACCGATTGGGATCGCTACGGCCCCCGCAGCGGCCATCCCAAATGTGCAGACTGCATGGTGCACTGCGGCTATGAGCCAACGGCAGCCGTCGATGCGCTGCAGCCGCGCAACATGGTCCGCTCCCTGGGGAGTCTCTTTGGAGCGGCGTCGGGTTAGATTTTTCGCCGCAACAACCCCTGCTCGGCATACCAGCGGATGGCGTCGAGCAGCGAGTCTCGCACCGGCCTACCGGCAAAGCCTAGCTCCCGGCGCGCCTTTTGGCTGTCAAACCGCAGCGGGCTGGCGGCCAAACGAACCCCCGTCAGGGGGGCCGAAGGCGGGCGGTGGGTAATCTGATCGGCGACAAACTCTTGCACAGCGCTCACGGCCAAAGCTAGCCAGTAGGGCACCTGACGTCGGGGCATGGGCAGCCCGGTCAGGTCAGTCAATAGCTGCAAGAGATCTTTGATTTGCAGGTGGGCGTTCCCTAAGAGATACCGTTCTCCTACGTGACCCTTCTCAATCGCCAGAAGGTGACCGGCTGCCACATCTCGGGCATCGACCAGGTTGAGGGTGCTGTTGAGAAAGGCCGGATAGTCGCCGTTTAAGAAGCCTAAAATCATGCGAGAGGGGGGGGTCAGGTTGCGATCGCACGGCCCAATCGGAATCGTCGGGTTGACCACCACCACCGGCAGTCCTCGGTTGGCCGCCGCCAGCGCTTCCTGCTCCGCTAAAAATTTACCCTGGCAGTACGGCCCGACCATATCCTCAAACGTCAGAGACACCGACTCGTCAATGATCCCGTGGGCTTGGGGCTGGTTTGTTTTTAAGATAGATTCAGTAGAGGTATGCACCACCCTTTCCACCCCCGCTGCCTGGGCAGCCATCATCACATAGCGGGTCCCTGTTTGGTTAACCGTGAGAAAATCCTGCTTGCAAGGAGACCATAGCCCCGCGTTGGCCGCCAGATGAAAGACCCACTGCACGCCCGCCATCGACGCATAGACCAGTCCCTGATCGGTAATAGACCCCTGAATATACTCAACCCCTTTGATAGGCTGCGTCGGGCGATTCAAATCTAAAATGCGAACAGTCTCCCCCCGCGCCAACAGCGCCTGCACGACATACTGCCCAATAAACCCCAGACCCCCGGTAACCAAACAGGTTTTTGCCATATTACCTCCCGCTGTTGCCAAAACCCCTCAAAGTTGATACCCCCGATTTTGCCATGGGACATGCCCACTCACCCCGACTTTTGCATCCCCTGATGGGGAGCAACCCCAAGACACTGCAATCGCTGCTGGCCCATAACGGGATGGGTCGCTACCCTGTACATCTGGCCATTATCCTGGCAGCGACCTTACTACGCTGGCCCTTTTCAGCCTATGAACGGTGGCAGGTGACCCGTGCCCCTGTGCCCCACCAAACATCCCCGATTTTTATTATCGGCCACTGGCGTAGCGGCACGACCTTTCTATATAACGTATTAAGTCGCGACCCCCAGTTTGCCTACGTGTCTCCGATTGCGACAGGTTTACCTTGGGATTTTCTCACCCTGGGTAAGGCGCTCCAACCCATTTTAGAACGCGCGCTGCCAGAAGGACGCTTTATTGATCGGGTCCCCGTCCATCTAGACTCCCCCCAAGAAGACGAAATTGCCCTGGCGAGTATGCAGCCCTTGTCCTTCTACCACGGGCTGTATTTTCCGAAAAACTTTGTCCAAAACTTCAACATGGGTATTTTTTTTGAGCAGTGCAGCCCCCAAGCAATCGAAGCTTGGCAGCAGGCGATCACCCACCTTTACACCAAGCTTCAGCGCCAGCAGCCCAATCGACAGCTGCTGATCAAAAACCCGGTCTACACCGCTCGGATCGCTCAACTTCGCAGCCTGTGGCCCAATGCCAAGTTTATCCACATCTACCGCAATCCTTACGTAGTGTTTCAATCAACTCTCAACTTTTATACAAAGCTGTTTCAAGAACTGGCGCTACAGCCCTTTGATCAGGTTCCGATCAGCGAGATGGTGCTTAACAGCTATCCCAAAATGATGGAAACCCTCTTTAGGGACGCCGCAACGCTCCCCCCGCAAGATTTTATAGAGCTTCGGTTTGAGACTTTTGAAGCCACGCCGTTAGAACAGCTACAGAGCCTCTATGACCAGCTAGAACTGGCGGGGTGGGAGACCGCAAAACCGGCGTTTCAGAGCTATCTGGCGACCCAAAAGCGCTATCAAAAAAATCAGTATTCGTTCTCAGAAGATGTTGTCAAACAGGTGCAAGCCCATTGGCAAGCTTTCATCAACCATTGGGGTTATCAGCCACCTTAGGAGTTAACTCATTTTAAGTTGACAGCACACAAAACGATCCAGGCCGATTAGCCTGGATCGTGAGTTTTACTAAATGCAAGACCTGTATGGAAAGCCCTGATAATGGACGTTAAGGGCGTTTATTTGCTTTGATCGTTGGTGTCTAGATGCTCCAGACGCGCTTGCTGAATATTCTCAATGCTCTTGCTCTGATCATTCGTATCCAGCTGATCTAAGCGCCGCTGCTGGATGCTTTTGCCCCCGGCAACTGCTTGCAATTGCTCCTCTGAAACCTGTTCTTCAGATTTGACGTTTTTGATTTGCTCTTCCATGATAATTTCCTCGAAATAATTTAGCTCGTTTATAGACAATCAATCAACAATGATTGTTGATCGACGAAAAGCGATGAAGCTGAAACGATAATCAACTTTTTGCTTCCCACGCTTTTCAATTTATCGGGTTCCATTTCCTTTTGGCTTAAGTTTCGATAAAAACGCTCTGACAGTTAACCCAGGCTACTATCAGGCAACTCTCATGAACGATCTGGTTGACTGACAAATCTGCTCACAGGGTGAGCAGTCGCTTTGACGTCTACAGTCATGTCAATTTTGAAGGCGCTAACCTGGCAGGCGCTGATTTGGAAGGGGCTGATCTCCAAAGCGCTAACTTGTCAAAGGCAAATCTTGAAGGGGTTGATTTAGAGTATGTCCAGCTTTGGAACACCCAATTAAAGGAGACCCATCTGAGCCAAACCCGGCTAACACGTGCCGACCTCAATCACCTGATTCTCAGGGGTATTGACTTGGAGGGGGCTGACCTGAGAGAAACCATATTAACGGGCCTTAGCACAAATCTTCGAGCATACCGCCCGAGCAGCCCCAACCCAATCAACCAGAGCAATCCTTTAGATATACCAGGTTCTGAAACTTGAGCCGAGGCTGGGGGATCAGGTTGGGCATCCGGGCTTGGAACAGGTGGGTTGAGGACGGACGGTGGCGCTGGCAGCGGGGTTGGTACTGGCCCTGTTGATGGCGGGGGCACTGAAGGAGCAGGGGCTGCCAC
>JBCBQD010000339.1:0-4999 GCA_039820425.1 Cyanobacteria bacterium J06635_1
AGTCATGATTTCATGATTTATCGATCCCCAAACCTCCCGTAATCTCGATGAAATTCTGTCATGCAGAGGCTTTTTGTGCATTTATTCGTAACTGACTCGCTTGATCCCACGACCCATTTTTGTCATTATATTTTCATAATATTGATCCCCAGTTTTGAAACCGCATCTGGCTCAGAGACTCGAGCTTTGGCTTGAGTCCCCAGGCAAGGGGTTGAATGTGACCAGGGTTGATATACCGACGTTAATAACTTTTATAAGCAGGAGGCAGTTCACCATGACTAACGGTTCTCGTATTCCCCTTGAAGATTTAACCCTCCGACAGCTGCGCCGCGTTGCCAGTGAGTATGCTGTCTCCCGCTACAGTCGCATGCGGAAAGTAGAGCTCATCGAAGCTATTCGCAAAGCCCAGGCTGCGGGTGTCGCCTCTGCCCATAACTCAACTAAATCCACCACCATGGATTCCCCCGTTGCCACGGTGGACGAAATCGAAGGCCAGGTTGAAGTAGAAGCCTCAAAATTTGCCACCCCGGTGATGCAAGAGCTGGCCACCGTCGACGAAGGTCTGGGAGATCTGCCCAGCGGCTATGGCGAGAGCCGCATCGTCTTAATGCCTCGCGATCCCCAATGGGCCTACGCCTACTGGGATATCCCCAATGAGCATAAAGAAGAGCTGCGTCGTCAAGGCGGTATGCGCCTCGCGCTGCGCTTTTATGATGTCACTGACATCGACTTTAACTATCAGAGCCCCCACAGCCTTCAGCAGTATGAGTGCGATGAGATGGCCCGTGAGTGGTACATGCCCATTCCGGTTAGCGATCGCGACTACGCCGTCGAAATTGGATATGTCTGCGCCGACGGTCGCTGGCTTACCCTGGCCCGCTCAACCCCAGTCCACATTCCCCCCGTATACCCCTCCGACTGGATCGAAGATCACTTCATGACCCTTAGTTGGGATGAAGACCTGCGCGGCAAGACCTTTATGACCCTGGTGCCCCCCAGCAAGAAAGCCGCAGCCGCTGGCACAGACAGCGCCATCTACCAAGAAATCTTCTCCAAAGCTCAGTCCATGGAAGCACAGCGCGTCGCTGGCTCCCTGTTTGGCTCTATGCACCAGGTACCCGAGCAGGCCATTAGCTCCTTTGTTTTCCCCTCAGGGATGGGCATGTGGGCGCTACCAACCGTCTCTGGCATGAACATGTCCGGCATCGGAGCCTCTGCCTCTGCGCCCCCGATCCGCCCGCGCAATTTCTGGCTGGTCGCTGACGCTGAGCTCATTGTTTACGGCGCAACCGAGCCCGACGCCACCGTAACCATCGGAGGCAAGCCCATCAAGCTCAATCCCGACGGCACCTTCCGATTCCAAATGTCCTTCCAAGATGGGTTGATTGACTACCCCATTAAGGCCGTGGCCGCTGACGGCGAGCAAACTCGTTCTATCCAAATGAAGTTTGAGCGCGAGACACCCTCCCGTCACACCAACACCAAAGAAGAAGCCGTCCTGGAATGGCTTAACTAGCTAGCCGTACCAGCGCCCAGGGTTCTTCAAACCCTGGGCGCTGGGCCATCAACTATCAAACTAGAAAGAGCTAAGGGAGGCGCAGGTACCTGCATCTCCCTTTTTCTTGTGAGCCCTTCAAAACTCGCTATAGTCTATATTATGCCCCGGAGCTAAGCCCTCTTTATGACGCCAGAAGAGATTACAAAATACCTGCAACAGCGTTACGACGATCGCTGCCAGGTCAATCCCCCCGATGCCTGGCAAGTTGAGACCGATAGCTTTCGCTTACTGGTTTTGCTCTCGGCAGACAGTAGCTGGCTGCGGATAATGGTTCCTATCGCCCCCAGCCAAGAAGCACAGCCCCTGGTCACCCAAATCTTAGCGGCTAATTTTGATCAAACCCAACAAGCTCGCTATGCCTATCACCAAAACGTTCTTTGGGGCGTTTTTCATCACGATTTTGCAAGTCTAAATCAGGCTCAGTTTACAGACGCTATCGACCGACTCTTACTCATGAAGCAGGAGGGGTTAGATCCTTTTTTCAACGAGATGATCGAAGCTCAGATCCGGCAAATCATCACAGCCGCAAAACTTCAGGGCCAGTCCTTAGAAACCACGATGCAAACCCTTGATCGCTTTTACTCAGAGGGCATGTTGGGCGACCTCCAAACCAACAGCTATCAAAAAGAAGCCCTCGCCGCTTGGCGCTACCAGCTAGAGCGCCTCTGGCCTGAGGTGAATATGGAGGACGGAAGATAGAAGACAGAGAACGGAGGACAGAGGACGAAAGACGAAGACAATTCTAAAACTAGAAAAATTCGCTGCTAGGGAAAACCTCTGACTTCGCCCTTCCCCTTTCGCCCTATAGCCCTACGGGCATGGCTAACGCTAGCGCCCTTATCCGCCTTCGCCCTCCACCCTCATTCTTCCGCCTTTAACTATGGACATCGCCGCCCAGATCAAAGCTGACTACCAAAGCTTCCCAAAAAATCAAAGCTTTCATCTCTACGCGGAGGATGTCTATTTCAAAGACCCGCTCAATCAGTTTCGCGGTGTTGAGCGCTATCGCAAAATGATTGGGTTTATCGAGAAATGGTTTATTGATCTCGACCTCGAACTCTACACCCTTTCACAGCCACAGCCAAACACAATTAAAACAGAATGGACCCTTCGCTTTACGGCACCTGTCCCCTGGCGACCTAGGATTGCGATCGCAGGCTGGAGTGAACTCACCATTAATCCACAGGGCCTGATCACCTCCCATATTGATTATTGGCACTGCTCACGGTGGGATGTCGTAAAACAGCTCTGGCGCTAGCCCACAAACATCACTGCCCCAAAACACAAATCTATCGGTGATCAAAGCATCGACAGATAGGCAATCTAAATTGCATCAGGGTCAACGCCCATGTCTCGAAGCCTAACTGCCAGACGCTCAGCTCGCTGCTCTGCCTGATCGGCTCGCACAATGGCCTGGTCGCGCTGCTGTGCTAGTTCTACTGGGGTCAAAAAGGGCGTTCCATCAGGGTTATAGATCACCAACACATCTGCTTCGAGACTAAAACGGATGCCTAACCTGGGGCTGATCCAACCCGTCATCTCGGCAATCTCGACCAGTTTTTGATCAACACGCCGTGACCCCAGCAGTTCATGACTGTCTGGGTCATAAAGATAGTATTCTTCAACCCCAAACTGCTGATAAAACAGCAGCTTGCGCGTCATTTCTCTGGCCGTATTACCCGGCGATAATATCTCAAACGCGATTTGAGGGGCAATATTTCCTTCATTCCATTGCTGATACGAGCCGCGATCGCACTTAGGTCGCCCAAACACGACCATCACATCCAGAGCCTGACAGAGGGTGTTACTGCCTTCAACCGGATACCACAGCAAATCCCCAGCCACAAATACATTTGGATCTTCTGCATAGAGGATCTCCAGATTTTCCTTGATCGTGACGATCCACCGAAACTGTTTGGTATTATCTGCCATCGGTTGACCGTCACTGTCAGGATAGGTGACCTCGGTGGCAGCAGCGATGGGGGGTTGGGCAACCATATCGGTCTACTCAGCTCAGTCTCTTAAGCCTAACACTTGACCCTATTGACCAAGTTTAGTGCGATCGCACTAAGCAGCCGCAAAGCGGATTTTGAGATAGTCGTCTTCCATTTTGGCCCCTGAGGGCTGTAAAGCCGCCAGGGCCTGGGGCAGCACTAAATTACGACGATGGTTACCAATTCGAATATTCAGCTCATCCGCCGTTTTGCTGAGCTCTACTTGATCTTTCGGAATCCCTGGCAAATAGACCTCTAAACTATAAGCATCATTATCTTGCACCACCCGTAGGGTCGTTTCTTTGTAGTAGACCTGGGTCGGATCTTCGTCAGCATAGAGCGTTTCTTTTAGCCGCTCTAACGCCGCTAAGCCACACATTTCTTCCGAAAACAACGGCACCTCTTTCACCGGCAAGGGGTGAAAATTCTCGTGAATCTCTTGGCGGTACTGCTGCTGCTGATCTTTCCATCGCTTAAAAAACGGATCAGAGACACTCTCAGGGATAATCCGATTAGCCACTACCATATCGGTGCCCACGTTATAAAGGCTCAAATAGGCATGGGCCCGCAGCGACTCTTTGATCACCATCTTCTCAGGGTTGGTCACCAACCGGACTGAGGTTGTAGATGCATCCGTCAACACCTTCTCAAGCGCCTCGAGCTGTTCATAAAACTCATAGGGCGCATCCATGACCTCCGGAGTCGGCAGAGAAAACCCGGCCACGGGACGAAATATCGGCTCAACTAGCGGACGCAGAGCAGCTGAAACCGCTTGGAAGGGCTTATAAAGCCGCCGCATGTACCACCCAGCAACCTCAGGCAGACTCAATAATCGTAGCGCCGTCCCCGTCGGGGCCGAATCAATAATCAAAACATCGTATTCCTTATCGTCATAGTGACGCTTCATCCGCACCAGGCTAAAAATTTCATCCATGCCAGGTAAGATAGCTAACTCTTCGGCTTCAACCCCTTCCAGACCTCGGGCCTGCAATACTTGCGTGATATAGCGCTTAACCGCACCCCAGTTACCCTCTAGCTCTCGCAGGGCATCCAACTCAGCTCCCCAGAGATTGGGCTTAACCTCACGGGGATCATGGGACAGCTCCATATCAAAGCTATCTGCCAGGGAGTGGGCCGGATCTGTACTTAGCACCAGAGTCTTATAACCCAGCTCTGCACAGCGCAAGCCCGTTGCAGCGGCCACAGACGTCTTGCCCACACCGCCCTTACCAGTCATCAGGATTACGCGCATAAAACCTCGAATGGTTGTCTCAGAAACGTTACATTCTTTTACTTTATCGAGTTTTTAGCCCTTTCGGCTGCAATCAGCTGAGATATTTATTGATTGGGGCAAATTGATCTATCCAAAGAATTGCCCCAAATATGTTCGCACCTGGCAGACCGAAAGTCACTCGCTAATTAATCAGCCTCAGCCACTTTCAAAAAC
>JBCBQD010000340.1:0-4969 GCA_039820425.1 Cyanobacteria bacterium J06635_1
TGCAGCACCTGATTCAGATTGCGCGTCCCCACCTCCCCCCGCGTCATCGGGCACAGCACCTGCACATCCCTCACCGCCTCAAATCCTAGAGCCGGAATCAGCTCACGAATCACATCCTGAATGCCCTGCACCCCATCCGCCGGTTCCGGTGCCCCCAACCACAGACAGTCCGTCGCAGGCAAGGCCGACACCGACTCCAGCGCCGGGTACTGCCCCCGATTAATCGCATGGGCATTCTGCACAATCCGACTCGCCTGGGCCTGCCGAAACACCTGCGTCAGCCGTAAGACCGGCACCTGCCCCGAGGCAATCACATCCCCCAGCACATTCCCCGGTCCCACACTGGGCAGCTGATCGGTATCGCCCACCAGCAACAGCTGCGCCGTCGGCGGGATGGCCTTCATCAGCGAATGGGCCAAAAACAAATCCAGCATCGAGGCCTCATCCACCACCACCGCATCCACCGGCAGCGGATGCTCACTGTCCCGCTTGAAGCGCATCATCCTGGGGTCAAACTCCAGCAGCCGGTGAATCGTCTTGGCTTCCTTGCGCGTCACCTCACTCAGCCGCTGCGCCGCCCGCCCCGTGGGCGAGGCCAGGGCAATCGTCTTCCCCATCGCATGCCATAGCGCCACAATCGTGCGGGTAGTAAAGGTCTTGCCGGTGCCCGGTCCCCCGGTGAGGATGCACACCCGCTGACTGGCCGCCATCTCCACCGCCTGCCGTTGCTCCTCAGACAGGGGCATCTCCGTCGCGGTAATAAATCGCTCGATCCAACGGTGGACCCTGGGCATATCGACCTTCAGCGGTTCGGCGAGTAGCGTCTTCACCCGCTCGGCCAGGTTGCGTTCCGCCTGGTAAAACGCGGGTGCATAGCAGGCGATCTGGTCTGCCTGCGGTTGCTGCATCAGCGCCCCATCCTGGGCCATCTCCGCAATCAGCTTAGTCAGCTGCTCAGGGTCCGGCTGATGTTCCTCCAGGCTCAGACATTTCACTCCGCTGGTCACCAGCTCCGCCTGGGGCAAAAAGCAGTGCCCGTCTTCCGCCGCCGCGTTGAGCACATGCACCAACCCACTGCGATACCGAAACGGAGACCCCGGTGCAATCCCCAAATTTCGAGCAATCGTATCTGCCGTGATAAAGCCAATGCCATACACATCCTGGGCCAGCTGATAGGGATTTTGGCTGACCACCTCAATGGCATCCTCGCCATATTGTTTAAAGATCTTCACCGCGTAGGTAGTCGAAACCCCATGCCCCTGGAGAAACAGCATCACCTCCTTGATCACCTTCTGCGAGGCCCAGGCGGTTTGAATCATCTTCACCCGCTTGCGGGCAATCCCCGGCACCTCCTGCAGGCGCTCAATCTCATGCTCAATGATATTCAGGGTTTCTAGCCCAAAGTGGGCCACAATCCGCTTGGCGGTGACCGGCCCCACCCCTTTAATCAAGCCGCTGCCCAGATACTTTTCGATTCCGGTCAAGGTGGCGGGTTTGGTTTCTCGATACTTAAAAACCTGAAACTGTTCCCCATACTTGGGATGGTTGCGCCACTGCCCGGTCAGATGCAGCGTCTGCCCCGGCTGAATGTTGGCAAAGCTACCCGTCACCGTCACCGGCTCCGACGCACGGGGCACCTTGAACCGGGCCACCGTGTAACCCGACTCCGCCGAATGGAACGTCAATCGCTCCACCACCCCTTGCAAATAGTCAGCAGGCTGCTCCCCCATGGTTGCGATCGCCCAACTCCAGGCTGATACTAACGTTCTACATTAATATAGACAACCATTGCTGGCCAATGATTACGTCGACAATCGCTGGCAATTGCAGAAATCCAGTTAGCCCGCGATCAGCGAGCCAAAAGCTGTAGCTGCTCTTCTGGAAGTTTCACCCCTCTGCGTTCCAGATACTTGTGCAGATTAATCTGAATAAACAAGTCCTTGAGTTCTTCTGCAATCTCTAAGGGCGGGACACCGGCAAGGGCCACAGCAATCAGCTTTTCAGCCATCTGTAGCTCCCGCACTCAACCGCCAGAGTCGCCGCACTCCGATGCAATACCGATCGAGTTGGTTCTGCTGACAGGTCATCCGCTACCATTCGGGCAGCTTCCGTTTCCAGCTCTAATGCCTCCCGCAAAATTTCCTGAACCAGGCTCGTATTCCCCCGAAGCTTTTGAAGACCAGCCTGCTCAGCTAAATCCATCGCTTGTTGATGAAGTTCTTGAACCTTATTCATCACCTTACAACCCAGGCTATGGGTTGGCTAAATTCAATTGTCGTTGTGCTGCGGCTTAATGAGAACCTGCTGATAGCTCATGTCAAACCAAGTTCCTGCTTTAAGCCAGCCAGCGTTATTTCCCCAGTTTCCTCTAGCGCAATATCCGAATCAAACCCATCTGTTTCATCTTCCAGAACTTCCAGAGGCAACACTAGATTCACTCTATATTTGAACTGTAGGTATTGTAAAAAGTGATACAGTTCATCCAAAGCAGCTCGGGGTAAGGGTGGAACCTCCAAGGCAACAGGGTCGGTCATTGGTAAAGTAGTCATAACTTACTGAAAAATAACTTGCGAGAAAGATGATTCGATTCTAGCGATCTCTAGTCACTGAACTGCTAAAAAGGGCTGGACGCTTCAAGCTTTTTACAGCTCAAAGCGCCAAGTCGCCTCTAACTGCGACAAACGCTTGCTGCCCAAGGTTTCACATACTTCTCCAGCAGCGCGCCTAAACCTGATCGTAGAAGTCCTCTACGACAGTGCCGAAGCCTACGACCGGGGCGGCAAATTTAGACCGACGCACGCGTTACCTTAAACCCGGCCACCGTGTAGCCCGACTCCGCCGAATGGAACGTCAATCGCTCCACCACGCCTTCCCACCACATAAAAGTATGGGTGTCGAGCAGTAGTTTCATTCTTCGCCCAGCCAGAAACTATCAGGTAAGGAGACATCAAAGTCATCACTAATGACAAAGGCACCGGGATGTAAAGCAGGTTGGCGCTCACCTGGCTGTGCTGTAGGCACTGAGGATTTGGACCATTTGAACTGCAAGAAGTCCAAGAATTCAGCCAGGAGGTTGAGCTGCTCAGACAAAAGTTGATCAATTTGCTGATGGATTTTCTGGCGAATTTCTAGAAAATTCATCGTCAACTCGTCGTATTCAAAACGTCAATCACTCCACCGCCCCTTGCAAATAGTCAGCAGGCTGCTCCCCCATTGTTGCGATCGCCAAAACGAGACTTATACGAATGTTGCCTTCCAACAGTGCTACTTTAATGGACTCGGGGGGGGAAACTGTCAAGTCAGTGCCTACGAGATCGCACGCTTGATTCTAGGCCATGTGGTCTGGGTAAGACCAAAGCCATCATAAATTTCAGACTACATTTGATGTGATTAGACTGAAATTCAGGTTTCAGACAACTCCCCTGCCTGCTTCAAGGCAAAGTCCACGACTGCTTGGCTCAAACGAATACCTTGAGTCTGCATTCGTGCGATCGCATCCCTCAGCACGATGACTTCTCCCTGCTGCTTGGCCCGTAGCAAAATACCAATGCTGCCCGTTACCGACAATCACGATACGTTTGGCGTTAGGCATTCGCTAAGTCAGATAGCAGTTCAGCTTCATCCAGGTCGATCATAGGGATGTCATAGCGCTGCAAACTCAGCAAAAAACTCACCCGATCGATGCCGAGTAGTTGAGCCGCAATCCCAGACGAGATGCGTTTCATTTCAAATAGTTTGACTGCCATTGCCCATTTTGCTTCTTGCTCAAATTGTGCTGGCGTTTGCTGCAAAATGTCTGGCAAACCTTCTGGATAATCAATCTTGAGCTGAGCAACCATAAGAAAATTGGAATATGGAGTTTTTTTATTCTAAAGGGTCTGCCTTATAAACGAGATTTAGAAACACCCATAGAACTACACTGCCTGCCTTCCTGCCAACCCAGTCGCCTTCTTCGGCCCCACCTAAATTGCCAGCTGCTTAGCCCGAGTCAACCCCGTCACCGGCTCCGACACACGCGACACCTTGAACGGGCCACACCGTATAATCCGACTCCGTCGAGTGGAACGTCTAATCGCTCCACCACCCCTTGCAAGTCGTCAGCAGGCTGCTCCCCCATGGTTGCGATAACTTCAGGCTGATACTAACGTTCTATATCAACACAGACAACCTGCAAACAATGACTTTAGGTTTCATGTGCCTGCAGTCGAGCCATCGTCAGGCGGCTTCTTGCCGTTGAATCGCAGCGTTGATCTCATCAGGATGAGTTTCTGCATAAAGCCAGGCATTTGCCAGATCAGCAGCAGTCAGATCAGGATAGTCTTCAAGCAAGTAGGTTTCTGTAGCCCCTTGCTGACGCAAGCTAACCAGTAACCCAACCGGAATACGGGTTTGGCGAATACAAGCATCTCCCCCCATCACACCTGGTGTTTTTTCAAGACCTGGCCAGGTACCACTCAAACTGGCCACTAGAATCTGGATCGCCTGGGCCTTTTCGTCTGGCGATAGAGCTAATAACTGACGCTGGATTTGCTGGAGTGTCATGAAAGGATTCAATCACTGCAATGTAAGCCGGTGCAAGACCTTTCTTGGGTTGAATTTGCGCCACCTTAAGTTTAACCTTGCCAAGAACCTGTCACCGACTACCCTACCGAAGCTCGCGCGATCGCAGAGGGTGGCAGCCATCAGATTCAGGTGTCAGCAGTCCTCCCCGGCTTGTCCATGTCAGTCATTGAGGAAGCACTACCACGAGTCAAATTGAGGATGATAGTGTCGTCAATCGCTGGTTGCTGGAGCAGTTTAGCCTAAAATAAGTTGCCCTCAACCCGTAAACTTGTAAATGAAGCTAACTCCATCTGACGCAAAATTGTTCTTTAACCTGATGTTGCCGTTGCAGTGGTATGTCAGTCAGCAAGCAGAACTATTGCCCAACATCAAAACCTTCAAGGCCTACAAAGATAGCTCATCGGAG
>JBCBQD010000341.1:0-4886 GCA_039820425.1 Cyanobacteria bacterium J06635_1
CTAGAACATTTCGATTGCGCCCCTGGCAGGGTAAGGGCTATCAGGACTTCCCAGTGAACCATGGCACTGTTTTCGTCATGCCCTACCGCACAAACTTGGCCTGGACCCATGAAATCCCCGCGTCTAAGAAATTGCGGGGAAGAAGGATTACGATAGCGAAGCGCTGACTTGTCAGTTCGCATTCAGAGCATTCGAATAAGATCGAAAATGCGTTGGTGTTTTGAGATGAGGGCTAATTTCTAGCGACTACGCTAACGCAGCAAATTGTTGCCAGCACAGATGCATCGCCCGAGGCACATGGAAACAGCCTTTCCATTTACCCCCCTTGAGGTTTAGCAACACCTCACCCTGACGGTTTAAATAGCCAAACCATTCACCCTGCTCAGGATCAGCAAACCGCGCCCAGGCATAGTCATGCACCTTTTGATACCACTCCCAACAATCTGCTCGCTGGGTTAAGCGATAACCCATTGCCAATGCTACCAAAGTTTCTAGATGGACCCACCACAGCTTTTGGCTCCACTCTAGCTGCTGGGGCGGATGCCCCTCGGCGTCGAGAAAGTAGAAAACACCGCCGTATTGGGTGTCCCAGCCAAAGTCAAGGATGTTGATAACCGTATCGATGGCTCGGTTGATTAAGGCCATATCCTGTCGCCGCTGGGCAATATCCATCATAAACCACATGGCTTCGATGCCGTGGCCTGGGTTGATCACTCGGCCCTCAAAGCAGTCGATGTGAGATCCATCGGGGGCAACGTTTTCGAACAGAATACCCCGCTCAGGGTCTAAAAAGCTGCCCATGACGTCTTTGACCGTGAGGTCTAGCACCGCATCTAGCTGATCGCCTGACAGTAGCCAGTCCATCTCTAATGATAGATTTGCCAAAATCATAGACACCGCCAGGGTTTTCATCGGGCGGGTGCCGGGGTAGGCTTTGGTGTACTGCCCCTTAGGATTATCTTTGCGGCGCAACACGTTGTCATAGGCTTGCAGTGCCACTGCTTGAGCCCAATCTTCCCCTGAGGCCAGGGCATATTGGCTAAAGGCCATGGCGGCAAAGCAATCTGAGAAAATATTGTAGGGCTGCACCAGGGGACGACCGTCGCGGGTTAAGGCAAAATACCAGTTGCCATCGGTATCTCGCCCATGCTCTGCGAGAAACTTAGCACCACCGGCGGCGACATTGAGCCAGGTTTCCCGTTTCTCAAGCTGTTTATAGAGCATGGCAAAGGTCCACACCTGACGGTTTTGCAGCCAGATAAACTTATCGGTGTCATAGACCTTGCCATCGCGTCCCAGGCAGGTAAAGTAGCCGCCGTGCTCACGATCAATAGAATGCTTTTCCCAAAAGGGGATCACATCGTCGAGTAGGGTAGTTTTGTATTGCGCTGCCAGCTGTTGAAAGGTCTGCACCGGGGCTTGCTCCTATGGGGTCAATCGCTGGTAATTTTATGGCAGAGTAGGCATAAGGCACCACCCTGACCCTCGCTTATGTCCCCGCCATGGGTCCCTAACCTCCCCCCTCTATGGGCGATGCCCATCCTTGTATCAAGCTTATCGCCCAAAAATGACGGACAAGAGTCATAATCCCAGCCACCTAGTGCTATATTCGATTTTTATGCCACCGCTTGAAAATATTAGGAGAACAGCTAGAGATGAATACAAATGAAGCAGCTTTCCAAAACTCTCTTGACAAGGAGAGTATAAATCAGCTTCACGAGGCTGTGTTACAGGTCAGCCAAACTTGCTATGACATCAAAAAATTATGCGCAACAATCGTCGGCTCGGCTGTAGCAGGAGTTGTAGGACTAGCCCAAGTTCAACCAGATGTGAGAATTGGATATCCCTTTTTCCTCATTGGTACAGCGATCAGTGCTTTTTTCTGGTTTTTAGATGGACAGAACTATTTATTGCAAAGAAAAATGAGATTACGAATGAAAGAACTTGCGGATGATATTGCTAAAAGAAGTGGATTCATGCTCCTTGTTGATGGTGTGGGAATGCCAATCAGCACAAAAAATAAACAAACAAACCTCGTTTTGCAAGCCGCATTCAATAACTCGATGGTATTCTATTATATGCTAACTACTATATTTATGTCTCTCTCACTTTTGCAAATTTTCGGCGTCTTGCCAACCATCATCCTCAAGAAGACACCCTGATGAGGATATTTGTTAGCTATACTCTAAGAGATAAGGTCTTAAGTATCGAAATTCTTCGATACATCGAAGTCTTTTTCTCGAATCTTGGTATTCCTTATATAGATGTTTTACATAACAATAGCCCAGCCCCTCAAGAGCACGTAATTAGTACATTAAATCAGTCGGAAGTCTTCTGTGCCCTTATCACACCCAAGTACTTTGAATCTAATTGGACTCGATTAGAGCTGAATATAGCAACTCGAAGGGGCATGCCAATAGCTTTAATCCTCCTCAGCGAGAAAACTAATCATAGTTACTAGATCTCTTGCATAGTCGTTTCTATGGTAGGCTTTGGTTCACTATTTTTGCCCCAGACAGATGAACTACGAAGCCACCTAAACCCTCAGTCAGCGTCAATTTAAGCGCTGCTTCGGAGTACCACCCCCGACGTTCAATCGAATGGTCAAAGGACTCAAAACTCAAATTCCCGAGCTTCCCCGTCTTGGCCGTCCGCCTAAGCTATCGATTGAAGACCAGATGAATATTAGATTTTGGTTGCCCTCGAATATTGGCGAGAGTACTGCCATTCCCTGATCCATGTACGACTTTGCAATTATCGGCGGCGGCATCATCGGCCTATCCACAGCCATGCATCTGGGCCAGCAATATCCAGATGCCAACGTTTTACTCCTTGAGAAAGAAAGCGATTGGGCCTATCACCAAACGGGACACAACAGCGGGGTTATCCACTCAGGAATCTACTATAAGCCGGGTAGCTTTAAGGCCCGGTTTTGTCGGGACGGATGCCGCTCGATGGTCGAGTTTTGCCAGACCCACGGCATCGCCCACGAAGTCTGTGGCAAAGTCATCGTCGCGACGGAACCGGAGGAACTGCCGCAGTTGGAAAAGCTCTATCAGCGGGGGCTGGCAAACCAGATCAAGGTAGCTCAGCTCAGCGCTGAAGCGGTGCGAGAGGTTGAGCCCCACGTCAGCTGCCTGGCCGGGATTCGGGTATATGCTACGGGGATTGTGGATTACCAGCAGGTCTGCCAAAAATATGTTGAGTTGATCGCAGCCCAGGGCGCAGAGCTGCGGCTAAATACCCAGGTTGAGAACATTCTGGATGCTGAGATGAAGGCTGCAGGGGGGCAGGTTTTAGACACGAATCAGGGCAGCTTTGAGGCTCGGGTTTTGATTAACTGTGCGGGGTTGTATTGCGATCGCATCGCCCAGCTCGCCCAGGTCAAGTCCCCCGCCAAAATCATTCCCTTTCGCGGTGAGTACTACGAACTCAAGCCCGAAAAACGTCACTTAGTCAAGACCCTGATCTATCCCGTCCCCAACCCAAACTTTCCCTTTTTAGGCGTT
The DNA here is from genome assembly GCA_039820425.1 of Cyanobacteria bacterium J06635_1. Lineage (GTDB taxonomy): Bacteria > Cyanobacteriota > Cyanobacteriia > Phormidesmidales > Phormidesmidaceae > SIO4C1. The sequence continues at coordinate 3,510 of JBCBQD010000341.1, forward strand.
CACTTTACCCGTATGATCGACGGGAGTGTCCATGCAGGCCCGAATGCCGTCCTGAGCTTTAAGCGAGAAGGCTACCAGAAAACCGACTTTGACCTGCGCGATTTGGCAGAAACCTTAACATACCCTGGTTTCTGGAAGCTTGCCGCCAAACATGGCAACGCAGGCCTTCAAGAAATAATCCGATCCTTCAGTAAAGCTGCCTTTGTGCGCAGCCTGCAGCGGCTGATCCCCGAGGTACAGGCAGATGATCTGGTGTCGACCCCTGCCGGCGTCCGGGCACAGGCCCTGAGACCGGATGGCAATCTGGTGAATGACTTTCTAATCGTCAAAGACCAGCGATCTATCCATGTTTTCAATGCCCCCTCCCCTGCGGCTACTGCATCTTTAGAAATTGGCAAAGCCATCGTGACCCAAATTTCTGAAATGTTCTGAAATAATCAAGCCCCCCCTCTAGTCGCTAATGGTGAACTGGTCTGTCTACCTCATCCGCACCCGGCATAACACCCTATACACCGGCATCACCACAGATGTTGCCCAGCGTCTGAGCGAACATGAGCAGGGCAAACAAGGGGCGAAATATCTGCGCTCAAAAGGGCCACTGCAGGTGGTTTATCAGGTGGTGGTAGGCAGTCGTTCACTGGCCTCTAAAGCAGAGTACAGAATTAAAAAACTGTCGAAGTTGCAAAAGGAAAGGATCGTCGCGAATAGGTTAAACAGAGAGGCTTTATTGGCACTTCTGAAGCTTCAAGAAAGATGATTATCAGCTTCATCTTTCAAGTTAGGTCGCCAGGTGGAATAATACGCTATTGAAACCCCATACCCAGGCTGATATATGGAAGCCGACCCCATTATTTTCAAAACGGATTGGATTGCCATTCGAGAAAGCCCTAGAGGATTTCAGTATCTAGAGCGCAAGGGTAAAGATTCTGTTGCGGTCTTTTTGATTCGCCGTCAGGGCGATGGGGCTGGGTGGGAGGTCTTAGTCCGTTACCAGCATCTGTGCATTGATAACACAGAAGACCATGGTCAATTTAATCTCTTTCCGTGCCCTATTACCGGAGGTGTTGAGCCTGGAGAAATGCCAGAGGCAGCCGCAGCCCGCGAGACTTACGAAGAAACGGGCTATCAAGTAGCCATGGTTTCGCTGGGTCATTATATTGTGGGTACCCAAACCAACGAAGTTTGCTACCTTTACTATGCGGATGTGACGGGGGTAGCCCCCTCAGAAGCCCTGCAAGATGGCAGCTTTTTAGAATCTGTTGCCCATAATCAGTGGCAGCCCTTCGAAGCTCTGCAGAGGTTTGACTATGGTGCCTGGCCTGAGACTATTGGATTAAGCAAAGCGAAATGCTGCAGGGAGCCATTGACCGTATGGCA
>JBCBQD010000342.1:0-4885 GCA_039820425.1 Cyanobacteria bacterium J06635_1
ATATGCCAGTTGAGGTTGGTGACTGGGTCGATAAAAGCGGTGCTGTCTACGGTAGCCCCATCCATGAACCAGATAGAATTATTGCCGTTCTTGTGGTTTCGCCAAATCAGGTCATCGCTGCCGTTGTTATCGATATCCCCCACGGCTTCGATATGCCAGTTGAGGTTGGTGACTGAGTCGATAAAGGCAGTGCTGTCTACGGTAGCCCCATCCATGAACCAAATAGAATTATTGCCGTTCTTGTGGTTTCGCCAAACCAAGTCGGCAGTCCCATTTTGGTCAATATCACCGGTGCCCTCAAGCTGCCAATTGAGGTTATTGACGGTGTCTATATCAGCAGTATTGAGTACCGTGGCTCCATCCATGAACCAGAGAGTGTTTTGACCTGTCTTGGTATTGTGCCAGACTAAATCTGCTTTTTGGTCATTGTTAAAGTCAGGCTGGGCAGGGACACTCGGGCTAGCCTCATCTTCAATCTCAACGCTAATTTTGCCCAGGGTAAAGTCGGCGAGGCCCTGGTCAGTGTTGTCCCCAAAAAACATAAAATTTGGGGTTTCGTAGGGGTTGACTTGGCTGGGAAACGGCGGATTACTATTAGTGGGGTTAAAGCTATAGTCTCGCAGTGCCCCTTGCAAGAGCAGCGTGTTGTTTGTCCTGAGTTCGTAATTACTGTTAGTAAACGTCAGATTGTATTGATTGGTAGTGCTGATTTCTAGAGGAGCGCTACTAGATTCCCCTTCGCTAGCGGCATTGAGGTTGGCATTTTGGGCAAAAATGCGATCGCTATTCACCCCGCCTTCTTTAAATCCCAGTTCGATTCCTTTAGTGCGATCATCGCTAATCACAATCAGACTAAATCCGGCCCGATCAGGTCCGCTGTCTTCGTCACTGATCTTCAAATCAAACGTAACGGTGAAACCTTTTTCGGCATCAAGGTCAGGGAACTGAGCATTAACTGGAGTCAGTTCGACATCGTTTAGAAACGCGTCGATGTCGAAAGTTAGAGGGTTGATATTGCTTAAATCATTTAAATCAACGTCAATAGTGTAATTGGTAAACCCGGCATAACCTGTTGGGGCAAACGATAAGAACGTCCTCCCAGTTGGAATTTTATTGGCCCCATTGGAGAGGAAATAGGCAAGGGGCTCATACCCAACCAAATCATTAAAAATATTGCCATCGGTATCTAAATTGACGCCGTTGGAATTGGTCAGTTGAGAAAATTCTGGAATCTCAAAAACATCGGTATTAGTGAGCTCAGCTGGCGGGAACGGCGCTATAAAACGTGGCGAGAGGGGCAGCTGACTATAGTCTAGATAGCCCAGCGCAGTCGGATCTGGATTAGTAATCGGGTCATACAGAATTGTCGTAGCCATAAACTTAAAGGGATAACCTCATCGAGTAACGATTTGAATACACCCACAAGGAATCTCAAATAGTCTCTGAAAGAGCAGTCGCTATTTGCCAACATCCCTATTTAACGGCACTGATCCCAGTCCCCTTCTGCGTCCCGGTCCATAATTCACCGAATAGATTCTGTACATAAAGGTGAAATGAGGCAATGGGAGCTGAGCAGTTAGTATGGATGCATCTCGTGGTTGAGCATAAAAAAAGGGCCGCAACCTTAGCGCGACCCTGGTACATATTGCCAATGACTTAGCGTTGAACCTTTTTAAAGCTAGGCTTGTACGGTTGTTTTCCCGTCCGCGACAGCAACTAGCTCGGTCTCTGTTTCCATCTCGTTGAGGATTTGCTCAGAGAGTGCCGGAATAGAATCATCCCCAGTAATCAAACGAGCACCGCGCTGTCGGGTGAAGTAATTTAGGCCCCACTGCAGCATCACCATCAGCTTGCTGTCAAACTCAATCAGGTAGTAAATATGGACAAAGATCCACATAAACCAGGCGGGGAACCCAGACAGTTTTGCAAAGTTTAGGTTGGCAACCGCTTCATTACGGCCAATCACCGCCATACTGCCATTATCTTTGTACTTAAACTGAGCAGTTTCCTTATTGGCCAGACGCCGCTTCAGGCGTTTTGCCAGATAGTTCCCCATCTGCATCGCCACAGCAGCTGTCCCGGGTAGGGGCTTGTCACCCTGATGGGCAAAGTGGGCCAGATCCCCCGCGATGAATATGTTCGGATAGCCCGGTAGGCTCAGGTCAGACTCCACAATCACTCGACCAATGCGGTCGAGTTCTGCACCGGTCCCTTCTGCAATAGCTTTGCCCAGGGGAGAGGCCTTAATTCCTGCTGCCCAAAGGACTGTGCAAGCCTGCATGGTTTCAAGGCTATCGCCGCTCCGAATGCTAACCGTATCGCCATCAATATTAGTGACTAAAGATTTGGTGCGAACCTTTACACCAAGCTTTTCGAGCGACTTCTGGGCTTCAGCAGATAGCTCAGAGGGATAGGGCGGCAGCACCCGATCCATCCCTTCGAGCAAGAGAATTTTGGTTTCGCGGGGATCGATATCCCGGAAATCGTCTTTGATTGTCTCATAAGCTAACTCGGCCAGGGCTCCGGCTAGCTCTACGCCAGTGGGGCCACCGCCCACCACCATAAAGGTAAGCAGCGCCTTACGACGCTCTGGGTCGGTTTCCTTTTCAGCGGCTTCAAACGCCAGGAAAATACGGCGACGGACTTCGAGGGCATCTTCGATAGTTTTCATGCCGGGGGCGATGTCAGACCAGTGGTCGTTGCCAAAGTAGTGATGGCTAGAGCCCGTGGCCACAATCAAGCTGTCAAAGGGAATCACTTCGTCACGCTTGAGACGGACCTGCTGGCGCTTGGGATCAATTTCGACCACCTCGCCCATGATCACTTTGACGTTTTTCTGATTGCTGAGGACTGAGCGCAGGGGCGAAGAAATATCGCCAGCAGAAAGCCCGCCGGTCGCCACCTGGTATAGAAGCGGTTGGAACAAATGGAAGTTACGCTTGTCGATCAGCGTCACCTTCACGGGGGCTCGACCCAGAGCCTTAGCGGCATAGAGGCCGCCAAACCCGCCCCCCACAATGACCACGTGATGTAGCTGCGCTTGCTTTGCTGTCGTTGATGCCGAAGCTGGCCGGCCTTGAAGGACTGCTGTCATGGCGTGTAACTATTTATGAAGTACCTTAAACAAATCTTATCGCTCACACCCCTGAGTTGAAAGGTTTAAGTCAGCCATTTACGAAAAATTGTCGATGAATACATTTCCTTAGGGCTAGCGTAAACCCCCGAAATATACTGGATTAGGCCGAAAAGCAGCCCCTAACCCAGAAAACTAGCCCCGTCTCTCTGATCTAGTGAAGACTTAATTTTATCAAGTGATAAATCAGGCCGACTTTAACCAAACATTACACAGTTTGTAGTGTAGCCCCCTCGGTTTATATAGATTTATGTCAAGCTCAAATGTTTCCGAAAAGTTTGCAGTAGCGGTCCAATCTTAAAATTTCGATGGTGAAAATGTAGGGAAGACAGGGTTGATAAGGGAATGGCTATAGTTTGCCCGGAATCTTGGGTGACCTATCTATGACGGCATATTGGACATGGATGCCCGGGACAGAATCGTGAATTTTCTAGGGTGTCTTTCTCTGTTACAGAGGTTTGGTTGATAAATTTATTAAGCTGGGTTGAATATCTTGAGCTGGGTTGAATTTCTGGAAATTAAGGCTATGGCGCTGATTGTCCAAAAGTATGGTGGAACTTCGGTTGGAACCGTTGAGCGTATCCAGGCAGTGGCTGAACGGGTCCACAAAGCGGCGGCTGCCGGTAACGCGGTAGTCGTGGTGGTATCTGCCATGGGGAAGACCACTGATGGCTTGGTAAAGCTGGCCAACGAAATTTCGAGCCGACCCAGCCGCCGAGAAATGGACATGCTGCTGTCAACGGGCGAGCAGGTGTCAATCGCCTTGCTAAGTATGGCTCTGCAGGAGAGTGGGCAGGCTGCCATTTCCCTGACTGGCGCGCAGGTGGGCATTGTCACCGAGGCTTGCCATGCCCATGCCCGGATTTTGCAAATCAAGACAGATCGGGTCAAGCGTCATCTTGCCGAGGGGCAGGTGGTGGTGGTGGCCGGGTTCCAGGGTATCAGTGAAACGTCTGACTTAGAAATCACCACGTTGGGGCGGGGGGGCTCTGACACATCGGCGGTGGCTCTGGCGGCGTCACTACAGGCTGACTTTTGTGAGATTTACACCGATGTACCCGGTATTTTAACCACCGACCCCCGGCTGGTGCCCGAGGCTCAGCTGATGGGCGAGATTACCTGCGATGAAATGTTGGAGTTGGCCAGTTTGGGGGCCAGTGTGCTGCACCCACGGGCAGTGGAAATTGCTCGAAACTATGGCATTACCCTGGTGGTTCGCTCAAGCTGGAGCGATCAGCCAGGCACCCGGGTGATCTCGCCAGTGCCCCAACCTCGGCCGCTAGAGGGGCTCGAAATTGCCCATCCGGTGGACGCCGTCGAGTTTGATACTGACCAGGCAAAGGTGGCGCTGTTGCGGGTACCCGATCGCCCTGGGGTGGCGGCTCAGCTATTTGGTGAGATTGCTCAGCAAGATTTGAATGTGGACTTAATTATTCAGTCGATTCACGAGGGCAATACCAATGACATTGCCTTTACGGTCGAGAAGGGGTTGCTCAATCGCGCCGAAGCGGTGGCTGAAGCAATTGCGCCGGCCCTGAGAGGAGCTGTTAGTGCGGCTACAGATGCGGCTGAGGTGATGGTCGATCGGCAAATTGCCAAAGTGGGCATCGCTGGGGCTGGCATGATCGGTCGGCCTGGGGTAGCTGCTCGATTGTTTTCTACCCTGGCCGAGGCTAGGGTGAATATTCAAATGATCTCCACGTCTGAGGTTAAGGTGAGCTGCACCATCGACCAGGCTGATTGCGATCGCGC
>JBCBQD010000343.1:0-4882 GCA_039820425.1 Cyanobacteria bacterium J06635_1
ATTTTCGGCACCTGACTCCGAGGGGGAGAATACAACCCATTTCTCTGTTGTTGACAGTGCAGGCAACGCTATATCCGTGACGTATACTATCAACACTTTTTTCGGATCTGGGGTTATTGCTGGAGACACCGGCTTCTTCTTAAATAATGAAATGGATGACTTTACCGCAAAGCCAGGTGCTGCCAACAACTTCGGTTTAAAGCAAGGACTTGCTAACCAAATAGAACCCGGTAAGCGACCCCTCAGCTCCATGTCTCCGACCATCGTGTTAGACAAAAATCAGGACCTCTATCTGGTCACTGGCAGCCCAGGTGGTCCCACAATTCCAACCACAGTACTTCAAATTATTAGCAATCTAATCGACTTTAAAGTGACTGCCAATGAAGCGGTTAATCAACCTCGATTTCACTACCAAGGGGCACCCAACATCGTACTGGTTGAACCTTTAGGGTTAAGCGGTAGCAGCTACATTAATTTGTGGGAACGGGGATATCGAGTTAGCCCTTTCCTAAATTGGGGAGCGGCTATGTCAATCAGTGGGGAAACTGATTCACTTCAGCCCATCTGGGATGTGCGCCGTCTCCAAGGGAAAGCGGCTGCGTGTCAAGAATCATGCAGTGTTGACTAACTCCTTATCTTATCAAGCCAGGCTCTTGAACCCACGAACAATCGCTTACGTCGTTTCGCTTCTCCCATGGTTAAGCTCCTTGCCTTACGCTACTTGGGATGATGATCGGATACTCAAAATGTGTTGCTGCTCCGGCTTCGTAAGACACATTCTCGGTAAGCACTCATACCGGTATTGATTCGGGCGGCCAGCTTTGCCTAACGCCGGGACTCTGGGGGCACTGCTGTGAAAATCAGGTCGCCAAATTCCTAAACTTCGTATACTGCGGTTCAAACAGCAGCTTAACTGTGCCGGTGGGACCGTTCCTATTCTTGACAACGTTCCATTCGGCAATTCCCCGCTCCGATGTATCGGGGTTGTAATACTCTTCTCGGTAGAGCATCACAATCACATCAGCGTCTTGCTCTAAACCTCCCGAGTCCCTCAAATCAGACATCATTGGCCGTTTATTAGTGCGGGACTCTACCCCCCTGTTCAACTGGGACAGCGCCACTACCGCGCAGCCTAATTCCTTAGCCAAAAGCTTCATCTGACGAGTTATGGCAGATAGTTCTTGAACCCTGTTTTCAGAACCGCCCATGAGCTGCAAATAATCGATCATCACCAGACCTAGCCCGCCCTGTTCGGCCTTGATACGCTGAGCCTTTGCGTTGATTTCGGCAAAACTCGCCGTGGGCGTATCATCAATCCAGACAGGCAGCTCAGAAAGCCGGGATAGGCCACTTAGCAGCGGCTCCCACTCGTGATTTGCCACCTTGCCAAATCGCAACCGCCTAGACTCGATCTGAACCTCACTGCCCAGAATGCGATAGACAAGCTGATGCGCACTCATCTCCAGACTGAAAATAAGAACAGGCAATTTGTTCAGCTTAGCGAAATTACGGCCCATCCCAATCATTCCTGCCGTTTTGCCCATGGACGGACGCCCTGCCTGGATGACAAAATCCCCAGGATGCAGCCCCCAGGTGAGCCCATCGAAATCATAAAATCCGGTCTTCCATCCTGGCTCAACGCCGGACCGGGACCGCTCCTCAATCTCGGCTATGCTATCAACCAATAAATCGGACAGCCGCTGACTTGCCCCTTTAGTAGCAGCCAAAGCCAAAATTTCTCTATACCCCTTCTCAGCAGCGATGAGACAGTCAGAAACCTCTCTTGAGGCAGTCTGAGCCAGCGCCTGCAATTGACGACCCAAATCGGCCAGCCTGCGTCGCTGGTACTTCTCAAGCACCAGATCGGCGTATTGGTCAATGTTGGCCGCACTGATAGTGCGATCAAGCAACTGCGCTAGCCTAACCTGACCCCCAACCCTTTCAAGCATCCCCTTGTCTTTAAGCCGTGACCCAATAGTCATCAAATCGGTGACCTGGCCCTGGCGATGGAGTTCCAGCCCCGCCCGGTAAACCTCCCGATGCGCGTGAGTGTAGAAAGCATCGACCGGCAACCCTGCCGCAACACGCGAGATCGCGCCCGGATCTAGCAAAATTCCACCCAAAATCATTTCCTCTGCTTCAATATTGCAGGGCAGCATTTGTTCATCAACGGGCACCACGTTAGGGTGCTTAGCATTCTCGATCATGATTCTTCTCCTGCAACACGCTGCCTAGCTTTCATCTCCGCAAGCCTTTCCCATAAGTCCGATGGTGCTGGAGATGCAACAACATCTCGCTCAACCAAATCCGGTCGGTCATAAATCGGACCTGCCCCCTGGAGAACCTTGAGCACTGACCGACCTTGCTTGCGCTTCTGATACTCATCCCAGTCAATCTGCAGGTCAGTCAGCCGCTCATGTCCCCTAGGGCTGTCATAGTTGCCGACATTTAGCCACTTCTCAACCTCACCATCAGGCGGGGTCCTACCCTCAAATCTGGGCTGACCTGCAATCGTCTGACGGCAAAACTCAAAAAAGCCGTCGTCGTAGCTCAACCGCCTTGCCGAACGCCGACCCAATATCCACGGACGCTCTGGGTCTGACCCAGACTTAACAAACCGCCGCTCGAACTGAGCTACCGAACTAAAACGAGAACTATTCTCAATCGACGCAGCGGATCTTTCTCCCTGATTTTGCTCTACCTGAATCTTTCGATCTTCGCTATCGGGTTGATCAGGGGGTGCGATTACTTCATCGGTCACCTCAACGGGATCGCGATTGCAATTCTCTGAATCAGGCACACACACACTCGGCTTCCCGTTGGGGGATAGGGGGGTGTATGTAGTCTCTGTGTGATCTCTGTAAGTGATCTTTGATCCTTTAAATGATTGGCTCAAATTGACACTATCAATAGGTCGATCTGAACTATTCAAGATAGTGTCAACTTGAGCTGATCGCGATTGGTTCAAATTGGCACTATCAGGAAAATCAAGGGTTATAGCCTCATCTATAGCTTCATAGTTCAGGGTGTACCATTTGGTTTGGTTCCCTTTGGATTTACCAAATTTCTCAGCCAGTACAAAGCCCTCAGCTTCCAGGGCAGAGAACACTCGTTTCAGAGTTGACATACTCCAGAAAGGAAAGTCGTGTTCCTGCCATTGGTCATAGGTGTTATGAACCCACCAGCGACCGCCAATAAAGTGGGTCTCACGCTTCACCGGATCTCTTTGGTTGATGTCCATCCAATAGTGAAGCTGTTGGATCGAGATCGCACCATTGACCCCAATTTTTTTGACGCAGGCAACTTTGCGACTAAAGGTGGCGGCATCACCTAGCAGAATCCTAGATATGCTCATGCTGTCCCTCCCCGCTAGCCGCCTGGGTGAACTCGGGCACTTGTCCAGGAGGCGACTTAAACCACTCTCGCCAGCGCTCTTTAAGGTTTTGTCTACCAGGCGTGAGTTCTTTCCAATGAGCTGCTTCGAGGTAAATGGAGGGCTGTATAGAATTTTTCACTAGCCCACCTATTGCACTTTCTGGCGCAACTGAGGTATTTTTAGCTAACATGAAACTGCCCCGCTGGTAACGGGGTTTTGAGCCTGTCGTAGTCGCCTCAACTCACTACTATTGGCTTTAGGTGGGAGTTAAGGTTTTAGCGTTACGCAGGGTTTACAATAGGGAGCCGTGTAGTCGTCAACTGCACGGCTTTTCGCTTTGGTTTGGTCAATAGGCCCGCAAGGGCTAAAAGCCTCAAACCGTAACTGGTGGTGTTATCTCCTGCTGAGCTTTCTGCAATACCCCCTGGGCCATTCCTTGAGCAGCCACATCCGCCAGAGATTGCCAGTCGTCTTGGGTAAGTAAGGTTAAGAACATCGGCACAACTTGAGATCGCAATACCCTTTCTTCCACGGGCAATCTCTGATCATTCTCATCCAACAGGGCATCCATCCAGGTCTGCTGCTCAGGAGCGAGCTGCTTCAGGTTTTCATAGAGTCTCCGCTGGGCTTCAAGATATACTTGCTCGAAACTCAATCCCAGGTCCCAGGACTGTAGCCAGATTTTCAGCTCTGGTAGCAGAATGGACAGCAGACGCACATACCATAACTGACGTTTAAATGCGTCAGGTGGGGCAGCCTTTAACATCGCTACGTAAGGTTTTGCTAACACACCAGCCTCGATCCACCCATCGCCCTCAATGTGAACCGTCTCAGCAATCCACTCATCATCGCAGGGCCGATATAATTCCGCATTAGCCTTAGCCAATTGTTCAACCAAAACCGGGTCTTCCATAGATTGGTGCCCTCGATACCTATTGCTCATCATTGAATCACGCCGTACTCGAAGTATACCAAGCCTTCTTTTTCATCATCGGGGCCGTAGTTAGGCATCGACTGTTGCTCATAAAAACCCTCTACATCAGGTAGCGAATGCAGACCAACCCGCCCACCATAACCCAGCTCCACACTACGCACCCGAGCAAATGCTAATAGCCGTCGCCCGATACCGCGTAGCCAGGGTGGCTGCTCTATCGTAATCCGATTCCAGGGTGCTGAGGCAATCGCCTCTACATAAACCAATGGCCATCGTCCAGGCAATTGAGAACGATGCCATTGGGTTTCTAGAAAAATTAGTCCCTGTGTTAAATCATCCACCTCTAGTGCATAGGCTTCATAGCGTTCCTGTTGCTGTGATTGATGCAATTTGTAGTCCCAAATCCATCCTGAATCAGGCTGCTCAGTTGCGAGCAAAATATCTTTCCAAATCGTTTCAACCTGGACAAAATGACGCTGCTCCATAGGCACAATCTACCCTTGCACAGTTTGCCCGCCACTGGTCAATAGCTGAAATGATTGGACCATTTAGCCCCACGACAGAAACACCCA
>JBCBQD010000344.1:0-4833 GCA_039820425.1 Cyanobacteria bacterium J06635_1
CGCTGAAGGAACTGTTGGACTGGCTAGCCAGCAAAGGTTTCGATATCTCTGCTGCCGAGATTTTTGATGAGCAGGTGATTACGATCACAGCATTTTCAATCTCAGCCAAGGGTGAGTTTGTGATTGCGCTCAAGCTTAATCTGGATCTGGATCTGCCTGAGGAGCTAAAAGAGATTATCGATATCAAAGAGTTGGGCGTAGGGTTTGCATATCGAAAAGATGCGGCTTCTGTATGATCGATTCTTTGAAGTTTGAGATTGATAATCAGCAAATTGTGCTCGATCTGCACGATCCAGACTCCACCGCGCTAGAGGCAGCTCTGAGCCAGCTAGGGGATACACTTAAAGCAGCCCTGGCCGCCCATGCGTCCCTGAGTCTGAGGGCAGCCTCCAATAAAGTCGATCTCAGTCAACTTCAAGCCTGGCTACAGGCCCGTGAGTTTGACGTGTCGGCAACAGAGGTGCTGAATGATTTGCTGAGTGATGCGGGTGTCGAGATCACAGAATTTGCGATCGCAGTCTCAGGCGAATTTACCATCGCGCTCAAAGTCAGGTTTCAAGATGCGATCGCCACCGAGAATTTGTCGCCTGAAATCCAACAGATCATTCAAGGTCCGGAAATTGGGCTCGGGATTTGCCATGTTGTCTAAAGGAGTCTTTTGTGGTTTCGCCCATTGCTACCGGGTCTGACGCGACGAGTTCGGGTAAATCCATTCAGGCTCAGGCCTATATCTTAGGATCGCTGGGTGGGGTTGATATTCGTCTGTTTGCCGATTATTCCCAAGACTTTGATGGGCGGCAAGCCCGCTACGTGGGTGAGCTGGCCCAAGAGTCTGCAATTGGGCTGCTTGGGCTGGCCAGCAAGCTGGGTGGGTTTACGCTGCCGACGGGGATACCGGATCTGCTGCTGTCCGATCTGCGCATTGAGTTAGAAACCGATTCTACGGTTGGGGTCAAGGCGTTTTCGTTTACGGGGCGCTCGACGCTGGCGCTGGGTAAAAAATTTGACCTACTGGGGCTGACGGTGGAGCCCCCTGAAGGGGTGGTGTTCACCTTTGCATTAACCCGCACGGTACGGCTCGTCGGCCAAACTCGCCAGACAGAGGGGCAGTTTGCACTGACGCTGTCGATGCCGAAGCAGTCCCAGCTCAAGCTCTCTAGCGCCATGGCTTGGACGCGAGAGATTCCAGGGTTAGAGACGCTGCGAGAGTTGCAAAATGATGAGAACTTGCAGACGGGCAGTGATGAGTCTCCGCCCTCGTCTGAGCTGGTGGGTCTGATATTAGCGCCCAAAGCAACCCCATCCACAGGCACACCCCCGGCAGAAATCACCGAGGAGGACGCGGCAGACCTGATTGAGATCAGACTGGTTGAGAAAACCCTGGGCTCGGCTGGGGCGGCCCGCTATCTGATTGGTTTTGACGCGAACGACTGGGCACTAACATTTCAGTTTTTGGGGACATCTTTCCCGCTTTCCGGGGAAACGGCAGCTGAAGCAGAGAACTCAGCACCCACGAACCCGTTGGCTAGTGGAGAGAATGAACCGGAATTTACCTTTCCTTTTCTCAAGTCAGAGGGGGCAGCGGATCTAAAACCTGCGGCGAGACCCGCCCAAGTCGCCTCGGCGACCTCCTCAGCAAGAACGGCCAATGCCACCCAAACGGCTAATTCAGCAAACAAATCAAAAGCCACCAAGCTGGGTCAGGCGATTTCGGTGGGGCTCCCCAGCCTCAGTGACATCAGCCTGACACCGACGGATGCAGGTGAGACGGCGATCAATATTGCTTTCCCGGCCAAGATCAAGGTCGGCAGTCTGGAATTTAGTACAAAGCTGCCGGTCTCTTTTGCGCTGGGGAGTTTTGCGATCGCAGTCCACCATCCCAGCGGTATTGAGATCCGCTCACCCGAGGCCCAGCTCAAGCCCACCGATAAAGAGGGTAACCCGCAGGATCGCCCGTTCGAGATGTTTGGCCTGGAGTGGCAATTTTTTGGCGCGCCGACCGACGAGGGCGACTACCACCACTTCACCCTGGTCACCCAGGACTTTAACTATCAGATCCAGCAGGCTCCGGGGGCGCGGATTGAGGTAGCCTACACTAAAGCCAGCCGCGACCCAATTGTGTTTTTGGTCGAAGACTTTGCCGTGTCGGCCAAGGGTATCAGCATCACCGCCACGGTCAGCGATCGCCCGGCCCGACTAAATGGCATCGACACCCAGTATCGCTTCCACGGCAGTCAGTTGCGGATTGTTGAGAACGAGATTCTCGACTTTACGCTGAGTGGGTCAGGGCCGCTGCCGCCCAAGCTGGTGGGCGATGCCATGGCCGATATTTCGCTACAGTTTCGCCAGGAAGACGGCAACCTGAAGCTGGTGGCCGGGGCGGCTAAGATCCAGGGCAACAAGATTCTCGACTGCAAGGGCACCCGCTTCCGGTTCTCGATTGATTCGATGGGGTTACAGTTCGTCAATGACGAGCGGTTCCATCTGTTTTTTACCCTGACGGGGAGTGCCCGGTTTACGCTGCAAAAAGGTGACGACCGCAAGAATGGGGCGCTCTCGATGCTGCCCAATATTCAGATCGACCTGATCGACTGCCCGCTAACCGGCGATGCCAGCGTGATTGCCAAGCATATTCAGTTTTTGATTGAGCTGCCCAAGCCGATCTCTTTCCCCTTCCTGGGGGCCTATGAGTTTGAGCTGCGGGCGATTGGCTTTTTGCCACAGTTTGAGCCATTTGGCAACGACGTGGCCATGCAGATCAGTGGACAGCTTAAGTTTGCCCAGGGCAAAGGGGATGTGGCCAGCGACAAACCTGACCTGCATTCTCTCTTTATTGGTTTGCCGGAGCCGGGGGGGTTCTTGCCCCGGCTTTATATGGATAAGCTGCCGCTCGATATTAATGCGGGCGAAGCCTTTAAGCTCAACGGCGTGGTCGAGTTTAAAGATGATGAGCTGATCAAAGGCTTTGAGGGCGAGGGCGTCTTAGAAATTCAAGGGATGCCGCCGATTGCGGCCAGCTTTGGCTTTTACCGGGTGCGCGGCAGCGAAGAACAGCCGTGGGTGCGGGCCTGGTTTATCTACATCGAGATTCGTCAGGTCAGCTTCCGGGTGCCCGTGGTCGAGTTCTACATTCGTGAAGTCGGTCTGGGCTTTGGCTATCGCTATACGCTGGTGGGCATCAAGCGGGCAGATGAGGCCAAGAGCCTGACCCAGCTTTTGCAAGAGCTGAAGGTGCTCTCACGCACCCAGGGCGATCTCTCCCGGCGCGATCGCTGGGCGCTGGATATCGAAGAACCTGGTCAAGACCCGCGCTGGACAATTGTGCTGCGGGCGATGATTGCCCAACTCTCGGCAGCCCCCTCACCGCTCACCTGGAATGCCGCCAGAGAAGAGAATCTGGCCTGCGTCTATCTCTTTGACGCGGTGATTGCCTTCCGCAGCGACCTGACCTTCTTTATGAATGTGCGCGGCTGGCTCAACACCAGCTATGGCGTCTTTGTAAAAGAGCGCAATGATGGCAACGAGTTAGAACCCTTATTCACCGGGTTTGTCTTTTTGTGGCCCCGCCGAAAGCGATTTTTAGCGCACCTGGCCTCTAACCCCAACGGGCATCTGGGCAGTAAGCCGACGCTGCCTGAGTTTACCCAGGATGCCATCCGCAGCATCCAGTTCTCGGCGACGCTGTTGATTGAGCCAGGTCTGATGCACTTTGAGCTGGGCTGGCCCAACGTGTTGCGCTGGACCCGCAACATTGGCCCGCTCAAGGCAGAGATGCGCGGCGGCTTTATCTTTCGCATTACCAGCCGAGAGATGGTGATCGGTATCAGCTTCCTGGCACGGGCCAGCTTAGCGATCTCGGCCAGCGTCAGCCTGGGGCTGGTGGGGGCCAGTGTAGAAGCCAATGCGAATGCAGCCTTTGGCGCGCGCTTTATCGGTCTGGTTGACTTTGAGACCAACCGCCCGACGCTTTACGGTGCGATTGGTCTAGAGCTACGGATTCGGCTGTCGGTGTCGCTGTGGATTAAGATTCCGCTGTTGTTCAAGACCATCAAGCTCTCCTATCGGTTTACGCTGAATATCAACTTTACCGCCGGGCTAGAGTTTGCCATCAACGGCCTCAATGATGCTGGGCTGCGCGGGTCTGGGACGTTGTCGATCTCGGCGATGGGACATCGGCTGCAGTTTAATGTGCGGCTCAGCTCTAACGCCGCCGCTGTTAACCAGGCCCGTCAGCGCACCGAGAAATATCTCAACCTGGGCCTAGAGGCGACCGAGGTAGACACCCCGCTGCCCGGTGTCGATGCGGGGTCAGCGGGGCAACGCTCTATTGCAGCCCAGCCCGCTGTCGCCGTGTCGCCGGCGGGGATGGTTTCTCCAGAGGCGTCTGCAGCACCCGCTTCGCCAGCCATGGCAGCTTCTGCTGTGCAAGCGCCCGTGACCTTAGCCGACAGGACTGAAGCCATACCCGTTTCTGAGCGAGTCTTCAGTGCCCCCGACTATTCGGTGTTTGTGATTCGCGATGCCCACGATGAGTACGCCTACTTTGTGTTGTTCCCTCGCTCGACCCGAGATGAGGATGAGGCCGACCGCAAACCGGGTTTCTTACCTGTCCCCCCCACGGCAGAATCTGCCACGGCTGAAGATGAGCCAACGGCTGATTTTCGTTTGGTCTTTCCAGAAGGGGTCCCCAGCGATCTGGAGTGGTTTAACCCGATAGAAGATTTATTCCAGTCGGTGCCAGCCAGTCAGGACGATCCAGAACAGAATGCGCTGCGCTGGCGGGCCGATTGGGATCAGTCTATTTTTGACAATGCGGAATCTTTTGAGGACGGC
>JBCBQD010000345.1:0-4797 GCA_039820425.1 Cyanobacteria bacterium J06635_1
CTCTCAACCACGGCCAGTTTTGTGATTTCAATAGCCTGGCTAACGCCTCTTCTGGGGGCAGCCGTCGCCTATCCGGTTTTCATATATTTGGTCTATCACAAGCAGTACAGCAGGGCTGCGATCGCAATGCTGCTGTGGGCGATCTTTCAAAGTCTGGCGGTGGGCCTCGGTACAGTCTGGTTTCCAGAAACGGCGGCTGAGGTCATCCTGTCGGGGCCTGCGTATACCGCTAAGGTATTTCATTGGATTCAGACTGGGGAAGGGTATGCAGAGTCACTCCACCTTTTCCTGCCTATCCATCTGCGCGACTATCTGATTTTTTGTGGGTTATGCTGCCTCACCCTCAGCAGTACCGCCCTGTTGTTTGGCACCTGGTTGCTCAACTACATGAACTTTTATGTGGCTGAGCTGATTCGCGCCAGTGTTCATCCCTGGCTTGCGATCGCGATCGGTTGGCCCCCCTGGTCCATCTTGCGAGTGATTGGCTTCATTCTCACAGGCGTTGCATTAGCCGTTATCGGGCTCAATCTCATTGATCGCATTCGAAAACATCCAACTCAGCGGCCTTTCCCAAAGCAGTATCTCTGGATGGGGATTGGTTTTGTCATAGCGGATATTGTGGTCAAAGCGACCCTGGCCCCCCTCTGGCGGGGTTTGTTACACTATGCTCTTATGGGAGAAACTGGATAAATCAAAAGGGTCGCAAATGCCCACTTTTTTAAGGTTTACTGTTATTGCGATTCACTTTCTCACCAATGTTATAGCTGCCATCATGGAGAACCCAGAAAATTCCTCCTACCGATTGGCAAACCAAACAACATAGTCCTTGACGGGCTGGTAGTTGGCAGATTTAGAGTTAGTGGCTTCCAAGTCACACAGTGGGAAATGAAGAGTCCGACGTTTATGTTTAACCGCTACCAGGACGCCGTACAACCCATCGACATCGGTAATCTCTTGCACCATGACCTTCTGACCCGCTTGTAATGGCCCCCGTTCTTGAAACTCAGCCACTTCCGCTTCAAAGGGAAACTGCAAGCTTTTCTCCAGGTGTTCCTCCCAGGCTTCCCAAATAGCGGCCTCATCGTCAGGGTCAACCCCAGCCAATATCTGCCGAATGCCTGCACCTTCAGCGCCTAGATGATCAAAGGCATGTTGCCCTTGAAGCTTTTCATAGACACGTTCGGCATCTGCTGGCTGATCCCGCGCAACAGCAACTTCAACATCCGAGGCGTCCAAATAGATTTGCTCCCATCCCAGGCCTTCCTCTTCACATTGGGCAATAAATTTGTCCGACATCCCCTTCAGCGTCTGACTATCCCAATCAATGCAGAGAATATCGTCATCTGCCTGAATCTTTGAAATCCTGCCTTGCCAGCCCCCAATATCAATCCCAAAATCCGGATCTTTGACATGGGCCTTGACGACGACCGAATCACCAATTTTGAACGGGCTAGATTTTTTCATGGGTCAGGCTCCCCTCAGAACTGAGAAATGTCTGGTCCCCGTATCATAGCGGTGTGGGTAGCCTGATCAATAGCGGCCACGACCAGGGCTGTCCCTTAAAAATCGCCTATCATTAGAGATCATCCCGGCCATCCCCCCTCAACCTATGGTTCAATCCGATTTCAGAACCTATCTTCCCCCTAGCAATGAGCTACCGGACTCAGACGATATTCCAGTGGATAACGAAGAGCAAAACTTAATTCCTAACATCCTGCTGTTTTTGCTCAACTTCATCTGGACAAATCGGCAAGACTGGTTCTTTGGTATTGATATGGGTGTTTACCATACGACGGGTGCACATCCTAGAGTACCCGTCGTCCCAGATGGATTTTTGAGTATTGGGGTAGAACGCCGCAAAGCAGGCAAATCACGACGCAGCTATGTGGTTTGGGAAGAAAATGATGTGGTTCCTATCCTGGCATTAGAAGTTGTCTCATGGTCGCCCGGTGGAGAATATACCGACAAATTAGAAATCTATCGCAAACTAGGGGTGCTTTATTACGTCATCTACAACCCCACCTACTGGCAACGAGACGGACACCAACCCTTTGAAATCTATAAGCTGCTCGACGACACTTACCAACTTCAGATTGGCGAACCTTTTTGGATGCCTGAGGTCAATCTGGGAATTGGTCGCTATCAAGGTATCGCAGGGGGTATCCAGCAAGAATTGCTCGGCTGGTTCGATGCCAAAGGCAACCGCTACCTGACCCCGGAAGAAAAAGCAGAACGCTTAGCTACTCGCCTTCGGGAACTTGGCGAAGACCCCGACCAAATTTAATGCACTTACACGGACTAGAGCTCAAGGGTTAAACTGCAGTCGTCGATGTTATGGTACAAGCGCTTCCTAGGTTAGTCACATTTCAGGAGTTTCTGGACTGGAAACCAGAAACAGAACGCTACGAATTGTACGATGGAGTAATCTTTGAGATGCAGCCGACTGGCCCCCATGTGCGCGAAGCGGCTCCATCGGAGCTACAAGTCGTTGGGCTGCTTAACCGTAAGGTCAACGTATTGCTCGATCAAGAGAATTTGAATTACTTCATCCCCAATACGGCAATGATACAACCGTTGGGGTTTGAGAGTGGGTATAAACCAGACCTGATGCTGATCGACCCGTTGGAGCTATCAAAGGAACCGCTTTGGGAGCGGGAATCGGTGATTACCTTAGGCAGTTCGCTAAAGTTGGTGGTGGAAGTTGTTTCGACCAACTGGCCTGATGACTATGCTCGTAAGTTTGAAGATTATGAGGCCATGGGCATTGTCGAATACTGGATAGTTGACTATTTGGGACTGGGTGGCAGGCGGTATATTGGCGACCCCAAACAGCCAACCATCACCGTCTGTAACTTGGTAGATGGGGTGTATGACACACAGCTTTTTCGCCAGGGAAATGAGGTTACTTCTCCTCATTTCCCTGGGTTACGATTAAATATGGATCAGGTGATTAGCTTAGGGCGGTAGGTTACCTTCCTTTTTACCAGCCAGCATAGGCTCCGTGACTTCGGCTTCCGCATCCAAAATGGCATCAACTGGATTCAATGCCTGTTCAGCAGTCAGGGAGAAATCTGGAAATGTATAAGACACAATGCGATCGCTACCGCTAAAAATAGCTTCCTGGATTTGGCATCAGTAGACATAGGATTTTAAGTTGTCTTTGTGCCGCAGGCTTAATGAAAACCTGGTAACTCATGCTAGACCCAGCTCATGTTTTAGGTTAGCCAGCGATATTTCGTCTGTCTCCTGTAGCGCAATATCCGCATCAAAACCGTCTATTTCATCTTCTAGAACTTCCAGAGGTAGCCCTAGATCCACTTTGTATCTGAACTGTAAGTATTGTAAAAAATGATAAAGCTCATCCAAAGCAGCCCGAGGTAAAGCTGGAACATCCAAGGCAACAGGTTCGGTCATTGGTAAATTAGTCATAACTTACCTAGAAAATAACTTGCGGGAAAGATGATTCTATCTTAGCGATCCCTATTCACTCATGCCTAAAGCCAGACTTAAGCGGGTGGATGAAGCCCAGCTATCAAGAGGAGTCTACGTATATTGATAACACCGCTTCGGTTCATCTTAAGTGCATCAACAGTTGCCCGACCCGTTGAGGTTAGACCAATGATTTGCAAACAGTCTGTACTCCAGGCAAAATGGTCAGACTACTTTAGCTGTCTGGGGTTGTAGAGCGGTACAACTGTTTGACCCAAGGGATCTAGAGCTTCAACTTTCGTGTATTTGTGTGCATTGCAGCCACCACAGGCGAGTGCAAGATTTTCTAAACGGGTCTTTCCGCCCAATGCAATCGGTAGAATATGCTCAATCGCAAAGGATTGGGACGAATAGTCCATGAAGCTTTGACAATATTCACATCGCCTTTCAGCCCGCTCAATAATTTGGCGTTGCTCGGACGCGGTGATGTATCGCCTAGACATGAACCGGAGGATGAGGGATTTCTAGCTGATTCATCAATTCGTCCAATGGCAACTGACGTAATTGTGACAGTGCTATCAGGTGCTGTAACCTCTCAGCATCAGCTTGTTCAATAACATCAATCAGTTTAAGCAGTTCTTGATGTTCTTCTGGGGTAATGATTTGACTGTGTAGCTTGGCGTAAAGCTCATCATGGCGCTGCTGGGTTTCAGGAGGCAGGCCCTGGTTGATTTTCTGTAATAAATCAGCCTCTGATGCAGGTAGACCTGATTCTTTACGTTGGGCCAGGATAAGACTCACCTTGGTCAAAAATCGCTCCAGCTCAGAGGTTTCTAATTGGGCTATCCCGTCCAATACCTGATTGATATCGATTTCTGACTTAATTTGAACTTTAGCCATCCGCCATAATCCTTAGCAGGGAGAAGGGTACATCTATTCTATAGCTGCCACTATGCTGCGGCAATGGTTACAAGCATGACCGTCGTCAATTGGGATAGCCCAGGCTGCTTAAAGTGGTAGGAAACTGGTAGAGAGGCTTATTGACAACTGCTATGATGTTTATGTAGTGGGCGTTAGGACGTTTTTTCGACTTCGTTCGGGACGAAGGGGCCGCTGGTTCGAATCCAGTCATCCCGATTTTTTGAGACACTTCACCCAGCGTCCCCTCGGGCTGCGGGTACTCGATGAGAAGCAAAGCTACGAATCCAGTCATCCCGATTAAAAGAATCCTGATCGCCTTCTGATACGAAATCCTGGTTAGCTGCCCCCGATACCGAGGGGCGGTAAGCGGAGCCATGCCTGAAAGGCTTTGCAGCCGCATCGCCCTTACCAGGATATCCATTTTGAATCGGGGTTACTGAATTCGGA
>JBCBQD010000346.1:0-4779 GCA_039820425.1 Cyanobacteria bacterium J06635_1
CCTTGCTGCTGGGTCAAATTGGTCAAAATCTGCGGTAGATAGCTATGCCGCATCTCATTGAGACAGGGTAAAACGACCGAAATCATAAACGCGTTTGCGTAAAGTGAGGTTTGAAATGAGTAGAGTTTATATAAGTCTGAGCAACCTCGAGGTTAAGTTAAGCTTGGCTACATCTAAAACCCTTAAATTGCCCTTAGGCAAAGACTCAAGTACCCAGATATAGGCTAGGCTAGCGTTCACTATTAGATGTTCACTCCTTATAGAGACTACCCCCTATGCAACCTATCGTGGCGGCCCTCCCCGATAAGACTGCGCTGATAGACTACACCCAGACAGTCGTTGTTGAAAAAATCAAAGCTGCGATTGCACAGCGCGATCGCTGTACAATTGCCCTCTCCGGCGGGAGTACCCCAAAACCTCTTTATGCGGCTTTAGCAAAAACTGACCTGCCCTGGGATAAGCTCTACATTTTTTGGGGCGATGAGCGCTACGTACCCCATGATCACCCTGACAGCAACTTCAAAATGGCCCGAGAAAGCTGGCTGGACCATGTCAGCATTCCTACGGAGCAAGTATTAGCGGTCGCCACGGATACCGACACCCCCGAAACCTCTGCCCATCAGTATCAAGCAACCTTGCAGCAAGTTTTAAAAGGCGACGTCCAAGGCAGTTCAATCCCTAGCTTTGACATTATTTTGCTCGGCATGGGGGACGATGGCCATACCGCCTCCCTATTTCCCCATACCCCTGTCCTCCAAGAAACGCAGCGTTGGGTTGCCGTTGGTGAAAAGGCTGGTCAGCCACGCATTACCTTCACAGTCCCCCTGATTAACCAGGCCCACACGGTCATTTTTTTGGTGGCTGGGGCCAACAAGCAAACGGCCCTGAGTCAAGTTTTTTCGACCACGGCCAGTCCGCTTGAGTATCCGTCGATGCTGGTGCAACCTCAAGGTGAGCTGTATTGGATGATGGATCAAGACGCCGCCAAAGGTCTGCCTGAGCAGATTGATTTGGCGCAGACTGGGGAATAGTAAATCTTGAGGTTGGTGAGTCAAATCTTTTTAAGCCTGATGAGTGGGTGCCCTGCTGTTGTAATTGCTAATTTTGGGAACTAGATTTTAGGAAACAGTTGATGATTATTTGCCCTAACTGCAATCATCAAAATCCAGACGGCGCAGTCCAGTGCGAAGCCTGCTACACGCCGTTACCTCAGAAGACCGCCTGCCCAGCCTGTGGGGCTGCAGTGCAGTCAGATGCTAGCTTTTGCGGCCAGTGTGGTGCCGACTTGCGGGGAGCAGCCCCAGCCGCCGAGCCAGTCAACCTCAGCAGCAGCAGCGATATTGATATTCCAGATCTGCTGCCCCCTGATCCTCTGGTAGTGCCTGAGCCCATTGCTCCACAGCCCGAAGCTTCAGAGTTACAGGCGGCCATGACCTCAACTCCGATAGCTGAGACACCTCTGAGCAAAGTGCCCCCGGACGAAGCATCTCTGGGTGAGTCCCCTCTAAGCGAAGTGCCCATGGGTGAGTTTCCTCTGGACGAAATGGCCCTCGGCCAATTACCTCTGAGTGAAGCGCTCCCAAGTGAAGCGCTCCCAAGTGAGGCACCCCTGAGTGAGGTACTGAAGCCTGAAATATCCTTAAATAAACCCCCTATGAACCCGATACCCCTGGCAGAAATCCCCGTGGGTAATCTCTCTGAAGACAATGGGACTGCTGTCCCCACCGCACAAACAGAGATCGAACCGCTGGGCAAACACGAATCTGGATCCTTTGGTGATGTCCAGACGGCGGCGGTCACCACGCCCCAAACCCGACTCCAGCGCAACACAGCCCGACTATTGCATGTCCAGACCGATGCCGTCATTGAGCTGACTCCGACATTATCCGTCATTCGCCTGGGCAAACCCAATGATCGGGTTCCACCCGATATTGATATATCCGGTTTCCCCGACTCTGAAATTGTGTCCCGCACCCATGCCAATATTCGCGCCGAGGGCGACATTTACTATATTGAAGATGTAGGGAGCTCTAATGGCACTTACATCAATAATTTGCCATTGCCACAAGGTAACCGCCACCGGCTGCGTCCGGGCGATCGCATTGCCCTAGGCAAAGGCGATAAGGTTAGCTTCATCTTTCAATTGGCTTAGTCGCTGTGCTCTGGGGGGCGGCTCTGCCGCCTCACAGTTACCATCCTGTTCTCTCTCGAAGTAATGTGATCACCCTATCTCTACTCCATCCGCTCAATAAAACCCCCTTGCAGCACTGGACCTTTGAAAGTGAAGCGGTGATTAGGGTTGGGCGCTCGACTGATAATCATGTGGTGCTTTACAGCGCCGTTGTTTCCCGGCACCACGTCGAAGTTCGCAAAACGGACCGCGGCTGGGAAATCAAAAATCTGGGCACCAATGGGATTTATATCGACGGCAAACGGACTGACGAAGCGCTAGCGATTGACGGCATTGTTATGCGTCTGGCTCGTTCGGGACCAAATATTCAAATTAATATGGCCCAGCAGGAGCAGGCGATTTCGTCTATCCAAGACATTTTGGCGAGGCGACAAAGCGAAGAGATGCTGGGCAAAGCAACGGATATTGCCCAGCATTCCTTTGCGGGTGGCCGTCTCGTTGAGGACAGTTAACCCGCTAGCTGAACCATCCATCCCATCACACCTAGCCGCCTTCCCACCCTCGACCCACCCCCTGCTACCTGAGCAGCTACTGTCCAGGCCCCATACCGATGGTGCCTGCGTAGATAGCCTGCTCAGCCAATTCATCTTCGATGCGCAGCAGTCGATTATATTTTGCCACCCGTTCGCTGCGGCACAGGGAGCCGGTTTTGATTTGGCCCGCTCGGGTGGCAACGGCCAGATCGGCAATGGTGGTGTCTTCGGTTTCCCCAGAGCGGTGACTGATCACCGACGTGAACTTATTGCGCTTGGCCAGGGAGATCGCTTCGAGGGTTTCGGTCAAGGAGCCAATCTGGTTGAGTTTGATCAAGATGGAGTTGGCCGACCCCTGCTCGATGCCCTTTTGCAAGCGGGTGGGGTTGGTCACAAATAGGTCATCGCCCACCAGCTGTACTCGATTGCCCAATCGGTCGGTGAGTAATTTCCAGCTGTCCCAATCTTCTTCGTGTAGGCCATCTTCGATGGACACGATGGGATACTGACCTGCTAGCTTCTCTAAATAAGCCACGGTATCAGCGGGGGAATGGACCGCACCATCAAACGTGTACTGCCCCTCTTTATAAAATTCACTGGCAGCGACATCCAGGGCCAGGGAGACCTGCTCACCCGGCTTGTAGCCGGCTTTCTCAATGGCGGCAATCAGCAAATCCAACGCCTCCTGGTTAGAGCCCAGGTTGGGGGCATACCCCCCTTCATCCCCGACACCAGTCAGCAACCCTTTATCCCCCAACACTTTACTGAGACTGGCAAAGACCTCTGCCCCCCAGCGCAGCGCTTCACGAAAGCTCGGGGCCCCGCTGGGCACGATCATAAATTCTTGAATATCGACGTTATTGTTCGCGTGGGCACCACCGTTGATCACATTCATCAAGGGGACTGGCAGCACATTGGCCAGGGGACCCCCTAAGTAACGATAGAGGGGTAAGCCCACTGCCTGAGCCGCCGCCTTAGCATTGGCCAGGGAAACTGCCAAAATCGCATTTGCGCCCAAATTTTTCTTGTTTGAAGAGCCATCTGCGCTGATCATGGCCTGGTCAATCACGAGCTGTTCAAGGGCATTGAGCCCCATCAGCTCACGGGCGATGGTCGCTTCTACGTTGGTAACGGCCTGTTGTACCCCCTTCCCCCCGTACCGGTCTGCATCACCGTCTCTGAGTTCGTGGGCTTCAAACGTCCCGGTTGAGGCACCGCTGGGCACCTGGGCCAGCCCCGCTGCACCGCCGGAGAGATAAACTTCAGCTTCAATGGTCGGGCGTCCGCGTGAGTCTAAGATCTCCCGCGCGCGGATATCTTCAATGGCAGTGTCAAGTACGTCAATCATCAATCTTGCTCCCAAATGGGTTATGACCGTGCCTCCTGCAGCACGATCATCCAGGATAAAGCGAAGCCTGAACAGAACGATAGATCTTTAGAGTTAAAAAGGGATCGGGGGAAAGGACGCAGGGAAATTGGAGATGGGTAGTGGGTGGTGGGTAGTGGGTGGTGGGTGTAATCAGGCTTAGGATTCTTATTCTCTAACCTCTACCCATTTCCCACCATCACTTTCAATGG
This sequence comes from Cyanobacteria bacterium J06635_1, assembly GCA_039820425.1. GTDB lineage: Bacteria > Cyanobacteriota > Cyanobacteriia > Phormidesmidales > Phormidesmidaceae > SIO4C1. The sequence continues at coordinate 4,243 of JBCBQD010000346.1, forward strand.
TATCTGCCAGAATATATAAAGACTGCATTCTGTCAAAAAAGGAAATCACAATGCGCTTACTACACACCATGCTCAGGGTGGGCAATCTGGAAGAATCGCTTAAGTTTTACTGCGATGTGCTGGGGATGACCCTGCTGCGTCAAAAAGACTATCCCGGGGGAGAGTTTACCCTAGCGTTTGTGGGCTATGGCGACGAGGCCAACCATTCAGTTCTAGAACTCACCTATAACTGGGGCACTGACCATTACGATATTGGGGATGGCTATGGCCACATTGCTCTCGGGGTCGATGATATTTACAAAACCTGTGACGATATTCGCAATCTGGGCGGCAAGGTCGTGCGCGAACCTGGCCCGATGAAGCACGGGTCTACGGTGATTGCCTTTGTAGAAGACCCCAATGGCTACAAAATCGAGTTGATTCAACTGGGCACCCAGGGCTCGGCAAAGAGCAAACCAACGGCGGCAACTGCGTCGGCTTAGATCGTCTGGGTAACTCTCTCACAGCGGTTCCCCGGTTGATATACTTGAGTATTGG
>JBCBQD010000347.1:0-4737 GCA_039820425.1 Cyanobacteria bacterium J06635_1
GTGGGGGACTGGATTCTGACTCCTGGCTCCTGAATTCTGTCCCTGGGAAAATGTCCCGCTTTAAGTTGATAGCCGTTTTTATCTTTATATATTGTGGCCTTGATAGCTAATTATGGGCAACAGGGCTTGACTACTTGTGATAGCTGCCTCCCTGCATAATCGTCTTGGCGCGGTAGAGCTGTTCTAACAGCAGCAGCCTAGCGATCTCATGGGGAAAGGTCATTGCCGATAGGCTGAGGGTTTGGTGGGCCTGCCGTTTTAACGCTGGGTGAACCCCCCCTGGCCCCCCAATAAAGCAAACCAATGTGCCGGAGGCTTCTTGCCCCAGCCAGTGAGCAAATTTGACTGAGTCAAACATTTGACCGTCTTCGGTCAACACAATCAGCTTGTCATGGGTTTTTAGCAGGCTTTTAAGTTTCTGGGCTTCTTGATCTTTCCCTGCATCTTTGATTTCCATGACCTCCACCTCCGGCAGACGTTTGTGATAAACCTCAATACCGTCTTTGACCCAGCCCTTTTTGACTTTGCCAACCGCGACAATTTTGACTTTAGGGAAGCTTTGGGACATTTGGGGGACGAAGGGGGAAAGGGGGCAGGGAGAAAAGGCGTCGAGGAGTTAGGGGTAAAGCCTGGTTGAGCAATGTCGAAGTCTTACCCGTGTAGGATGTATCGCTTTGCTGGATGCAGTGTGAAATACGAAATTTCTTTTTGTAAACGATATCCTAAACGTGATGTGAATTGGGCAATTATAAATGGCTAGGCGGGTGTGGTGGCAAAGACCAACGTTGCGGACCGATGAGGAAGAGGAGCGCGAACGGCGTGTGACCTGGCTAGAGCTGTTCTTTGATCTCTACTTTGTTGTTGTCATCGCTGAGCTGGCCCATTATCTCTCAGAGCATACATCCTGGGCTGGGGTTGGTGGTTTCATCTTGTTGTTTTTGCCAGTGTGGTGGATCTGGATTGGGGCAACCTACTACCTGGAGCGGTTTGAGACCGAAGGCGTTGAAAATCGCTTGTTTATTTTCTTACAGATGATTCCGATTGCGGGGTTAGCGGTGTTTGCCCACCGTGGTCTAGACGAGACTTCGGTGGGATATGGGTTGTCCTATGCGATCGCAAGAACCCTCCAAACCTATCTCTGGTGGCGTGGGGGACGCTACGACCCCCGGTTTCGGCCCACGGGCAGGCGCTTTGTCACCGGTTTTAGTCTAGGGGTTGCTTTGTTTTATCTGTCGGTGTTAGTGCCACCGCCGACCCGGTTTTGGCTATGGGGCTTGGGATTGTTTATCGATATGCTCACCCCTGCCTTGACCCTCAATCAGCAGGCCAAGCTGCCTAAATTTAGTACCTCTAAACTGCCAGAGCGCTATGGCCTCTTTATGATCATTGTCCTGGGGGAGTCTGTTTTGGGTGTGGTGCAGGGCGCAGCCGCCCGGGAAAGTTTAACGCTGTTGGCGGCAGTCCTGGCAATTTTGGGCATTGCCCTTGCCTTTGGGATTTGGTGGGTTTATTTTGATTTCGTGGGTCGTCGTGTGCCTAAGCCAAAGACGATTTGGGCTTTTCTCTGGGGATATTCCCACATGCCACTGGCGATCTCTATTACCGCCGCTGGGGTGGGTACTCAAAAGCTGATCTCAGACGAAGACTGGATTCTTCAGCGCGATAACGGTTTCCTGATTGCCGGTGCGATTGGGGCGGCGCTAATCATGATGGGGCTGATTGAGCTCTGTCTGCGCCGCGATCCAGATGAACCGACTCACCCGAGGCTGAGCCCTGCACTTAAGGTAGGGGCAGGTGCGATCGCATGTATCCTGGGGTGGCTCAGCAATGGCATGTACGTGCTCGTCTTGCAGTGCTTGTTGATGGGGTTGTTGGCTGTGCAAATGGGTTATGGCTTATATATGTGGTTTAGCCAAGATCTAGAGCTTGAATCTTAGCTCTGAGCAACCTGATTGGTTATACCGCGAGCGCTCCGTTTTGCTTTTTCCAGTGGATCCATCCACTTTTCTAAAAAAATAAAAGCTTGGGCCGATATCGTCGTGAGTATCAGATACATGAGTGCTACAGCAGCGTAGATCTCAAACGCCCGATAGTTGGTCGCAACCACCAGTTGACCTCGCCGAAACAGTTCCTCAAAGCCAATGATGGCCACTAGGCTCGTATCTTTTAGCAGCGTAATAAACTCGTTGCCCAGGGGCGGGATCATCCGTCGAAACGCTTGCGGAAAAACAACGTACCGCATAGTTTGGATAGGGCCTAGCCCCATGGACTCGGCCGCTTCCCACTGACCTCGCTCGATTGATTGAATTCCCGCCCGCATGATTTCGGCCAGGTAAGCGGCGGAGTTGAGTGTCAGGGCTAAAACAGCAGCAGTCCACTGATTGAACTTAAATGGAATCCCCAATGCGCTGGTTAGACCAGGAATTCCAAAGTAAATCATAAATAGCTGCACCAGCAGCGGCGTCCCTCGAAAAAAGTCAACGTAAATGCGGGCCGCGATGCTGAGGGGCTTGAAGCTAGACAGCCGGGCAATGCCGATCAGCGTCCCCAGGATGAGTCCTAAGAAAACCGAAGAAACCGTCAATTGAAGCGTAATCACAGCTCCCAGGAGCAGGTTTGGAATGGCCTCTATGACATAGCACAGTGAAGGACCGAGCGGTTTATCTTGAAGCCATTGACAGAGTAGATCAGAAAAAGATTCCATACTCGAAACCAGGCGCTCTTCTACATGAAGTTTTTTAGATGAAAACGAGCCATCGCAGGCTGTTTGCGACTGTACAAGGCTGCGATGGGCTCTGAACTAAGTTTTAGACCTACAAGGCCGATTCAGGTAAATCAACATCTGGCTCAGTGCCAAACCATTTTTGATAAATTTCAGCGTAGGTGCCATCTGAGAGCATTTCTGCCATGGCCGCATTAATGACTTCTGTATTGGGTGAATCCTTGGGTAACGCAATGCCGTAAAACTCTTCGGTGAGTAGCTCACCCACGACTTCAATGCCCTGCACCTTACCCGTGGTGATCGCATCTAAGGTCACCGGGGCGTCGTTGATGACGGCATCGACGTTGCCGTTGGTGAGCTCTTGCAGCGCCAGCGGGGCCGAGTCAAAGGTGCTGATTTCGGCACCGGGGACTTCTTTAGCCTGATCTGCGCCCGTGGTGCCAATTTGGACAGCGATTTTTTTGCCTTCTAGATCGGGGAGGGCGGTAACTTCTGTGTTGCCTTCTGCGACTGCGATCGCAAGCCCCGCTCGAAAATAAGGCCGCGAAAAGTCCACCGTCTGAGCCCGTTCCTCGGTGATGGTCATGCCGCTGATGGCGGCATCAATGGTGCCCGACTGTAGCGAGGGGATCAGTCCATCAAAGGGCAAGCTTTCAAAGGCAACCTCGACCCCGGCTTTTTCGCCGATGGCTGTCATCAGGTCGATATCAAAGCCCACCAATTCACCCCCGTCTCCCTGAGATTCAAAAGGGGGGAACGCGGGCTCTGTGCCGACGGTCCAGGTACCGCCGCCCGTTGCACCCGCATCGCCGCCAGTTGCAGCATCAGGCGCTGTCGTTGAGTCGCCACCACCACAGGCCGCCAGCATGAGGGCAGCTCCTAAACCTAAAGCTGTGTTCTTAAGAAATCGAGAGCGTTTAATCATGGTTTTACTGAATGTTTGATGAAGCATTCATTTTTGCTCAGACTATGCTTTTTAGTCTACAGAGAAGTCAAATTTCTATTTGTTCACCGTGTAATAATTAACGCTATTTATCTGAATTTAGGGATACGCTATTACCCATCAACATGCTTCGCGCTTAAATTGACCGATTGACTCCAGAGCTCTTTGGGCATGTGCTAAAACCTGGCGGCCAGCTACCCACTACCCACTACCCACTACCCCATTCAGGAGACCCAAATGCCAGACGACAGGCCAGCGATTTACTTCACCAACCTCCAAAAAAGCTTCGGTAGTTTAGAGGTCTTGAGGGGGATCAGCGGCCAGATCCATCGTGGAGAGGTGGTTTCTATCATTGGCTCCTCTGGCTGTGGCAAGAGTACCCTATTGCGCTGTTTTAATCGATTAGAAGTGATTAACGGGGGGCAGCTGGTGGTCAATGATATTGACTTATCAATGCCCGAGCTTCCGCGCAAGCGTTTGCAAGAGCTGCACTCTAAAGTGGGCATGGTGTTTCAACAGTTCAACCTGTTTCCCCACATGACGGTGCTTGAGAACTTGACCCTGGCCCCACGTAAGGTACTCGACCGCCCTAAAAAAGACTGTGCCGAGTTGGCTCGTCAATACCTCGATAAAGTGGGGCTGTTAGAAAAAGCCGACGCTTATCCTGATCAACTGTCTGGCGGGCAGAAGCAGCGAGTTGCGATCGCCCGTTCCCTTTGTATGGAGCCTGAAATTCTTCTTTTTGATGAACCCACCAGTGCCCTGGATCCTGAGCTGGTGGGGGAGGTGCTGATCGCCATGCGCAACCTGGCCAAAGAGGGCATGACTATGGTGGTGGTCACCCATGAAATGCAGTTTGCCCGCGAGGTGGCGAGCCGGGTCTTATTTCTCAATAAAGGCCAGGTCGAAGAAGAAGGCGATCCCCGCCAGGTGCTCGGCAATCCTAGCAGTGAGCGGTTACGATCATTCCTAAGTCGATTAAATATGGCCCTAGCCTAGTCCACAGATCTGAAAATAATCCAGCAGCTAGGAGCGAGGTTCAAACCCCTTGAATTGCCATTGGAAAGGTTTG
>JBCBQD010000348.1:0-4681 GCA_039820425.1 Cyanobacteria bacterium J06635_1
ACATTTTTCATAAAAGCCAATCGCCTCACTGTCAGCGACCAGCATGTGCATATGCATACCTGCGTAAGGCTGCTTCAAAATCTCCATGATTTTCCGGCCAATGCCTTGCCCCTGATAGTCAGGGCTCACCAACAGATGGGGGTAATACACCACGAGAAAACCATCGGAGATGGCATTGCCAATGCCGACGAGCTTTTCCCCATCCCAGGCTGAGACTAGCGTATGGGAACTTAACAAGGCCTGATGTAAAGCCTGGGGTTTGTGCGCCGAAGACCAGCCGTGGGCCTCATATATTGGCAGGATTTGCTCTATGGTAATATTTCGTTGCTCAGAAAAGGTGATCATCCTGTCACAAGGTTTTAGTGAATGGTAATCGGGCTTATCTGTTTTATCTGTTGCTAAGCAATTGCTGAGACTCCGATCGCCCTGCGAGGAGAAGCTGACGGGTATGGGTAAAGGCTAAAATCGTGGTCACGGTTCCCAAGAGGCTCAATGGGATCACGAACACACCCAGTTCAGAAGGCATCCCCAGAAAATATGCCGGAGCCGGATGGGTGCCGAATAGGACGATGCCCATGACCAGAGCCAACCCAGGGAAGGCTAAGCAGCTGATGCTGCCGACTGCCCCAAACCAGATCCAGTTTTTCTTACGGGGCAATAGCAGCAGGGTCTGGCTCACCAGGGTCGAGAAAAGAATTGACCCCACAAACATGAGCACACAGCTGATAAAAATCAGCTCTTCAAGCCTGGTTTCGAGGAAGTCGTTGTATTGGCCCATAAAGGCCCCTATTACCAGGCATGTTAGGAGCAGCAGATTGAGTGCGATCGCAACCACCGGAGAACTATTATCCCCAATGACTAAATCCTTCCACAGAGATAGACGCTGAGCGCGAGGTGCAGCATGACGGAATCTAGCCCAGTCCTTTAAAGTCTGCCGAGCCGGGGACAGGGCAACCATTATGGCAATGCAGTAGACCAGACTCAACAAGGTAATTAACACCAAATGCACGCCCACGTCATAGTCTTTGACTCGGGTGCCGGTTAGGCCCAACACGATAGTTGCAAATACCAGGGTTAGCGGATAGCTAAACCGCCGCTTGAGTAAGGTGGTATGCGCATTACTATATCGTCGCTGTAGTCCGTGCCCTAACAATGCACACCAGCCCAGCGCATGGCCCAGGGTCAAGGCGATATATTCCGCAAAGTTAACCCGAAAAATCCCCAGGGCCAGATTAGGCTCCAAACTGCCCCCGGCGATGTCGATAGGTGGCTCAAAGGCAAAGTAAGCAAGGCCCGCGAATGGCGAGAACAGTAACGACCACAAAAAAGCATTAGAGTGAGTGTTCCGGAGCATTTCTCCAGAACCCGCGTATAGCAAAATAACCCAGTTAAATGCGGTAACGCCAGCGGCCAACAACCAGGGCTGTAACCCTAAGAATATCGGGTGTGAGACAGAAAGGCTCAACAACAAAGCTAACAAGTAAAAGATCAGTGTTTGACCGAGCAAAATCAAGTCAAACCCCAGCATGTGGCTGAGACTATGCCCAGCGTTTAACCCGATCAACCCGTGTAGGGGGAGCGTCAGACCAATTGCCAAATATAAACAAACGGGAACGCCCAGCAGTTTGCCACTCAGAATGCTAAAAGGCGACCTTGGGCTAAGCTGCAAGAAGTTTAGGGTACCTCGACGTTTTTCGTCTGCCAAATTGTTAGCCAGCATGAACACACCACCCCCCATCAACGGAAAGACAATCACGCCACTCAAGACCATATAAATATCTCGATGCCATTGAGGCCAATTCAATTGGTAGAACTGCTTGTCCGCAGTGACTTCGCACAAATTATTGTCGGACGCATTGAGACAATATCTACTGTATTTTCGAGAAACAGCAACGCGGGGCAGGGTCACCGTAAAATGACCGCGCTCAGGTCTATACAGTTCTAAGTCAACGGTTGTCCCAATGAGTTTTTGAATCTTGGGCGTCAGTGAAGTATGCGGATGCTTAATGATCTGGTCATTGATCTGGTAAGCCAGGTCTGACACCCGGTATTGCCAATTAGTCTCGGCCAACTGCCACTCAGATAAGGTAACTGGCTCACCATCAATCCCAATCAGACGGTCGCCTTTTTGGATTTGGTCCAGCGCTTTGATGCCCAGGGTCTCATCCCCTTTAACAGGCGGCTGTGCAACGATCCGATCGATCACGATACCGGTTTTCAGGGCTTTATCCCGATTAGGCATATCCAGAGGCAAGCGGTCTTGCAAGGGCTCGGCACTCATTTGAGCATTGCCATACCACTCGATTTTAGGATAGGTCGATAAATTCAAATCCTGGGGCAGCACTGACCCCGGTAAAGCGGCAAAAAAGCTGATCATGATCACCAGCTGACAGAGCACCGAGAGGATGACGGCAGCCAGGATAGGAAATCGCTTCAGGCGACCCCTTAGCTCCCGCAGCAGTTGGGGATTGAGATCGCCCAGGCGATCTAGCTGGGGTTGACCCAGGGTGGTCAAGATTTTGGCACCAAACATGGTTATCTCCGAAGGTGAGTCAAAACTTAAAACTAAGAACCCAAACCGTTTTTACTAAGTCGGTTGGGTATGGCCGATCTTAAAGAAAATGTCTTCTAAACTTTCTTGGACACAGTGAAATTCATAGAGAGAAATTTTAGCTTCGACCAGGGCCCGGAGCAGATCAGCGGCTTCATCCGGATTGCCTGAAAACTGGATTTTGACCTGGCCCGTCTGGGGCTTGGCCTCAAGCTCTGTAACGGTGTCAAACTGTCGAAGCTCGGTTTGCAAATCTTGCAGGGAGCCACGGGTGCCAATGACGATATGCTGCTGGCTCAATCGTTGATATAGGGTCTCCAGGGGCGCACTTTCGACCAGGTAGCCAAATTCTAGAATGCCGATGTCGGTGCAAAGTTCGGCTAAATCACTGAGCACATGGGACGAAATCAGAATCGTCATGCCCACACTGTGCAGGTTCCGAATCACCTGCCGAAACTCTTGACGGGCAATCGGGTCAAGCCCTGATACGGGCTCATCCAGTAAGAGTACTGACGGGGTGTGAATGACGGTCCGGGCTAACCCCAACCGTTGCTTCATCCCTCGAGATAGGCTGGTAATCACACTGTTGCGTTTATGCTCCAGGTTTACCAGGTCTAAGACATGGTGGATACTGCGAGTGCGATGCTTACCTTTAAGCCCGTAGAGGCGAGCAAAATAATCCAGATAGTCCCAAACATTTAAATCTTCGTAGAGTGGAAAATCATCTGGCAGGTAGCCGATTTGTTGCTTGAGATGGATCTGAGGGCGATCGTACTGTAATTTCTCCCCTTGAAAGAAAACGTTTCCGACGGTTGGGGACTCTGCCATCGCCAGCAACCGGATTAAGGTGGTTTTGCCGGCTCCATTGGGCCCGATCAGGCCATACACAGCCCCAGACGGAATGTCTAAATCAACCTCTCGCAGGGCCGTATGGCGATCAAATCGCTTGGTCAGCTGCTGAGTCTGGATCGCTAGATTTTTGTGGATAGGATGAGTGCCCGTCGGGTGTGTATCAGTTGGGTAGGTATCAGGCGCGCTAATTGAGGCCAGAGGCGGCTTTGCCATAGCAATCGTGGGTTGTGAAAAGGTTCAAACTGGATGGGATTTCGAACTCTACAGATGCACACAATGACCCTGGGTTAAACCCAGTCTAGCGATAACCTACAGCTGCGCCAGCCCCCTTTTCGGAAAAAGGTAAACGAATTTTCTGGGCTGATTAGGACAGCCTTTTACAATTGACTCAGGTGAAGGTGAGATGGTGAGTGGTGAGGCGCTTCGCTGGGCAATTGGCACATCTATCGTCATCCGAGTGAGCACTAATAATTATGTAGTTTATGAGATCATAGATCTTGGCCGGACGGCGCTAGGATTTCTAAAAGAACTAAAAAATAGTCGGAGGGACACCCCCTCTGAGATATTTCTCAAACGTGCTGCTTGGGACTGTAGACATCATGAAAACCGAAGAACTCATCGGCTGCATCTCATTCATTCAGCAAGCCGAGCAGCTAAAGGATGTCCTCAGAAGTGCGTACACCTCGAGCGGACGGCAAGAGAGTACTGCTGCCCATACCTGGCGGCTGTGTCTGATGGCCATGGTTTTTGAGCAAGAGTTCGAAGATATTGACTTCGCTAAACTCTTAAAAATTTGCATTATCCATGATCTAGGCGAAGCCATCAGCGGAGACATTCCGGCGACAGAGCAACACCCTGATCAAAATAAGGCGGCACAAGAGCGGGCTGATTTGATGACCCTGATGGAGCCGCTAGATGAAGTCCGCCGCAACGAGTTTCTAACCCTCTGGGATGAATATGAGCAGGCATCATCCCCTGAAGCGGTGATGGTCAAAGGTCTGGACAAGCTTGAGACGATCATCCAGCATAATCAAGGCATGAATCCGCCTACTATTAACTATGCTTTTAATCTTTCCTACGGCAATCAATACACCTCCCAACATCCCCTGCTGGCGACTCTGCGTCAGCTGATTGACGAAGACACCCGTCGACATATTGAAGTTAATAAAAGCGTTTGATTGAATTACTGGGATACTTTAAGGCGGCTATCAACTTAAAGCGGGACATTTTCCCAGGGACAGAATTCAGGAGCCAGGAGTCAGAATCCAGTCCCCCACT
>JBCBQD010000349.1:0-4644 GCA_039820425.1 Cyanobacteria bacterium J06635_1
CGGGGTATGGCCTTTACGGCTCAAGGGGAGACCGATCAGGCCCAGACAGAGCTGACCGCTGTCAAAGCCCTGGCTGCTGAGCCAGACATGGCGGACATGACCATTTGGGGCTTCAATAGCACGGCTGATATTTTGCACATTGCTGAAGCGGTGCTCAGCGGTGAGATTGCGGCTGCCCAGGGTGACTATGACCGGGCTGTCAGCGATCTGCAAACGGCGGTCGAGCTCGAAGATCAGCTGGTGTATACAGAGCCTCCGGACTGGTATTCACCCACCCGCAACCTGCTAGGGAAGGTGTTGCTAGCGGCCCATCGCTATGGTGAGGCTGAGGATGCTTTTCGGGCTGACCTGGAGGTTTATCCTGCGAACGGTTGGTCTTTATATGGCCTTGCCCAGAGCTTGCAAGCTCTGGACAAAATGGCTGAAGCTGAGCAGGTCCAGACTCAGTTTGAGGAGGCCTGGCAATATGCAGATATCTCCCTGGAGGCATCCAGCTAAAGGTTAGGGAGACAGCGGCGACACAGAAGAAGAGCGGAGGGTAACCCTTCACTTTTCTCCTGTGTCGCAGTTATCCCTTCGTGTCTGTTAAGAAACAATATTCAAAGCAAAAAATCTGTACCATACGCCTCAACTGTCACAATCAAAATAAACGTATTTTCAGGTATTTCATCCTCAAAAACATAGACCACTCCACAAAAGTGTCACTTCAAATTCCATCGCTGTGGGTTGCCAAAGATACAACTTAAACATAGAGAACAAAAGCAACAGCAGCGTTCTCTTCACACAACTCAAGTCTCACACTTTAAATGGATCGGTTCGAGGAGAAAATCATGAAATTCAATCGTATTTTGTTAACGGTGGGTTTGGCGGCGGCTGCAATTGTGGCTGCTCCCCTAGCGGCCAATGCCCAGACTGCCCCGGATTACAACTATGTCGGCATTGGTGGCAGCGATGAAGGCTTTGCCGTAAACGGTAAAATCACTGTCCACGACAATCTCTCTGTACGTCCTGCCGTCAGCACTGACTTTGACTTTGACGACAGCGATGATGTGAGCTATGTGCTGCCGCTCACCTACGACTTTGAGGCAGTGGATGGGCAAGGTCGTCTCTTCCCCTGGCTGGGGGCTGGCATCAACGGTGACATCGGCGACGACAGTGACATTGAGTTCGCGGTGACCGGCGGGGCTGACTATCGCATCAACGAGCAGTTCCTGGTGAATGGGTCTGTGGTGTATTCTCCCTTCCAGGATGGGGGTGATGATGTTGGGTTTGTCGCTGGGGTTGGTTACAGCTTCTAGTCGACAAGCGCTTGTGTGTTTCTTTCAGTCTAGATTTGACAACGGTTAGAGTGATTGCAGATGGGGGCTTGATTATCTCAAGCCCCCTTTTCTTATGGAACACTATGCGCCTATTAGCGGGGCGTCCAGGACGCTTTCGATGCGATCGCGAATATCTTCCAGATGGGCCTGGGTGGTGAGTGCCAGTCGGCCTTCGTATTGGGATAGGGTTTTGTCAATATTTTGGTGCATCTGACGGAGCTGATAGCGGGCCAGTACCCTGGCATCTTCGGGGGCTCCGACCGTCACTTCTAAGGCCATGTAGTCAGTGAAACTCTGGACAGACCCATCTTCAAAGGAGCGCCGCAGGACCAGATTTGCCAAGATGTTGAGGTGATGGCGTTGCAACCCCCTGCGCAGGCTAGAAATCTCTGGCACATTCGCTTCTGAGTTTGAATTTTTGAGGGCCACATCCTCGAAGGGCCTGATCTCAGACCAAATCCCCTGATACAAAGCATCAAACAGTTCTGTGAGGGTAAAAATATCCTCGCTGTCTGACTTAAATTCCAGGTCTCGCACCCGAGCCAGGCGTTCTGAAAACATCAGGTTGCTCAGCGCCATGCTTTGGATTACCAGGACGCGGTCATAAATGGGGTAGTCTAGCTGGGCTCCTGAGAACTGTGTGCCCCAATGTCGCCAAAGGTCGGGCGGTAGCTGATTGAGCAACTGCGGTGAAAAGTTGAACGCATTGGATGCAAAGACACCCTGATTTAGCACATTTAGGGCTTCTCGTTGTTTGGCCGCTGGGATGGGCTCCAGGGGCGTTTGCTCACCGCTGCTACCCCACGGGTCTAGCCGTCGAAATCGTTGCCCCCCGATGTAGTTAGTTAGGGTGGCCGTATGGCGGCTGAAATAACCAAATACCAGGTCTACTCGCCGTCGTAAGCTACCATACCCCTCACCCCGATTGACTGATAGTCGATTGAGCCGCTGCCAGACCGCTTGGGCGTTGTCTAGCTGCCAGCTAGCGAACTGGAGAGGATCGTTACTTAGATCCCAGCGGTTGACCTCTGGATCAATAAAATCCATGACGTCTTCGTCCGTAGCATAGGCCAGCTCAGACAGGTTACTGCGGGCCGCTATTTGGGCCAGGTCTGCGGGCTCTGTCCATCCTAATGGGGCGGCAGAGATTGGACGGTAGCCGTACTCGATGGCCCACAGGTCATAGGCCCCCACCCGAGTCGGGAAAAAGTCACCTTGTTCGACACCGGGCGGGGCAATATTGGGGGGAAAGTAGTCCATGATTGAGCTGACTAACCCTTGATTGCCGGTGACATCTGGGTCATGGAGCTGCTCGGGGGTGAGCAAGCGACTACCGGCAAAATTGTGTCGGAGCCCCAGGGCATGGCCTACTTCATGGGCGGTGAGGGCCACTAAAAATTGCCGAATATAGCGCTCGGTCTGGGCTCGGGGTAGCTCGGGTCTGACAGCCAGGGCCAATGCACCAAAGGTGGTGTTTTGTGTCCCCAGATACCCCGCACAGTCATGGTGGGTCGGGGCAGTGGGCGAGTCCAGGGCCCTTAAAAAGCCTTGGATATTGTCGTCCGCCGCTTCGCCTAACTTTTGATGAGCCAGCCACTTTAGATACCAGCTTTGCGATCGCTGTCCACACAGCTGCCAGTAAGTGGCGACCTCGGGGGTGCTATCTAGCCCAAGGGTTTGATATTGCTGCTGCAACGCTAGCAAGTTATGGGCACTGATCAGAATATCGGCATCCAAGATTTCACCCGTCAGCGGATTAACCCGTCTTGGCCCCAACCCCGAAAACCCAGCCCTGAGGGAGTCGGTCCAGCGAATCACGTTGTAGCGGACATCGGCAGGGTCCCAATCAGCGTTGTCGGGCATTTGTCGAACTTCAACGGCATTCTCAAACCCGGCTTTCTCAAAGGCTTCATTCCACAGTAAAACCCCTTCTCGCAGCGCCTCTCGATAGTCTGGGGGAACTGTATTCTCAATCCAGAAAACAATCGGCTCTTTAGGCGGTGACAGGTCTACTTTGGGGTTTTGCTTTTCTAGATGCCAACGGTTGATGTAGCGCACAAACGGATTGATTTGCCCCTGGCGGAGGGGGGCTCGAAACGCTGAGAGAAAATAACCAACCCGTTCATCGGCCAGGCGGGGGCGGTAGCCATTCTGAGTGGGCAAATCCGATAGGCTATAGCGAATCCCCAGGGTAAAGCCGCGCTCGTCTGCCAGCCCCTGCGGCGAGAGCCCGAATAAAGCTGCAAAAGGATTAAAGCCACCCCCGTCTGATAAGAAACCAACGGTGGTGCCGATCTCCAAATTTTTAGGAAAGGGCGCTACGTGATCAATGCGGGAGAGGTTGGTACTGCGATTATAGTCATCGGCACCCCAGCCAAGATGATTATCCAGGTCAGCCAGATCGTTCTCGATCAGAAGATTGGAGAGGTCGATCAGCTTAGCCTGGGATTGGGGATCAATGCTGACTACCTTGATAGCAAAAATCACTGAGTCACTAAAGGAACCGTCGAGGAGCCGTTGTTGCCAGGCTTGCCCCCCAGGGTTACGGATGTGGGTATTGGGGACAACCACCTGCAAGCGATCATTTGACGCCTCTCGAAACTGCACCAGCAGGTCGTTGATCGGCCAGCCGCGCCATAGCCCTGCTTCGCCAATGCCGGATTCTAGGGTGGCCACCAGCAGGAAGTTTTGGTTGAGTTGCTCGGGGCGTAACGCCAGGTAAGCCTTATCAGTCTGGAGATCACGATAAAGTGTAAACAGACCAGCTTGTTTTTCGAGGCCTTCTGTCAGTTTTTCAAAGGGTTGCAGGCCATTAGGCAAGGTTTCAGAGGAGGCTGCATTATCTTCAGTCGTATTGGCCATCCCAGGCTGCTCAATCCCATCGGTTTGGGCCTGGGCAGCTAGATGGGGCGCACTGATAAAGGCAAGCGATAGGCCAACCGCCAACAAGCATCCCAAAATGCATAGACACAGATACTGCAAACCTCGACTCTGACGCACCATGAAACCCTTGATTGAATCAGCACTTTGCCTGTAGGCTGCACTTAACGTAATGCATTCTTATAAAGCTAGCCAGATATTTCAAGAAATTTGCAGGTTGGGGCAATTCACTTAAAGTGGGAAATTTTCCCGATGATAGGAGTTAGGAGTCAGGAGCCAGGAGTCAGAAGCTAGCTCCCTCCAGACGTCTGACGTCTGACTCCTGGATTCTTACCTCACCTGGATTTCTCGGCTTAAGTTAGACGCCGTTACTGATTGGGTTGAGAATCACCCTGTTGAGTTATTAAGGGCACAGCGAAGTTTCTTAAGTCCTTGACGAGAGAGA
>JBCBQD010000350.1:0-4638 GCA_039820425.1 Cyanobacteria bacterium J06635_1
CTTGACTCAATTTAGCGCCAATGCCGCGGATGAAATGCGCGAAGCGATTCAAGCTCTAGAAGATAGGGAGGTGACGGGGTATGTGCTCGACCTGCGCTCAAACCCAGGCGGGTTGCTTTATGCTGGCATTGATATTGCTCAGATGTGGCTCAATAAAGGCACCATCGTCTCGACGGTCAACCGTCAGGGGGTGGTGGATGAAAATGCGGCCAGCAATCAGTCACTGACGGATAAGCCAGTGGTTGTGCTGATAGATGGGGGCTCAGCCAGCGCCAGCGAAATTTTGTCTGGGGCACTGCAAGATAATGATCGGGCTATATTAGTGGGCACTAAGACGTTTGGTAAGGGGCTGGTGCAGTCGGTGCGCGGCTTGACCGATGGCTCTGGCTTAGCGGTGACCGTTGCCAAGTATCTGACCCCCAGCGGTCGGGATATTAACGAGTTAGGTATCGAACCCGATGTTGTCGTAGAGCTCTCTGACGAGGAGCGTGAGCTATTGGCTGAGGATCTCGAGAAAATTGGGACGTCGGTGGACCCTCAGTATACCGAAGCCATCGAAGTGCTCAGCGATATGATTCGCGATCGCGAATTCACCGCTTTATCCAATCGTTTCTAAGCCGGTTTGCATTTACCCGCCCGGATGAGGCCCACTCGACGGGCGATGGCCTCATTTTGGTCTTTAAAGGGTCCCCAAGCGGCCTGCTTTTGGTCATCGGATAGTTTGGCTAGCTCAGCCTGGGTCACAATTTTGCACTGCCCTGAGCCATCCTGGGCAATGTGCCACTGGCCTGTTTCAGATGCGGGGTCAGGGGGAGGTGTAGGAATTTGGGTCATTTTGGAAACTTTTCGGTAAGACAGGTGTTTAGCTCATCCTACGATTCTCTTAAACACACACTCAAATGAGTGGCCCTATCACCCTTAACCCACCATCCATACCCGCTACAATAGGATGCATCCACTATTGTTGATAGATCATGACAGCTGCGGCTCCTGTAAAAACTAAGCCAGAAAAAATTGAGTATGAAGCCGTCATCGGCTTAGAAACCCACTGTCAGCTCAGCACCGCGACCAAAATTTTTACCCCCAGCTCGACTGAGTTTGGGGCTGAGCCCAACACCCACGTCGATCCAATTGTGCTGGGGATGCCGGGGGTACTGCCGGTGCTCAATGAAAAAGTGCTGGAATATGCGGTGAAAGCGGGGCTGGCCCTCAACTGCACAATCGCCCCCTACAGCAAGTTTGATCGTAAACAATATTTTTATCCAGACCTGCCCAAAAACTATCAGATCTCGCAGTTTGATTTGCCCATTGCCGAGCACGGTTGGTTAGAGATCGAAATCGTCGAGGATGGCAAAGCTGAGCAGAAGAAAATCGGCATCACTCGCTTACACATGGAAGAAGACGCAGGCAAGCTAGTACATGCGGGCAGTGATCGGTTAGCGGGTTCGGCGTATTCTCTGGTGGACTATAACCGGGCAGGGGTCGCCCTGGTAGAAATTGTCTCAGAGCCCGATATGCGCACGGGTAAAGAGGCAGCTGAATACGCCCAAGAGCTGCGACGGATTGTACGCTATTTGGGCGTCAGTGACGGCAATATGCAGGAAGGGTCGCTGCGCTGTGATGTAAACATTTCTGTACGCCCTGTCGGACAAGAGGCGTTTGGCACGAAGGTTGAAATCAAGAATATGAATTCCTTCAATGCGATTCAGCGGGCGATCGACCATGAGATCGAACGCCAGATCGCAGCCATTGAGGCAGGCGAACCGATCGTGCAAGAGACGCGACTTTGGGAAGAAAATTCACAGCGCACCATCAGTATGCGCTCTAAGGAAGGCTCCAGTGACTATCGCTACTTCCCAGAGCCTGACCTGCCACCGATTGAGGTGTCTAAGGCGCAGCTTGACACCTGGCAAGCCGAGCTGCCGGAGCTGCCTGCGAAAAAGCGTCATCACTATGAAGAAGAGTTGGGTCTCTCTGCCTACGATGCGCGGGTGCTGACCGACGATCGGAATGTGGCTGAATATTTTGAAGCAGCGGTTGCCGCTGGGGCGGATGCAAAAGCTGCCGTCAACTTAATTATGGGCGACATCACCGGCTACTTGAATGCTGAAAAGCTCAGTATCGATGACATTGGGTTGGAACCTGATGGCCTGGCGGAGATGACACAGCTGATTGATCAGGGTACGATTAGCAACAAGATTGCTAAGGACATCTTGCCCGAGCTTCTCAAGGACGGCGGCTCGCCCAAAGCCCTGATCGAGAAAAAAGGCTTGATCCAAATTTCAGATCCGGCTGAGCTTGAGGGCATCATTGATGAAGTGATCAAGGCCCACCCCGATGAGCTTGCTAAATACAAAGCAGGCAAGAAAAAACTACAGGGGTTCTTTGTGGGGCAGGTCATGAAGCGCACCAGTGGTCGGGCTGACCCGAAGCTTACCAATCAGCTCTTGGGTAAGAGGCTAAATGCGTAGAAAGCGTATAAAACCTGGGTAATTTTGCTGAAATTCTAGAAAAAGTACACCAAATATAGCGATAGGGGGTGACACCCCCCACCCCCATAGGGTACAACTGTGTTATGTAGATGCACCCTGATGGTAGGGAGAGCTTTCGCGGCTCTCCTTTTTTTCTTTTAAAGATTTATTTAAAGATTGAAAGGCGGACTTCTGTCCAGACAGCAGGGTTGACCAACGTTCAAAATTCCTGCAAGTGCCTACCCATGACATTGATACCCAGCGGTTAGATAGCCTTGATATAATCGCGCTTGCACTCACAGCAAGCGGAGCGATCGCAACCATGGCAGATTGGCAAATGATTGAAGGGGGCGTGACTGCGCCCAAAGGGTTTCGGGCGGCAGGGATGGCAGCGGGGCTTAAGCCATCGGGGGCAGCCGATCTCGCACTGATTGTGTCTGATGTGGATGCGATCGCAGCCGGGGTTTTCACCATCTCCCAGGTGCGGGCGGCCTGCGTAGACTATTGCCAGGAGCGTCTCGAAGCCAAAGCCACCGCCCGGGCCATGCTGTGTAATGCGGGGCAGGCCAATGCCTGTACCGGGCAGCTGGGGTGGGAAGATGCGATCGCCAGCGCTAACGCCGTTGCCAAGGCCCTAAATATTTCTCCCGATCAGGTACTGGTGGCCTCAACCGGCGTGATTGGTCAGCGTATCAAGATCGATAAACTGCTTTCGGGAGTGCCAATATTAGTGGGGCAGCTTTCTGAAGACGGCTCCGATGCCGCTGCCCAGGCGATTGTAACCACCGATCTGGTCACCAAATCTGTCGCCCTTGAAACCCACATTGATGACCGCCCGGTACGCATTGGCGGCATTGCCAAAGGGTCAGGCATGATCCACCCCAACATGGCGACGATGCTGGCCTTTGTTACCTGTGATGCGGCGGTGTCGCCGCCCCTTTGGCAAGACATGGTGCGCCGCGCCGCCAACCAGAGCTTTAACCAAATTACGGTGGATGGCGACACCAGCACCAACGATGCTCTGATGGCCTTGGCCAATGGTGAGTCGCGCACCCCAGCGATTACTGAACCTGGCCCCGATGCCGACAAACTCGAAGCCATGCTCACCGAGGTGTGCATTCACCTGGCGAAGTGCATCGCCCGAGATGGGGAGGGGGCAACCTGCTTGCTGGAGGTCAGGGTGACTGGGGCCGTCTCTGACACCGCTGCCCGCACGGTGGCCCGAACAATTGCCGGGTCATCTCTAGTTAAATCAGCTACTTTTGGCCATGACCCTAACTGGGGACGGATTGCCGGGGCGGCGGGTCGGGCCGGAGTCCCGTTTGACCAAGACCATCTCCGCATTCAGCTGGGGGAGACGTTGTTAATGGAGCAGGGACAGCCCATGCCGTTTGATCGGATGGTGGCCCATAACTACCTCAAGCACCAAGCAGAAATCAGTTCACAGGCGATGGCCACCCAAATTTTCCAAAGCACCGATCAAGGGAATGACTTAGTGGCGGGGGTGGGGGACGGCTCCTTGAGCCGACAAGCCATCGCCCTCGAAGCACTGGCCTATCCGGTACAGATTGCGGTGTCAATTGGGACCGGACCGGGCCAAGGGATCGCCTGGGGCTGTGATTTGAGCTACGACTACGTGAAAATCAATGCAGAATATACGACCTAAAGTACTGCGTCAAGATTAAAAAACTTCGGTTAGAAAAGACACGGAGAGGGGAGGACGGGGAGACACGGAGATTGCTCATTGATTGAGATCACACCCTACGAAAATAAACTTAACCGATCCCCTTACACACCGTATTCCTGGCTACACACAAATCCGAGGGGGCTCACAATAATAGACACGTTCAATCACCTCATAACACGCATCTATGAAACCCACTGCCGAACGCTACAATCGCCTTGCCGAGGCTTACATTAAGCTCTCTGACAAATTTCATCAGCTCGACGTGGCCCACATGACCTTCAAGCGCAAGCTAGTGCCCGTCATCAAAGCTGTAAAAGACTATCAATCGCTGACAACCCAGCTTAAGCAAGACAAGACCGAGCTAGAACAAACTGTCCAGGCCCTTACAGACCGTCAACAGCGGCTAGAAGAAGCCCTGCTCATTCAAAAAGCCAACGAAGCCGAACTATCGGCAACGATCCAAACCCTCACGGATGAAAA
>JBCBQD010000351.1:0-4604 GCA_039820425.1 Cyanobacteria bacterium J06635_1
GCCTTTTATGCGCCGCATCTTAAAAGAGGGGAAAATACTTTATGATCGAGGAAAATCTTGAGTGAGGAAAAGCTACAGCGTGAGGCGCGCCGCTGGTATACCCAAGCCCTCGATGACTTAGAGGCGGCTCGGGCCCTGATGAGCGCCGACAAATATGCTCAAACCTGTTTCTATGCGCAGCAGTCAGCGGAAAAAGGTCTGAAAGCAGTTTGGTTTCTGCTGGATTTAGATCCTTGGGGACACTCCTGCGCTCGGTTAATTCGAAACTTGCCTGAGGAGCCTAAGGCTGAATTTGACTCGCTGCTAGAGCTAGCATTGGGGCTTGATAAGCTTTATCTGCCCACCCGCTATCCTGATGCGCTTCCAGATCTCATTCCAGCAGAAGCTTTTACCAAAGGAGAAGCTGGCACAGCCGTTCAGTCAGCTGAGGCAATTTTGATCAAAGTCAGCAGCCAGCTCCCATCAAATTGATACAGAAAGTCAGTATATAGCTCAAGTCCAGCCCCGCTCCCATCTCCGTCCTCTATCTATCTTCTAACCTAATATCTTCTCCCCCATTTCCCGCCGGCGATCGCAACAAGCAATACAAAATCAGCATCACAAATAAAATCGTGCCCGACAGATACTTCACTGGCGACGGGATCAGCGGACTCGGCGAAAAGAAGCCTTCGATTACCCCAGCAATGATCAACATAGGCACGATGCCGTAAATCAGTTTTGCCGCCTGTAACCCGTAAACCTTGAGGGCATCCACACGACGATATTTGCCGGGCAGCAAAATCCCCCGAGCGAGGATCAGCCCCGCCCCCCCGGCAAAAAAGATGGCGGGCAGCTCCAGCGCCCCGTGGGGAAAAACAAAGGCCCAGAGATCATAGGCCAGGTTAGTTTGAGCCACCAAGGTCGCGACGGAGCCAATCATCAACCCGTTAAACAACAGTACAATCACTGTAAACACGCCCGGTGGGGTAATGGTGGGCACCGTGGGCAAAAAGTAGGTGACGCCACCAAAGGTAGCTTTGAGGGCAACGCCGATATTGTTAACCATAATGAAACTTGAGGCGACGGGTTCTTGTCCCAAAATTGAGACGGTCCACAGTTCTTCGCTCTCGCGTACCTGCTCGACAAACCCTGGCCCGAGCACCAGGGACATAAAAGAGGGATCTTGCCAGGAGTACCACCAGGCGATCAGGCCACTGATGATGAAGATGAGGGTTGCGATCGCAATATACCCCCATGACTGCCGCACCACCGCTGGAAAGCCATATCGATAAAACGCCAGCACCGCTTTCCAATCTTGCCGTCGGGAACCCTGGTAGATCTGACTGTAGCTACGGGAGGTGAGCAGCTGTAGCTCACGGACAATATCGTCGCCAATGTGATGGGTACGCGCCCGCGCCAGATCGGCGGACACCGATCGATAGAGACTGGCTAAAATCCTGACCTCGTCAGTGCTGAGCGACTTAAGCCCTTGTTTTTCTACCTGGCGCAGCAGGCCATCGAGGCGCTGCCAGCTGCCCTCTCGTCTGGCAATCCAGCGTTTAATGTTCATGAATATTTGATGACGATTGCATGTGGCCTAACTTAAGATAACCTCGAAGACTCCTGGATTACACATCCTATGACTGCTAGCTCGCCCAGCCCAATCCGACCGTTAAATATCGGCAATGTCGTGAGTGCGGGGTTGAGCCTATACCGCACCAACTTCAAAACCTACACAGGGCTCAGTCTCAAGGCACTGCTGTGGTACTTGCTACCGATTTACGGCTGGGCCAAATCCGCCATGATCGCCGGACAAATTGGCCGGTTAGGTTTTCAAGAACTGATCCGTCAGCCAGAATCAGTGCCCGGTGCCCTACAGCGAGTGAGCCCCAAGATGTGGAGCTTTCTGGGGGTTGCCATTTTAGTCGGCTTAATCCAAGCCGGGGTAAATATCGCAGCGTCGATGGCCAGCTGGGTCGTTCTGTTTCCGGTGGCGTTGATCGGCGGTGCGTTAGGTGATGTCGGCGTGGTCTTGACAGGGCTGATCAATTTTGTCGTGCAGATCATCCTGTTTGCTATCCAGCTTTGGTTTCAAGCGCGTTTCTTGGTTTACGATCTGGCCATCGCGGTCGAAACCGATCAAGAGTCAATTGGATCGATTAGCCGCAGTTGGAACCTGAGCAAAGGATCCGTCTTTCGGGTGCAAGGGGTGCTGCTGGTGACCTATCTGATTATGGTGCCGCTGTTTGTGCTGAGTGCGGTGCCGCTACTGTTTACCATTCCCCTGTTTGCCAGGATTTCAGTGGATGTTCCAACGGCAGACGTTGGCCCCATTGTGGGCCTGATCGCATTGGCGTTTTTGGCCTTTTTCGTCTTGCTGCTGGTGGCGGGCATTTTTACGATGCCATTTTTCCAATCAATTAAATCGGTACTTTATTACGATCTGCTGAGTCGGCGGGAAGGCTTAGATATACAACTCTCTGATCGAGGCACCTCCGATCAAAGACCGACTGATGAGCCTATCTAGCCATGAGCCTATTTAAGAATGAGCCTGTTTAATACGGTCAACATCCAAACGCCAGAAAGTGTCGAACTTGAATTTACCCTGGCGGGCATTGGCAGCCGTGCCCTGGCTTTGTTTGCTGATTATTTTGTTTTGACCCTGGCGTCGATGCTGCTGTCGGCGCTGTCTCTCTTGATCCAGTCGCAATTGGCGAGTTTGGCCACATTGCTCGGTGGCGGTACCGATAGCATTGAGTTGTGGCTGAGCGCGATCGCATTTCTCGCCCTCTCTGCCCTCTACATGGGCTACTTCGTCGGCTTTGAAAGCGCCTGGCAGGGCCAAACCCCCGGCAAACGCTGGACCAAAATTCGCGTCATTCGCGACAATGGCAAACCCGAGGGGGTGTTGCAAGCCACCTTGCGCTCCTTATTACGCCCGGTGGACGACATCTTATTTCTGGGCTTTTTTTGCATCATCTTTGGCAAGCAAGAAAAACGCCTGGGGGACTGGCTGGCTGGAACTCTGGTGGTGCAAAACGAACGCCCCGTGGTGTCAGAGACGCTCTACATAACCGATGCTGCCAAAGCCATTGCCAGTGAGCTTGATGCCACTGCCAGTTTTGGCAACCTGCTTCCCGACGACTTCGCCGTCATTCGCGAATATTTGCAACGTCGTCCCCTACTTGCCAAGCAAGCCAAAGACACCCTCAGCCTCAAGCTTGCCCGCGATCTCAAGCAGATTTTAGACCTGGAAAACCTACCCCAGGAGATGACCGCCGATACGTTTATTGAGTCGGTGTATTGGGCCTATCAGCAAGATGGAGGACGATAATAGGTAGTGGGTCATGGGTCATGGGTGAAGCTACCCACTACCCACTACCCATCACCCAATCATTCCACCTCCGAAGGCTGAATTTTCTTCAGCTGAGTTCTCCCCTGCATTTCCTCAATCTCTAGCAAACTCACCACCACCGCCGCCACCGGAATCGATAGAAAAATCCCCAGCACGCCGGCAATCCTAGCCCCTACAATTAGCGCAAAAAAGATAATCACCGGATTAATATTTACCGAGTCGCGCATCACCCGCGGCATCAGAATATTCTCCTCAATCTGCTGCAGCACGACACAAATCAGCCCCGCTTGCACGGCAACCCCGCTCCCCTGGGAGAGCAGTAAGAGCGAAATGAGGGAAATTCCCAACGTTGCGCCGATGCCAGGGATAAGATCAAAAAGTCCGGCAATCACGCCCAGCGTCAAAGCATAGGGGATTTTTAGGGTCAAAAAAACCAGAAAGGTCGAGGTGGCAAAAAACGAGGAAAGTAGCAATCTGCCTAGAAAGAACCCTAGCAATGTCTTTTGAATGGTCAGATTGAGCCGTCGCCGTCGGTGGGGCGGTAAATGCTTTAGGGCAAAAGCCCAAATCCTGGCCCCATCGAGCAGCATAAAAAAGGTCACGATGGCAATCAGGATCGCCATGATAAAGTTGCTCAGCAATGCCTGCAGTAAGCCAAAGCCAGCCCCCAGGAGAGTCAATGCCTGCTCTTTAAACTCTTCGCCCAAGGTTTGCAAATCAACCTGTACCCCCCATTGTCTCAGGGTGTCTTCCGCCTGACCTATCAGCGGTAGCAATTCATTTAAAGAATCACCGATATTGAGTATTAATTGGGGCCCCTGGGAAAGCACCGCTAAACTCACCGTAAGCACCAAGCCACTGATGATCAGCAGACTCAGCCCAAATACAAAGAAAACGGCTAACCCATGGGGGATAAATCGACGGCACCACTGCACCGGATGGCTGAGCAAAAACGCAAAAATGGTGGCCGAGACAAACACCACCACCACGATTTCAAAGTAAGCTAGCAGCTGCACCAGCGCCCACCCACTGGCAAACAGGAGTAAAAACCGCAGCAGGGCAGAATTGTTGAGTCGCTCCCACAGCGAGTGGGTGGGGGGCGGAGACATGACTGTCATTGGGCTATTCAGAGACGGGTAGGTCTTGAACTAGCACATAGGGTTGAACGATCAAAGAATTGAAGCGCTTGCCGTGATCGTCTGCCCAGATAGATAACTGCTCGGGACTGGGTTTTGCGATTAAGGCTTCGCCAATCCAACGTTGCACAGCT